>NZ_JBRKNV010000002.1:0-268381 GCF_053010305.1 Streptococcus sp. Z554
CCCTACTCAACTGTGCGGAGGTGGGACGACGAAATCGAATTCTAACGAATTACCGATTTCTGTCCCACTCTCTTTTCCTGTTGAATAGACAGATTATTTAACGTGTTTTGCCAATTCTTCTTGGGCTTTTTTATTAGATTCTTCTTTTTCTTTCAGCCATTTTTGTCGAGCTTCTTCATACTCAGCCGTTGTGACAACTTTATCTTGCAGTTTAACATATTTGTATGATTCAACACCTTTATTTCCTGCTTGAGAGAAGGCTGATGAGAATGGAACTGTTTTTCTCAATGTAGGTGTTCCACCTTGAGATACGTTTGGAATTGCAAGAGAGCTATCCACCAACCAAGCTTGAGCTTCTGCATATTTGTCATAACGTTTTGTCAAATCTTGTTCAGCATTGGCTTCTGCTAACATCTTAGTGTAGACATCCAAACCAACAGCAATTGCTTTGGCATTGGTTTCTCCTGGTTCCAAACCGAAGTTTTGTAGTGAGCCACCACTTGTTAAGCTAAGGGTATCAAGATAGGTTGATGGATCTTGATAGTCAGGTCCCCAACCACCGTTGTAGAGGTCATAGTCCTTTTGAGCAGCTGTATTGGCTAGATAACCAATACTATCCATTTCATCAGTAGTCAACATTTGAATATCAATGACCACATTTTCTGCACCTAGGACAGATTCAATCGATTGTTTGAAAGAACTTGCCTCTAACACACCCTTCTTAAAGGTTTGGTCAACCGGTAAATCCAGGTGAATTGGGAATTGAACACCTTTGGCTTCCAATTCTTTCTTGGCTTGAGCAAAGACTTCTTTGGCCTTATCGGCATTGTAGTAAGCATCTTGGGCATCAGCGAAGTTCATATTTTCCCATACTTTTCCGTAGTTAACCACTTTAGAAGCAACTACATCACCAAAGTCTTTTCCTTCAAGAGTAACGAATGTCGGTGGGACAAGCAAGTTTCTGACGATCTTAGTTGCTCCATCTTCCCCTTGAGATTGGGCACCATAAGCAGTACGGTCATAGGCAAAGTTAATGGCTTGACGGAAAGATTTATTCAAGACTGCTTCCTGTTGAGCTGTCTTTTCCGCATCACTTGTTTTTGAAGTATGGTTATAAGATTGTCTATCTAGGTTAAAGTTAAAGTAGAAAGAAGTGGCATTTTGCATGCTGTAGATAATATTATCTTTGTTCTTTTCCTTAATTCCTTCAAAGCTCGAACTATTTGGATAGAGACGTGCGTAGCTGTAAACTCCTTCCATGAAGTTACGTGCCAAGGCATCTTGGTCGCTTCCATCGTAGTAAGTCAACTTCACTTCGTCTACGAATACATTTTTAGCATCCCAGTAATTTGGATTTTTCTTGTATTCCATGACAGATTTAGAGGTAAATGATTTGAGAATAAATGGACCGTTGTACAAAAGATTTGCTGGAGCCACTTTACCAAAGTCATCCCCTTTGGAATTCAAGAAGTCAGCATTGACTGGGAAAAGAATAGTCGCAGTCGTTTTTGAATTCCAGTAAGGTTCTGGTTGTTTCAAAGTATACTGCACTGTTTTATCGTCAATAGCCTTCACACCAACTGTTGAAAAGTCTGTTGTTTTTCCGTTGATATAATCATCCAAGCCTGCAACAGAGTCTTGAACGAGATAGAGAGCTTCAGATTTTTTATCCGCAGCGTATTTCAAACCTGTCACAAAATCTTGAGCAGTAACTGGAGCATACTCTTCACCTTCAGATGTATACCATTTGGCATCCTTACGAAGTTTATAAGTATATGTCAAACCATCTTGGGATACAGACCAATCTTCTGCCAACGATGGAATGTAGTTTCCATACTGGTCGTTTTCCATCAAACCATCCACTAAGTTTGTAGCAACATCACCAGTAGTTGCTCGGTTTTCTAAGAGGTAATTTAGACTAGAAGGATCGCTTGCGTATACATAGTTGTAGACCTTAGAAGAGCTAGTAGAATTACCACAAGCTCCCAGTAGTAAACCAGCAGTTAAGACGACGCCTGCTAGCGTCAGGTATTTTGCCTTAGACTTTTTCATATTTAGAACCTCCAAATTTAAATATTTGTATCATTATACAGCTATTGTTTTTTTTAGTCAAGAGATTTTATCTAAATTTTACCAAATTATAGATTTTTTTCTACTAATTTTATATTTCATCCTATTTTTTTAATAAAAAAATGAACGATTTGAACATTTTTATAGATAAAAATTCAAATCATTCGTTTTATTTATAAAGAATTATGATAATTTTAATCGTGCTCGTAACTGGTCTGCTTTTGCCTGTCCAATTACCTTATCCAAAAGTCGAGTATAGAGAGTCATGAATCCATAGAGGCCTCCACCGATTGTACCAATTAGAGCGACATAGAAGAAACTCCAGAAACGACCAGTTGGTTGGAAGACAAATCCAAGAATCCATTGTAAGAAGCCTACTAGAATCAACATCACTAGTGTCAAAATAGTGACTAGAATTGTTCTCTTCAAGATAAGCTTACGACGAGCACCTGTAACCTGACAGATATCACGGTACATCAAGACATTAGGGATGATGAGACCGATAGTCGTTGAAATGAGAGGACCATAACTATGGAAAATAGCTATCGATGGTAATTGTAGAACAATCTTCGCAATTGAGCCATAAACAAAATACAAGACTGCCTTACGGTTACGGAACATAGCCTGAAGCATAGGGGACAAGACCATGTACAAGCCTAGAATTGTTGATTGTAAGACCGCAAAGATAAATAAGCCCATAGCCAAGCCATCTGGCTTTCCATAAAAGACTGTATAAAGGGGTTCTCCCACCATAACTACTCCAACTGTTGCAGGTAAGAGGAATAAGAAGAGCATGGTGATACTATCTTGCACCAAGCGAGAAGCCGCTGGCAAGTCTCCCTTGACATAGTTCTCCGTCAAAAGAGGTAAACCGACACTACCAATCGAAACTCCAACCGATATGAGAATCATGGTGATTTTATTTGGATTGGCAGAGAAATAAGAAAACATGACAACCAAGTCTTCATTACTGTAGTTGGTAAACCACTTCATGCTATTGATAAAGGTCATCTGGTCCAAGATTTGGAAAAGCTGAATGGCAGAACCAGTCAGGATAAAAGGAATGGCTTCCTTAATCGTATCAATCAAAAGACCTTTACTATCAATCTTATCTCGAGTTTCAAAAACTTTTTGAAGCAATCCTTCTTTGTAAAGGAAATAAATCAAGACTGCAAAACTTGCTACCATTCCCACAAAAGCTGCAAAGGTAGACTGGGTAACTGCTGCTATGTAATCTTTCGAACCGAGCTTCATGATGATAAAGGTAGCGAGTAGCATCCAAATGACTCGGATTACCTGTTCAGCAATTTGACTCATGGCATAAGGTTTGAGATTATTCATTCCTTGGAAAAATCCACGGATAACACTCATAGATGGGAAAATCAAGACCGCCCAAGCCAAACTTTGCATAATGGGAATCAAGTCCTTACCGACACCTGAAAGATCTGCCAACCAAGGCGCAAAGAGATATAAGATCAATGCAAAGGCAAGTCCCAAAACAGTCATAAAGCCAAGGAAACTTCGAATCAGGGCAAAACTATGTTCTTCCTCATTCATGGTATTATACTTGGCAACTTGTTTAGCCACTGCGACAGGAATACCTGCTGTCGAAATCAACAGGAACCAGGCGTAGATATTATATCCCATAGTAAAAAGGCCATTAGCCGTTGCGGCGTAAGTCCCCATCCAAATATACCAAGGGATAATGTAAATAGCCCCGAGCAGGCGACTGATAAAGTTACTAGCTGTAAGCCAGGCAGTCCCGCGTAACATCTGGGCCTGCTGATGATTATTTTCGTTAGACATAACTTCCTCATTCAATTTTAATAACTAGGAAATGTTCCTTATCTTCCATTATAAACTTTTCCTTGTTACTTGTAAAATTCAGACTTTCAGTTTACAATAGAAAGTATGATAAAGATTGAAACCGTATTAGATATTTTAAAGAAAGACGATCTCTTCCGTGAGATTATCGACCAAGGACATTACCACTATTATTTTAATGATGTAACTTTTGTTAGCATCTGCTACGATAGCCGAAAAGCCAATGATAATAGCCTCTTTTTTGTAAAAGGAGCTGCTTTTAAGAAGGAATTTCTTCTTTCGGCAATCTCACAAGGACTCGGTTGGTATGTAGCGGAGCAGGATTATGAAGTAGGCATTCCTGTCATCGTTGTTAGCGATATTAAGAAGGCTATGAGTTTGATTGCCAAGGAATTTTATGGCAATCCGCAGGAAAAACTAAAACTTCTCGCTTTCACTGGTACCAAAGGAAAAACAACAGCGGCATACTTCGCCTACAATATCTTAAATCAGCAACATCGTCCTGCTATGTTATCAACTATGAATACGACTTTGGACGGAAAAACTTTCTTCAAGTCTGCTCTGACAACACCTGAAAGCATCGACCTCTTTGATATGATGGCGCAGGCAGTTGATAATGGAAGAAGCCACCTGATTATGGAAGTTTCTAGTCAAGCCTACTTGGTGAAGCGAGTCTACGGCCTCACTTTTGATGTAGGAGTGTTCCTAAATATCAGTCCTGACCATATTGGTCCTATTGAGCATCCAACCTTTGAAGACTACTTCTACCACAAGCGTCTCTTGATGAAAAATAGCCGAGCAGTTGTCATTAATAGCGATATGGACCACTTCTCTGTTCTAAAAGAACAAGTTGAGAACCAAGAGCATGACTTCTACGGTAGCCAATCTGATAACCAAATCGAAAACTCCAAAGCCTTTAGCTTCTCAGCTACTGGTAAATTAGCTGGCGATTATGACATCCAGTTGATTGGATATTTTAACCAAGAAAATGCTGTCGCTGCTGGACTTGCTTGCCTTCGTTTAGGTGCTAGTCTGGATGACATCAAAAAAGGGATTGCTGCAACACGCGTTCCTGGCCGTATGGAAGTTCTCACTCAGAAAAATGGTGCAAAAGTTTTCATTGATTATGCCCACAACGGGGATAGTCTGAAAAAACTCATCAATGTGGTTGAAACTCATCAGACTGGAAAAATTGCTCTAGTTCTTGGTTCTACTGGAAACAAGGGAGAAAGCCGTCGCAAGGACTTTGGACTTCTCCTCAATCAACATCCTGAAATTCAAGTATTCCTAACGGCTGATGATCCAAACTATGAAGATCCAATGGCCATTGCAGATGAAATCAGTAGTTATATCCATCATCCTGTTGATAAGATTGCCGATCGTGAACAAGCCATTCAACTGGCTATGGCAACTACCAGCAAGCCAGAAGATGCTGTCATTATCGCTGGTAAAGGTGCTGATTGCTACCAAATCATTCAAGGTAAGAAAGAAGACTATCCAGGGGATGCGGCTGTTGCAGAACGTTATCTATAGTCTATTTAAAGAAGGCTAGGAATTATCCTAGCCTCTTTCTATTGCTTCATAAATATCAGTCTTTCCTTGTCCAAGTCCACTGCTAATTCATATTTGCCTTCATCATTTTTTCGGATATAGCCTAAGACTTCTAAACTATCGACAAAGATGTCTCTACGCTTTTGCTGAACTTCATCCTTTTTGAGGAACTTGAGCAAAAAGCTGGTCATATACTTGAGGGCATATTCAGGATTGACATCTCCCAAAATGGCATAGAGTTCCTGCTGTTCTTTTGTCAGCGGATACTGGTGCTTGACCTTGTAAAAATAATTAGACAAGGTCATCTTTTCCCTTGCAAAATCCGTATGCTCTTCTAAGATAGCTGCATTGGTTTGATTGCGCAATTCAGTTTTAAAATGCTTCTCTAGGATTTCTTGATAAATTAGGCTATCATCTCTCACAAATACTTCTTGGTCTAGTTCAAGAGATTCTGTAGAGGTTAGAAAAGGGAGATTGAGATAATAGCGTTTATTTTCTCGAAGGATGAGGTCCGCTTTGATATATTCCTCCATCAGCTTGTCCACTAGCTGATCTGGAAACCGAGCCTTAATCTCTCGCAAAATAACATCATCCTGCTGGTCTAGATAGTTAATCAAGTCCTTAAAAAAAGGCTGACGTGTCAAACGTGTGGGATTAATGATTGTAATCATCCATATACCTTTCTTTAAACTGTAGACGGGGAGACTGGGTTAACTGACTGGGGTTGGTTCCTGGCTGATTCAGAGGCACAGTTAATCCTAGTTCTCGGTAGTAATTTTCCCAAAACGAACTAATCTCTTGTTCTCCTTCTCCAAACTTCATGGGAATGGTCTCAAAGATAGGAAGTAGTTCAGCGATGAACTGGGAACAATAGAAACCATCTCCATTTGGGTAAAAAGAAGCATTGTAGGGAGCACCTAAGAGGTTTTCTGCTCGCTTTTTGACTTCTTCGTGATCAATCTCTGCATAGCGGTAAAGGTCATATCCTTTCTCAGCTTCAAAGAAATCTTCAGGGGACTGGGCCAGGACACCACCTTCCACCGTTGCATGATAGACCTTCCCGTCCAAAAAGATGGCCACATGGCTATAGTTCCCAGTAGATGCCTGGATGGCCTGTCCCATTTCCGTATTGTCCCTCACAAAAATCAAGTCGCCAGATTCTAACATGGTCTCCTCCTAGCAAAAAAGGAGCCGAAACTCCTTTTTAACAACGGGTTATCCCGTTTATCATCAAGCATTAAAGCTTTCAGTCAATTGTGGTACCACTTGTTTCTTACGAGAAACAGCACCTGGAAGGAAAGCATGGTTGTTTTCAAGTTTGAAGTTGAAAGCTGCTTCTACCTTGTCCATGTTTGATCCAAGAGCCAAAATTTCTGAGTTAGAGTTGACGATATCTGTAATCATCAAGACAAAGTCAGAGTATCCATTAGCTGCAATTGCGGCTTGGATAGCTGCTTCGATTTCAGCTTGACGTTCCAATACTTCAGCAATATCAACCGTATTGACTTGAGCAACACGGACATTGTTTCCGTTCAATTCAAACGTCTTAGCATCGATGTCGATCAATTCTTCTGCAGATTTGCTTGCCAAGTTTGTACCAGCCTTAAGCATGGCAAGACCGTATTCTTCCAAGTTCACACCAGCCAATTCAGCCAATTCAGGTGCAATGACTTTATCAGATGGGTGAGTGGTTGGGGATTTCAACAAAAGAGTATCTGAAATCAAACCTGAAAGCATCAAACCTGCGATTTCTTTTGGCACAGCTACACCGTGTTCTTTGAACATGCGGTAAACGATAGATGATGCTGATCCAACTGGCTCCAAACGCATGTAAAGTGGGCTGGCAGTTTCAAAGTTAGCCACACGGTGATGATCCACCACACCATAAACTTCAACTTCAGCAATATCTGAAACAGATTGTTGGAATTCATTGTGGTCAGTCAAAATGACTTGCTCTGCACCTTCTGCTTTAGCAGATGTAATCACGCGCGGTGCTTCAACACCAAAATAGTTCAATACATAGGCTGTTTCCTCATTTGGAGTTCCAAGAGCCACCGCTTCTGTATCCAAACCGTATGCTTCTTTTGCAAGATAAGCAAAAGCTACAGATGACCCGATGGCATCTGAGTCTGGATTTTGGTGACCAAATACTAGAATCTTAGACATGATAATACCTCGTTTCTTTATTCTCTTTATTGTAGCATTTTTTTCAATTTTTGACAAAAGTAAGAGAGTGGGACAGAAATCGGTAATTCGTTAGAATTCGATTTCGTCGTCCCACCTCCGCACAGTTGAGTAGGGCTGTAAAAGCCGATGAAATCAGCGTAGTAGAGCCCACTCAACCACTACGTCTTGCTCGACAATCCATAGAAAATTGAGAGGCTAGGACTTTTGTCCCAGCCTCACTAAATCTCAAAAATAATGGCTAAATTCCTATCTTGATTATCATTTAGATAGCCGACTTTTTGCATACGTGTCTTGCGCTTGAAAAGAGCTTCAGCAGACATGGCCTCTTCCTTGCTGTCAAAACCTTCTGCAAAGATGAGTTTTACAGGCAATCGAGCGCGTGTATATTTGGCTCCTTTACCGCTATTGTGCACGGAAATTCGTTTCTTGACATCTGTTGTATAGCCTGTATAGTAAGAACCATCTCGACACTCTACTACATACATATAAGCCTTATGATCCATAGTAAATCTCTTGAATTTCTGGTGTATAAGTACCATCACTATTGTGAACAATAAGTGGTGGTAAAACCTTAAAACCACTAGTAGAGCCGTCCTTAATAGCCTCAATCAAAAGCATATTAGCTTCCTTCTCCCGTTTAGGGTAAACAAATTGCAGACGTTTTGGAGCCAAATTATGCTGTTGGAGCGTAGCTAAGATATCTAATAATCGATCAGGACGATGAACCATTGCCAAACGCCCATTTGATTTGAGAATACTCTGAGCACTACGGCAGATTTCCTTCAGATTGGTTGTGATTTCATGCCGTGCCAAAAGGTAATGTTCACTTTCGTTCAGATTAGAATTTGGATCCACTTTAAAATAAGGCGGATTGCATAAAATCAAATCAACCTTGCTCCCCTGAATGTGACTAGGCATATTCTTTAAATCATCACAGATGACCTGCATCTGTCCGTCCAGCCCATTTAAACGTACTGACCGCTCAGCCATATCCGCCAAGCGTTCTTGGATTTCAACAGATAGGATTTTAGCCTTGGTCCGGCTACTGGCAAACAGTCCAACAGCTCCATTTCCCGCACAGAAATCTACTATCAAACCATTTTTCGGAAAACGAGGAAAGCGCGACAAAAGTACACTATCCACTGAATAGCTGAAAACCTCACTGTTTTGAATAATTTTGATATCAGTTGAGAAGAGTTGGTTAATGCGCTCTCCTGATTTTAATAATTGTTCTTCGGTCATACTTCTATTATAGCAAAATATAATAATATCACAAATGATTCAAAGGATATCACTGACTATTTTTCTTCAAATGCTCCAAGGCTTCTCTTGTCCAAACAGGCATCATGCGACCAAGCGGTGCAAAACCATGTTTGATGCGATCATTCGAAAAACGTCTCCGTCTAGGCAGTTGATGCTTTTCTTCTTCCAAGGTACGAATAGAAAGGCTAGCCTTCCCTGTATATTCATCAAAATCGATCACCTGTACCTGGACTTCATCACCAATTTTCAATACGTCATGGATATTTTCGATAAATCCTGTCCGAATCTCTGAGATATGAATCAGGCCTGTCACTCCTGTTTCTAACTCAACAAAAGCACCATAGGGCTGAATTCCAGAAATACGGCCATTTAACTTATCACCGATTTTCATTCTAGTCCTCAATTTCAATAGTTTTAATTACAACATCTTCAACTGGCTTGTCCATTGCACCTGTTTCGACACCTGCAATTGCATCCAGAACTTCATAAGAAGCTTCATCCGCAAGTTGACCGAATACAGTATGACGACGGTCTAGGTGAGGAGTGCCACCTTGTTCTGCATAAATCTCCGCAATTGGTTCTGGCCAACCACCACGAGCAATTTCTTTCTTAGAATATGGCAAGTGTTGGTTCTGTACGATAAAGAACTGGCTACCATTTGTATTTGGTCCAGCATTAGCCATAGAAAGGGCTCCACGTACATTGTACAGTTCTTCTGAAAACTCATCCTCAAATGACTCACCATAGATAGATTCACCACCCATACCAGTACCAGTTGGGTCTCCACCTTGAATCATAAAATCTTTAATAATACGGTGGAAAATCACACCGTCATAGTAACCATCTTTTGACAGAGCAATAAAGTTGGCTACTGTTTTTGGTGCGTGATCAGGGAAAAGTTTGACACGCAAATCCCCATGATTTGTCTTAATAGTCGCAATTGGACCTTCTACTGTTTCAATGTCTACTTGTGGAAAATGTAATTCTTTTTCTACCATACCAAATCCTTCTAAGGCATCAAAGATGCCATCTTCTTCTAATGTTTTTGTAATATAATCTGCTTTTTCTTTGATTTTGTCATGAGAAACACCCATAGCGATGCTAATGCCTGCATAATCAAAGAGCTCCATATCGTTCAGTCCATCTCCAAAGACCATGACGTTCTCAGGTTTAAGACCTAAATGTTCTACAACTTTTGATACCCCAGCTGCCTTAGAACCAGAAATCGGCACCACATCTGACGAATGTTCATGCCAACGGACCATACGTAAAGTCGATGCCAAAGCATCAGGCAAGACAAGGTCATCACCCTGCTCCTCAAAGGTCCACATCTGATAAATATCTTCTTTTTGGTAAAAATCAGGATCTACCTCTAGATCAGGGTAAATTGGGTCAATAGCTTGACTAATCATATCAGTCCTAGTTGACAATTTAGCAGCATGACTTCCCACCAAACCATAATCAATCCCAACTTCTTTGGTCCAAGTAATATATTCCTCAACCTTATCTTTAGCAATTTTGTTACTGTAAATGACATTGCCTTTCTTATCCTCGATGTATGCTCCATTCAAAGTTACAAAAAAGTCAGGTTTCAGATCTCGAATTTCTGGAACAACACCAAAAATGCCTCGACCAGTCGCAATTCCTGTCAAGATTCCTTTTTCGCGTAATTGTTTAAAAATCGTTGGAATAGTACTTGGAACAAAACCTGTCTTTGAATTTCGTAAAGTATCATCTATATCAAAAAAGATAATCTTAATCTTCTTAGCCTTGTATCTTAACTTGGCATCCATTATAATACCTCCTTCAATTCACTCTTTCCATTATACCATAAAGTAGAGAAATCCCACATCCCCAATAAAATCCTTGTCTCTTATCCAAATTCCTTTACTAGATACAAAACCAAATCATCATTATTTTGGCTAGTTGCATTCATTTCCAAGGGTTGATTTCGATACCAGACACCTGTCCCATCTGGAATGTAGCCCCGTCTGATATACAATCTCTGGGCAGGGCCATAGCCTAAGTGCAAACCTACACCAAGAGTGACCTTACTCGAAACAAACTTGACTCGTTTTTCTGCTTCTTCTAGCAGTTGATTCCCAATCCCTTGATTTCGAAAAGGCTCAAACACATTAAAATCTGATAATTCTGGATAGACTTCTGCAAAAGGACCATGTTTAGCAGAGGGCAAAATGGTAACGTAGCCCGCTACAGCACCATCAATCTCTGCAACTAAGACTTCTCTCTCCCCACTTTCCTGTTCCAGAAAATATCTAGCCAAAATTTCCTCTCTACCAGGCCAACCTTGATTCATAAATCCATGAGATAAGGATTCAATATCAGACTTAATCATATTTCTAATCGTACAATTCATCTTTGACTTATCCACCTTTACTCTTTCTATTGCCATTATAGCACGCCAAGGTCAGAAAAAAAACACCAAAAAAGAGAACTAGTAAAACTAGTCTCTTTTTATATTTTAGAATAGCTCAAGAGCAATCATAGTAATCATGGTTGCATCATAGTAATTATCCAAAGGTAATTGTTGAAGATAAATATATTTATTTTGTTGGACCAACTTCAAATAACCATCTTCTTTATTGGCTGCATAAGTAATAGGAGCTAGAAAACTTCCTGATTGGTAATCATTAAGAGCTTTTCCTGTCAAGTCATATCCTGCGTAAATGCGACGCTCTTTCATAAAGAAATTCAGCATATTTTGAACCAGTTTTTGACTCTTTTCATCCTTATTCTGGGCCAAGTGATATGGTAAACGACAGGCATTATAGGAATAAGATCCATCGTATTGGGATTCAATGGTGTTAGCCTCAGCAACACGTGCACCAGACTTTTCTACCCAGATGAAATCTGGTAGCAGACCAACATCAGACTGTGAACTAATAGCCTCTAATTGCTCCAGCATTTTATCCTTGATAGACAACCACTGTTTGTTCCCTGTAAAATCATAGAATGCTTGGAAGTACTGTGGCAAGGTATCAGAAGTACGCATCAAATAATAGTAGTTTGTATTCTTTTTCGCCCAATTCCCAACCGTAAGAACTCCAGTTTCTTCGTTATAATTATATCGAAGAATATCTTTTAAGATCTTTTTGGCTTGGTTTTGATATTCATCAGCTTTATCCGGCCACTGCTTTGCAGCTTCCAATAGGGAATAAGCAATATAAAGATCTCCATCCGTAGCATTTTGTCTCTCTACAGTTTGAGTATCATTTTTAATAACTTGCTTCCAGGACATCAATTCAGTTCCAGGCACACGGTGATTCAGATAATAACGATACAAGCTCTCAAAATCTTCTTGGCTTGCCTGTCCTTTTTTAGCCGCTAATACCGTAATTAACATACCATAACTTTGTGCTTCTGACAGTACTGTTGTTCCCTCGTCTTCACTATTTGTAGTTGTTCGAACATAAGTCTGATCAATTTTTGAAACAAGGAACTGATCACTCCATTGTTTGTAGATACTATTGCGCATCTCGATTTTGCTCCTTCCTCTCGCTAAAAACAAGGTCAAGCAAAAGATAGAGAGGATAAGTACAAATAAGACATATTTCAATTTATTTAATTTCATAGAACCCCCTATCCTGCAAATCATTTGGTTTTAACCCACTTAGTCTCTTTACGTCGAAGAATCTTATCCATCACGATTGATGTAATAGAGTCGATTGAAACGATGATAAACAACTGAGCATAAGTAAAATAAGCTACTAGGGCTAACCATACTTGCTTGGTAGTTGCTTGTCCAAACTGGCTAGCTAAAGCAATCATAATCTGCATCAAATATAGACCAATCATGAAAATCCAGTTGAAGAGCATGAGCTGGGCAATATAGATATTGTCCGCATCAAATGCAAATGGTACCTTCACATCTGGCATAAATAAGTGAATACAGATGGCTACTATATTTGCAAGAAAAATTAAGTCTGAAAGTACAATAGCAAAGTTAAACCAGAAGAAGATACAAGAATAGTTTACAACCTCTAGTTTAACACGCCAGTTGCCTTTGCTAAATAGATGTTTAAAGTTTGATAGAACAACTTCGTAGTTCCCTTTAGCCCAACGTTTCCGTTGCATGTAGTAACTCTTTAAGGTTTCAGGTTCCTGCTGAAATGCTTCAGAATTATAAGCAAGAGCAATTAATTTACCACTTTGCATAATTTTAAAGGAAATATCTGTATCTTCCGTCAAGGCACCATTTTTCCATCCACCAATACTCTTTACAAAGTCTGTTTGAATCATAAAGTTGGTTCCAGGAATACGTCCAATTTTAAAGAGATGCCACATACCTACGTGGTGTACGCGCTGGGTCACCACAATTTCTTGGTTGATACAACGAGTCAAGAAATTTTGATTTGCGTTCCGAGTCTTATTACGGCCAAAGGAAGCAACATGACGTTCTGGATCCTTAACGATTTCTTTCGCAAGAAAATAAAGAGCATTTTTCTCTGGCATGGCATCTGCATCATAGACACAAATATAGTCACCTTTTGCCATCTTCAACGCATCATTAAGAACTCCTGCTTTTCCACCAGTCCCGCTACGATTGATAACGGTAATATTTCTCTCAGCATACTCAGGCATGGCTTTAACAGCTAAACATTCCTCATAGGTATTATCAGAGCAGTTATCCGCAAACAAGAGTAACTCAACGCAGTCGTGAGGATAATTCATATCAAGGATGGCCTTGGTTGTTTGCGCAATAACAACATCTTCATTATGGGCTGGAACGACAATGGTTACTTTTGGATAGTAAGGCAAAGGACTCGTGTCTACACGAAAATCACTATGTTTAAACCAAAAATGTACTGCTGAAAAGAGAATTACCAAGCCCCAGGCCAAAGAAATCCAGATAGATAGCAGAGTAAAGATCATAACAATTTGACTAATCATGATTCACCGCCTTAAAATTTTTGTTAACTCGATGATAAATAATCTTGTAAGCAACAAAAAGGATGACAAAACAAATGCTAAATGTAAAACTAACTCCTAAAGCAAGTCCAAAAAATAGTTCAGTCAGACTCATCTTTTTCCTCCTAATATTCCACGATAACATCCGTCTCTAATTGGCGTTTTAAGTTACTAACCAAATCAGTAAATTTCGGATATTTGCCTCTATTTTCCCAATCAATTATCTGATAACCTATTTGATATTGAATTCTCTGATTCCCATCATCTCCATGAAAAACAAGACTTTCTAAGTTACCTTTCAAATTCTTTTCATATAATTCTTGTAAGGACAGTTTATTATCTTCTGTCAGTACAAGAAAATCTCCATTTGATAAGTAGTAGAGCTGATCATGCTCACTCAATTCTTGGCGAATCACCTCTTGAATCTGAGTAAGTACTCGACTGTACTCTTTCGGTTTAAGCTCAAAAAACATATCTTCGTGCGACCAATGGATAAAAAGCGATTGAATTACACCATCAGTTTGATTATCCAACATAGCTCGATAATCTATCTTAGCATCTTCTGTTTTGTCTTGAACCTTGAGGGCCGTTTTGAATAAGTAATAACGAACCTTGGTTAAGAATCCAGCCAAAAGCGGAAAACTAATTAACAAAATTAAAACTTGTGGAGTCGTCATGTAGACGATTCCTGTAATTAAAAAGATAATTCCTAGTCCAAACGATAAAATTAGTGTCCATACAAGCAAGAGGTCTGACAATACCACAGCTGCAAACAAGGCTAAGAAGAAAAATAATAGTTGTTCTAGCAAAATCTGCGGTGCATAGAAAAAACACAATAGCAATAGCGTGAATTCACATACAAGTAAAGCAATCAGCCAATTTCTAAATTTATCCCAATTTTTCATTATCCTTGTTCTCCCCCTTTGAACTCAGAAACAGCTACCGTAAAACCAAAATAAGCTTTAATGGTGTTTACAATTCTCTCTGAAGCCTTACCATCTCCATATGGATTCGGAGCCTGAGACATTTCTTGGTAGAGATTCTCATTTGTCAGGAGTGCAGTCATGGCTTCCTTCACACGTTTTGGATCTGTTCCAACTAACTTCAAGGTTCCCGCTCGTACGCCTTCTGGACGCTCAGTGGTGTCACGAAGGACAAGTACAGGCTTCCCTAAGGAAGGAGCTTCTTCTTGAACACCTCCAGAATCCGTCATAATAAAATAACTTCTGGATGCCAAGTTATGAAAATCTAGTACATCCAAGGGTTCAATTAAATGGATTCGGTCATGACCAGATAGTATATCCTTCGCTGCTTCTTGTACCGCAGGACTAAGATGTACAGGGTAGACAACCTCTAATTCCTCATGAATGTCCACCATTTCACGTAGAGCAGTGAAAACATTACGCATGGGTTGACCCTGGTTTTCACGACGGTGCATCGTTACCAAAACTAATTTTTTTAAAGGATCTAATCGATCTAAAACTTCGTGATAATAATCAGATTGAACAGTTAATTTTAATGCATCAATTGCTGTATTTCCTGTAATAATAATAGCAGATTCAGGATGATTTTCTTTAAGAAGATTCTCCTTACTCTCACTGGTTGGAGCAAAATAGAGATCTGCTAGATTATCAGTCATTTGGCGGTTCATCTCTTCTGGGAATGGAGAATATTTATTAAATGTCCTCAAACCAGCTTCAACATGCCCGATGCGAACTTGATTATAGAAAGCTACTAGACTTGCTACAAAAGTTGTCGTAGTATCACCGTGAACCAAAATAATATCTGGAAGTTCTTGCTTAACAATAGGATCGAACTTCTGGAGAATTTTCGCAGTGATATCTAAAAGAGACTGATTTTTCCCCATAATATCTAAATCATAGTTCGGTTGAATACGGAAAGTTTCAAGAACTTGATCTAGCATTTGACGGTGTTGAGCAGTTACGACAGTGATCGTTTCAATACTATCATTATGCTTTTGCAATTCCAACACTAAAGGGGCCATTTTGATGGCTTCTGGTCGAGTTCCAAAAACAACCATCACTTTAATTTTTTTCATTATGTTTTCCTTTAAACATCATAAAATTTGACATCTGATATTTATTAGATTGTCGAATATTTCAAAAATCAATTAATTTGAATGTCTTAATTATTTTACCGACAATTAATTTAAATGTCAATTTTTTTTAGGAACCACTAATGGTTTTAATGAATTTGTAATAGTTTGAAATCCTTTTGTAATAAAGGATTTCAACAACTTTTAGTAATATTTACATTCTATATTATAATATAGACAACTATATTGAATTCATCAATTTTATTTTAAAAGAATATTATTAAATTCAATAATGATTGAACGGTCTCTACTAAAAACACGTAAGAAACAAACCCTTCTATTTTTATGATCGTGAAAAAAAGACCCGTAAGGGTCTTACTCACTCTCTTGTTTTCAAGCTCATGAAAAAGAGGTCCACTGGACCTAACTCGCCTTCTCATTTCCAGGCTCGTGAAAAAAAGACCCGTAAGGGTCTTAATTCGCTTTCTTGTTTTCAAGCTCATGAAAAAGAGGTCCACTGGACCTCTTTTTTAATCTTCGTTTACGAAAGGCATCAAAGCCATTACGCGAGCGCGTTTGATAGCTGTTGTTACTTTACGTTGGTTCTTCGCTGAAGTTCCAGTTACACGACGTGGAAGGATTTTCCCACGTTCTGAAACGAAACGGCTAAGAAGCTCAGTATCTTTGTAATCAACATATTCAATTTTGTTTGCTGCGATGTAATCAACTTTTTTACGGCGTTTGAATCCGCCACGACGTTGTTGAGCCATGTTTTTTCTCCTTTATAGTATTAATTGTCCATTAGAACGGTAAATCATCATCTGAAATATCCAAAGGATTTGTTGAACCAAATGGATTTTCATCACGTGAAAAGTCTGGTACTGAATTTGTAGGTGTTGCATGACTAGCAGTTGGTGCAGAATAAGCTCCACCAGCATGTCCTTCACGAGCACTACGGCTTTCCAACATTTGGAAATTCTCAGCTACGACTTCTGTCACATAGACACGTTGTCCTTGCTGGTTATCGTAACTACGAGTCTGAATACGGCCTGTAATCCCAACAAGAGAGCCTTTTTTAGCCCAATTAGCAAGATTTTCAGCCTGTTGGCGCCACATTACGACGTTGATAAAATCAGCCTCACGTTCGCCATTTTGACTCTTGAATGTACGGTTTACTGCAAGAGTAAAAGTCGCAACTGCTACATTTGATGGGGTATAACGTAACTCAGCGTCACGTGTCATACGCCCTACAAGTACAACATTGTTAATCATAATCTACCTTCTTACGCGTCAAGTTTGACGATCATGTGACGAAGAATGTCAGCGTTGATTTTTGAAAGACGGTCAAACTCTTTAAGAGCTGCGTCATCGTTTGCTTCAACGTTAACGATGTGGTAAAGTCCTTCACGGAAATCTTGGATTTCGTATGCAAGACGACGTTTTTCCCAATCTTTTGATTCAACAACAGTTGCACCGTTGTCAGTCAAGATAGAGTCAAAACGTGCTACCAAAGCGTTTTTCGCTTCTTCTTCAATGTTTGGACGAATGATATAAAGAATTTCGTATTTAGCCATTGATATGTTCCTCCTTTTGGTCTAATGACCCCAAGCCTTTGCAAGGGGTAAGTGAGGTTTGCTCACAATAAACTATTATACTAGAAAAAAATTTTTTTCGCAAGCTTAAAGTAAGTTATATTTTTCTTTTTAGAGTTTTTTTGCAGAAGTTTTAGTAATTTCATCTACGAGAATATTCTCATCCTCGAATTTCTTTTTTAAAGATGATAAATCAATGCTACCTTCAATTTGTACTTCAATTACAATTTTACCATCTTTTCTTGGAATATTAACGGTATGCGAGATATTAAGATTTTCTTCAACGATTAAAGAGACAATCTTACCAAGAACTCCAACTTCATTTTCTGTGATAAAACGAACACGAATTCCCTCTTCACCATAACCCGCGATTTCAAGGAAGGCACTGAATACATCACGGTCTGTAATGACTCCATACAATTGTCCATTATCAACAACTGGTAAAATACCAATCTTATTTTTAAGCATAAGATAGGTTGCATCTTCTAAACTTGCATAGCCTGAAACAGTAACAACATCACGAATCATGACATCTTTTACCTTTGTCTTATTAAGCAAGTAATTCATCTCGAAGATTGAAAGACTAGTTGCTTTTGAAGGGCTAGCTTCAGCGATTGTTCCCTCTGTTACTAGACCAACTAGTTTATCATTCTCAATAACAGGAAGACGGTGCAAACCTTGCTCGCGCATCAAATCTGCAGCGTGCGCTACAGTCGTATCAGGACTGATATAAACGACTTTTCGTGTCATAAAATCTTTAACTGCCATCGGAAATCTCCTTTATGTTTATAGTTTCATTATACACTTTTTACGGAAAGCTATCAAACGCTTTCATTTCTTTTTCAAGATTCAGAAAACTCTGAAGAACTTTACGAAAAAGAGCCCCACCTAGAGCTCTTATTATTATACTTGTCTGAATTGCGTCGCAATCTCTATCTGCCGACTAAAACAATCCACTGGATTAGATGTTAATTGCTGCCGCAATTTTTTTCCGCAACCTAAACTAGTCTCCCAGACTATGGTAGATTGCTTGCGCAAATCCTTATCAGCCGACTAAAAAGGTCCCCCGGGACTAGATGTTAATTGCTGCCGCAATTTTTATCCGCAACCTAAACTAGTCTCCCAGACTAGTTTAGCCACCTAGATATGCTTTTCTAACTTCATCTGAAGCTGCGAGTTCTTTTCCTGTTCCTGAAAGAACAATCTTACCTGTTTCAAGAACATAGCCTCGATCTGCGATGGCAAGTGCTTTATTGGCATTTTGCTCGATCAAGAGAACAGTTGTTCCTTGCTTTTGAATATCCTGAATGATATCAAAAATTTCTTGGATAAAGATTGGTGCAAGTCCCATTGATGGTTCGTCTAACAAAAGAAGTTTAGGCGTTGACATAAGCGCACGGCCCATAGCAAGCATCTGCTGTTCACCACCAGAAAGGGTAGCTGCATCTTGGTTCTTCCGTTCTTCTAAACGTGGGAAGCGTGAAAAGACTTTTTTCAAGTTTGCTTGATTTTCTTCCCGATTTTTCTTGAGAAAGGCGCCCATCTCTAAGTTTTCCAAAACAGTCAAACCAGGAAAGACATGACGTCCTTCTGGAACTTGTGAAAGACCTGATGCCACAATCTTCTGTGCAGGCATTTTTTGGATTTCTTGTCCCAGAAATTCAATTCTACCAGAACTTGGACGCACAAGACCTGATAATGTTCGAAGAATAGTCGTTTTACCAGCTCCGTTGGCACCGATTAGAGAAACAACTTCTCCTTCATTAACTTCAAAGCTCACATCACGTACAGCTTGAATCATCCCGTAGTGTACGGAGAGGTTTTCAACTTTTAACATAGACATTAGGCTTCACCTCCAAGATAAGCTTCAATCACACGTTTATTGTTCTTAATTTCATCTGGTGTACCATGAGCAATCAAACGACCGTATTCAAGAACATAGATACGCTCCGTAACTTCCATGACCAAGTTCATATCATGTTCAATCAGCATGATGGTGATTTTAAATTCATCCTTGATACGACGAATTAATTCAGTTAATTCTGCAGTTTCTTGTGGGTTCATACCCGCCGCAGGCTCATCCAAAAAGAGGATTTTAGGCTCTGTAGCAAGGGCGCGAACAATTTCCAAACGACGTTGTTGACCATAAGCTAAGTTTTTAGCTAAAGTTTCAGCCTCACCATCTAAATCGAAGATTTTTAGTAGTTCTAGGGCTTTGGCTTTTAATTCTTTTTCATTCTTGTAAAAAGCTGGCAGACGCAAAAAACTAGCAAATACATGTTGTTTATGATGGTTGCTAAATGCAATGAGAACATTGTCTAATACAGTTAAGTCTTTAAAGAGACGAATGTTTTGGAAAGTACGTCCTAAACCAAGAGCAGCAATTTTATAGGGCTGCTTGCCATTTAACAAGTGACCATCCAAGGTTACTGTTCCTTCGCTTGGTTCATACACACCTGTCAGCAGATTGAAAAGAGTTGTTTTCCCAGCTCCGTTCGGTCCAATCAAACCAACAAGTTCACCTTCATTCAATTCAAGAGTTACATCTCCAACAGCTGTCAAACCACCAAAATGCTTGGTTAAATTTTTTACTTCAAGTAATGCCATTAGTTTTGTCCCTCCTTCTTACCTTTTTTAAAGAGACGTGATAGGCTCAATTCCCATGTTCCAAGAAGACCACCTGGTCTGAAAATCATAACGAGTACCAAGGCCAAAGCATAAATAATCATACGAACGCTAGCTACGTCCTGAAGGAACATATTCAAAATACCAAGAACAATAGCAGCAACAATCGCCCCTGTAATGGATCCCAAACCACCAAATACAACGATAATTAAAACGTTGATAGAGTTGATAAAGCTATAATCCTTAGGCACAACAGAACCGATAAATCCTGCTTGAAGGGAACCTGCGATACTTGCAGTCATCGCTCCGAATACAAAAGCGATAATTTTAATTTTTGTTGTATTAACTCCAACTGATTCAGCAGCGATTTCATCTTCACGAACGGATAAAGTTAGACGTCCGATTGGACTACGAAGGAAATTAAGTGTTGCAATTGTTGTAATCACTGCAAAGAAATATACCATTTGCCAGGTTGTAAAGTTTGGAATGCCAAGGATACCAGCAGCTCCGTTAGTTAGTTCACCACCATTAACAATAAAGATTCGAATGATCTCAGCAACACCTAGTGTCGCAACAGCAAGATAGTCCCCTTTTAAACGTAGGGTAGGAATTCCAACGATCAAGGCAACCAATCCAGCAATAATGGCACCGAGCAACATTGCTCCAAAGAAAGCTCCATAAGTATGAGATCTAGAACCAATAATGGCTGCAGCATAGGCACCAATAGCCATAAAACCAGCATGTCCTAGTGAAAACTGACCAGAGAAACCAACGATCAGATTAAGACCCACAGCCAGAATAATGTTAATCCCGATTTGTTCTAAAATTTGAATATGGAAAAGGTTTAGAACTCCTAGTGAAACTAATAAACTAATCAAACCGTATCCAAGCAACAAAAGGAATAACCAGAGAATATTAACTTTTAAATTTTCTTTCATTGTTTACACCTTCTCTTTCACATTCTTACCGAGGATACCAGCCGGACGGACGATCAAGATCAAGAGTAAGATTCCATATACAATGGCATCTCGGTAATCTGACATTCCAAAGGCTGTTGCGAAAGTTTCCAATAGTCCAATTACAAAACCTCCAAGAGCAGCACCAGGGATGATTCCGATACCACCAAGAACGGCAGCAACGAAAGACTTAATACCTGGAGTCATACCCATTAATGGTTCTAATGAATTATAGTAAAGTGCAATAAGGACACCAGCAGCACCAGCTAGAGCTGATCCTAATGCAAAGGTGAAACTGATTGTACGATTTACGTTAATCCCCATCAACTGAGCCGCATCACTATCTACAGATACAGCACGCATAGCTTTCCCCATCTTGGTTTTTTGTACGATGAGTTGCAAAAGAATCATCAAAACAATCGAAACCGTCAAAATCAACAATTGAATATTTGTTAGGCTGATTGGACCCAAGTCATAACGAACAGTTTGGATTGCTTGAGGAAAGGCACGTGTATTGGCACCAACTAAATAGACCATCCCGTACTCAAGCAAGAAGGACACTCCGATAGCAGTAATCAATACAGAAATACGAGTGGAATGACGTAGCGGACGGTAGGCTAAAAACTCAATGATCACACCGAGGATAGCTGAACCAATCATGGATAAAATTAAGGCTAAAAAGAAATTTAAATGTAGGGCATTGATCAAGAAATAACCCATGAAAGCACCCATCATATAAATATCACCATGGGCAAAGTTAATCAGCTTGATAATTCCATAAACCATAGTATAACCCAGGGCTAGCAAGGCGTAGACACTACCCAAGATTAAACCATTGACAAGTTGTTGAAGCATATGGTTCACTCTTTCTATGTTTTATTTTTAGGATTTTTTTAAAAAATAATCCCTTTATAAACACCGAAACAGGGAGTGAGTAAAAGCTCATTCCCCATTTACGATATCTATAAAATTAAGGTTTTACGACTTCTGCCGCTTCCACTTTACCATTATTCATGGTCATCATGAAGGCTGTTTTCACAGTATTATGATCTGCATCAAAACTTGTTTGACCTGTCACACCTTCAAAATTTTGTGTTTTAGCAAGATTGTTCTTGATATCAACTGAAGTTTTTGCACCTTTTGCTGCATTAGCTACAAGGTAAACTGAGTCATAAGCAAGAGCTGCAAATGTTGAAGGATCTTCGTTGTATTTTGCACGGTAAGCTTCAAGGAAAGCTTTTGCTTTATCTGAAACGTCAACAGTCGTTGAGAATCCTGAGATGAAGTAGATATTTGATGCTCTTTCAGCCGTTGCTTGTTGAACAAATTCCGCACCGTTAAATCCGTCACCACCAATGATTGGTTTGTCAATTCCCATACCGCGAGCTTGGTTTACAATTTTACCCGCTTCTGTGTAGTAACCTGGCAATACGATCGCATCAAAGTCTTTATCTTTGATCTTTGTCAAAGCAGCTTGGAAGTCTGTATCACCTGATACAAATGTTTCGTCTGCAACGATTTCACCTTTGAATGAATCACGGAATGATTTTGCAATACCTTTAGCGTAGTCACTTGAGTTATCTGTATACAAGACAACTTTTTTAGCGTTCAATTTGTTTGAAACATAGTTAGAAATGATTTGCCCTTGGAAGCTATCTTGGAATGTTCCGATGAAAAGGAAATCTTGACCTTTAGTCAAACCATCTTGAGTAGCACTTGGAGAAATCAATGGAACTCCAGCTTGTGTAGCATTTGCTACTGCTGCTGCAGTCGCACCTGAAGTCGCAGGTCCTACGATAGCAGCTACTTTAGATTGAGTAACAAGGTTTGTTGAAACAGAAGCAGCTTCAGCAGTTTCAGATTTGTTATCTTTATCAACTACTTCGATTTGTTTTCCATCGATACCACCTGCTGCGTTGATTTCATCAACTGCAAGTTGAGCACCTTTTTGCTCAGATGTACCATAAGATGCTACAGCACCTGTTTCTTCAAAGTTGAAACCAATTTTTACAACTTTCTCATCAATTGGGTTCCCAGTTGCGTTTGCTGGTCCTGATTTAACCTCACCACATGCAGCTAGAAGTGCTGTACTAGCAAGAGCTACAAGTGATAATGCGAACTTTTTCTTCATGTTTGTCTCCTTTTAATGTTCAATTTTAAAATTACATGTTAAGAATATACCGAATTATCAGAAAATTGTCAACAAGTTTCTCTCACTTTTTTATATGATAACGTTTTCGTTGTTTTTATAAAGGTTTCCAACGAAAGGAGTTTCCAATTCTTGGATATGACAGACTCTCACTTTCTTGATAAATTTCTCTTTTTCTAAACGATTGACTAGCTCCTCTACCTCTTCTGCTGGGACATAGAGTTGCAGATAACGGTGTTTCTTAGAATGGTAACAAATATCACCATAATTTGCGATTTTTTTAGCATCGCGATTATAGTATAGATAGATAATCAGACCAGACCGATTCTCTTTTTGAAACATAATTCAACTTCCTTCTAATAATCTTCCTTCTATTATATCAAAAAAAACAAGCTCAGTCGAGCTTGCTTTAGTTGATTAGTTCAAAGAATTATTAGCCATGATTTCATCGATAAATCCGTATTCAAGAGTTTCTTGAGCACTCATCCAATAATCACGTTCAGCATCTGCATGGATTTGCTCAACTGATTTACCAGAATTATCTGCAAGAATTTGCTCTAAAGTCTTACGAGTTTTAAGCAAGTGTTCAGCAGCAATAGCCATATCGGTTTGCTGTGTACCACCACCTGTACCACCCATTGGTTGGTGAATCATGTATTCTGCATTTGGAAGCATGAAACGTTTACCTTTAGCACCACTAGATGCAATGACCGTTCCCATTGATGCTGCCATCCCCATGACAATTGTTTGGACATCAGCCTTAATAAAGTTCATCGTGTCAACAATTGCCAAACCAGCTGATACAGAACCCCCAGGAGTGTTCACATAAAGGTAAATATCCTTTGTACTATCTTGGGCATCCAAGAAGAGCAACTGAGCAATGACCGAGTTTGCCATATTGTCTTCGACTGGCCCAGTCAACATGATAATGCGGTCCTTAAGAAGACGTGAGTAGATGTCATACGAACGTTCTCCACGACTTGTCTGTTCAATAACTACAGGAATCATTCATTTCTCCTTCTGATTTCTAAATTTCTTAGTCTATGCAATTATTATATATCCTTGGTCAAAAAAGGTCAAATTTTTGCTCTATTCTAAAGACAGATACAAAAATTTAACCTCCTTTCAAAACTAAGACTAGGCTATAGTCTCAATATCACTTTAGAATCTTATTTTGTTCCGAACAAGCGGTCTCCAGCGTCTCCAAGACCTGGAACGATGTAACCATGTTCGTTCAAACGTTCATCCAAAGCTGCTGTAAAGATTTCTACATCAGGGTGTGCTGCTTGAAGTGCCTTCACACCTTCTGGAGCAGATACAAGGCAGACAAACTTGATGTTTGAAGCTCCACGTTTTTTGAGGGAGTCAACAGCCAAAATCGCTGATCCACCCGTTGCAAGCATAGGATCAACTACAAAGATTTGACGTTGGTCAATATCTTCAGGTAATTTTACCAAGTATTCTACTGGTTGAAGGGTCTCTTCATCACGGTACATACCAATGTGACCAACTTTAGCTGCTGGAACCAAACTCAATAGTCCATCAACCATACCAATACCGGCACGCAAGATTGGGACAATCGCCAATTTTTTTCCAGCCAATTGTTTTTGAACTGTTTTTGTGATTGGTGTCTCGATTTCTACGTCTTCAAGTGGAAGATCACGAAGCACTTCATATCCCATCAACATTGCAATCTCATCAACTAGCTCACGAAAAGCTTTTGTCGAAGTATCCGTACGACGCAAGATTGACAATTTGTGTTGAATCAGTGGATGATTAATAACTTCAAGTTTTCCCATTTTCTGAATTCCTTCTTTCAATTTATTCTTCTTATTATATCAAAAAATGGTCCAAAAAGCTTTTGAAACCATTTATTTTTTATAATTCTAAATCAAATCAGCTTCTTGAAGAGCTGTTTGAACAGTTTCAAGTGGTAAATGTGTTAATTCTGTCCCTTTTTCTTGATAAAGATACTGAGCATAATCGTCCATGCGGTATTGATTGATATACACAACACGCTCGCATCCTACTTGAAGTAATTGCTTGGTACAGTTGAGGCAAGGGAAATGTGTAACATATGCTGTAAAGCCTTTTGGAACGCCACGTTCTGAACCTTGTAAAATAGCATTTACCTCTGCATGAAGGGTACGGACACAGTGCCCCTCAATCACCAGACAGTCATGATCGATACAATGCTCTGTCCCTGACACCGATCCATTATAGCCGGTCGAAATAACCTTATTATCCTTGACTAAAACAGCTCCTACTTTGGCACGTTTACAGGTCGAACGATTGGCAATCAATAAAGCTTGAGCAGCAAAATACTCATCCCAAGCCAGTCTTTTTTCAGTCATAACTTCTCTCCTCTTGATTTATTTTTTGAAAAATGGCAAGCGCAGATCTGCGATTTTTTCAGCAGGAACCTTCATCCCATCCTTGATCCATTTAAGCAAGACTGATACGATGGCAGAACTCCAAAAAGAATGCAGGTAAGAGCTGACTCCTTTTGATTTTCCATAGTATTTTTCTAAAAATTCTTGCATGGCTTGCACAAAGATTTTTTCTAGGTGATAGTCCAAGGCAAGCTGAATAACCTTAGCTTCTTTCTTGGCTTCTCTAAAGAGGTGAACCCATACGAGATAAAGATCTGTTTTAACATCGTAATGACTTAGCTGCTCCATGATGTTATGGACGCTACGTTTAAAGACACTTTCTAAAATCTCTTCTTTAGAATCATAGTTTCGATAAAAGGCTGCACGAGAAACGCCAGCACGCTTGACTAACTCAGAAATGCTAATTTTAGCTAACTCTTTTTTCTCCAAGAGTTGCAAAAGAGCTGTTTCTATCGCTTCTCTGGTTAGCAAATTAGATTCTTGGTTTGATTTTCTTAGGTTCTCAAGCGATTTTTCAGATATTTTACGTTCAGACATAACAATTTCTTTCTACTTGTGACAACAGAGAGCAACTACTTTTGTTTCAAGGGCTTTCATGATATAATTGTAAAAAAAGACAGAACCTTTGTCAATGTATAAGTGATAAAGATGGAGAATTTCTATGACTTGGAAGATTATAGCTGACTCTGGTTGTGATTATCGCCAATTGGCAAATCCTGCTATTGATACTGAATTTATCAGTGTTCCCTTAAAGATTCAAGTAGCAGATCAGGTCTTTATTGACGACGCTAATCTTGATATCGATCAAATGATGGAAACTATGTATGCAACTTCTGAGGCTTCAAAATCAGCCTGTCCTAGCCCTGATGATTACCTACGTGCATTTGAAGGTGCTAAGCATATCTTTGTCGTTACCATTACTGGAACTCTCTCTGGTAGCCACAATAGTGCACAATTAGCTAAAAACATTTATCTTGAAGAACACCCTGACACTCAGATTCATGTAATCGACAGCTTATCAGCTGGTGGGGAAGTTGACTTAATCGTTGAAAAAATCAATGCCTTGATTGAACAAGGACTTTCTTTTGAAGAAGTGGTTGAAGCTATTACTGCCTACCAAGAAAAAACTAAGTTGTTGTTCGTTCTCGCCAAGGTTGATAACCTGGTTAAGAACGGTCGCTTGAGTAAGCTTATCGGTACAGTTGTCGGACTTCTCAATATTCGTATGGTTGGGGAAGCAAGCGAAACCGGAACCTTAGAACTCCTCCAAAAAGCTCGTGGTGCTAAAAAGTCTCTTCAGGCTGCTTATGAAGAGTTAATCAAAGCTGGCTACGCTGGTGGGCGTATCGTCATGGCTCACCGCAGCAATGAAAAATTCTGCCAACAGCTCTCAGAGCTCTTACGAGAAAAATACCCACAAGCTGACATTAAAATCATCCCAACTTCTGGACTCTGCAGTTTCTATGCGGAAGAAGGTGGGCTCCTCATGGGATACGAAATTAACTAATTGATTAGATTTAAGAGATGGCTAGCCATCTCTTTTTTATGGTACAATACAGATATGAAACATTTTGATACTATTGTTATCGGAGGTGGCCCTGCTGGTATGATGGCTACGATTTCCAGTAGCTTTTACGGGCAGAAAACCCTTCTCATTGAAAAAAATCGGAAACTCGGAAAAAAATTAGCTGGAACTGGTGGTGGTCGCTGTAACGTGACTAACAACGGAACTCTAGACGATCTACTCGCTGGCATCCCTGGAAATGGGCGATTTCTATACAGTGTCTTCTCCCAGTTTGATAACCATGATATCATTAACTTTTTTACAGAAAATGGTGTTAAACTAAAGGTCGAAGACCACGGCCGTGTCTTTCCAGCCAGCGACAAATCGCGAACCATTATCGAAGCTCTGGAGAAGAAAATCATTGAACTAGGCGGGCAAATTGCCACTCAAACAGAGATTGTTTCGGTTAAAAAGATAGACGACCAGTTTGTCCTTAAGTCCGCAGACCAGACCTTCACTTGTAATAAACTCATCGTCACAACAGGTGGTAAGTCTTATCCTTCGACTGGTTCGACTGGTTTTGGTCACGAGATTGCCCGTCATTTTAAGCACACCATTACAGAGCTTGAAGCTGCTGAAAGTCCCTTATTGACAGATTTTCCACACAAGGCTTTGCAGGGAATTTCGCTAGACGATGTGACTCTCAGTTATGGCAAGCACGTCATTACTCATGATCTGCTCTTTACCCACTTTGGTTTATCTGGTCCCGTTGCTCTGCGTATGTCAAGCTTTGTCAAGGGTGGCGAAATCCTATCTTTAGATGTTTTGCCACAACTTTCTGAAAGTGAATTACTATCATTTCTTGAAGAAAACCGTGAAAAATCCTTGAAAAATGCCTTGAAAACTTTTCTCCCTGAACGCTTGGCAGAATTTTTTGTCCAAGGATACCCTGAAAAAGTTAAACAGCTAACTGAGAAAGAACGCGACCAACTTATCCAGTCTATCAAGTCCCTCAAAATCCCTGTGACAGGAAAAATGTCCTTGGCTAAATCCTTTGTTACCAAAGGAGGTGTTAGCCTCAAGGAAATCAATCCTAAAACGCTGGAAAGCAAACTGGTTCCTGGACTTCACTTTGCTGGCGAGGTACTAGATATCAATGCCCACACAGGTGGCTTTAACATCACTTCTGCCCTCTGCACTGGCTGGGTGGCGGGAAGCTTGCATTATGATTAAATATCAAAGGTTGTTAAAAATGAATAGAAGAGAAACAGTCGAATTTGTCAATATGTGTATGATTCAAAACGGAGACAAGGTTCTGGTTCAAGATCGAGTTAATCCTGACTGGCCTGGCATTACTTTTCCTGGTGGTCATGTTGAACGTGGCGAATCCTTTGTCGATGCTGTCATTCGTGAAGTGAAAGAAGAAACTGGTCTGACCATTTCCAAACCCCAACTCTGTGGTATCAAAGATTGGTATGATGATGAGGATTTTCGCTATGTTGTTCTCTTTTACAAAACAGGACACTTTGCTGGTGAGCTCCAATCTTCAGATGAAGGAAAGGTCTGGTGGGAGGATTTTAAAAATCTATCTCATCTAAAACTCGCCACCGATGATATGTCTGATATGCTTCGTGTTTTTTTGGAAGAGGATCTCAGTGAGTTCTTTTACTATAAAGACGGTGACGACTGGCTTTATGATTGAAAATAGCAGATAATCGGCGGAGAGTCTTCCGCCGATTATTTTATTTGCTCTGTTTTTCAACATAGTGGGCAATCACATCTGATGTGTACTGGGCTGTTCCAGGTCCAAATTTGTCAATGTTTTCCTTGAACTCAGGGTTATAGACGTATCCTTTACCGATATATCCGAAGACTTCAATAGAGCAGTCAAATCCATAAGTACGAATGGCTTGCAAGAGTTTGGCTGCTTGCTCTTGGTTTTCAATTGCTGTTGCAGGTAAACCAGCTTGAAGATTTTGTGCCAAAGTTTGAAAGACTTGGTTAAAGGCAACCGTAGACTCATCTTCGCGACCTTTTTGGCGTTCGAGGGCTTGATCCATGACTTCTTGTCCATACTTCTCTACCGCTTCTTGCTGGTATTTTTGATGATCTTGATAGCTAAATCCAGTGAATTTTTCCTCAATGGTCATTTTTCTTTCTCCTTTTTGTTCTTGAATGGTTTTTTGCAAGGTGGAAATCAAGGTATCCAGATGTTGCCTTTCTCGAGTTAGATAGTCCAACTGCCTAGTCAAATGGGGCAATAAGTCTTTCCTTTCTTCCTTTAACAGCTCTGCTATTGTTTCTAAAGAAAAGCCTAGATATTTGTAGTAAAGAATGACCTGAAGGCGTTCCAAATCCTCTTGACTGTATGTTCGATAGCCGTTTTCCGACTTTAAGGGGACCAAGAGTCCTATCTTGTCATAGTGGTACAGGGTCTTGACAGAGACACCTGAAAGCTGCGCAGCTTCTTTTATTTGGTACATGATTTCCTCCTTACAATGATAGTATACCCCCTTCCCTTAGGTCAGAGTCAAGTATTTTTGAGAAAATTTTTTAACTTTTTGAGAAAACTATGAAAACATGAAAATCGCTTTCTTGACAGTCTTTAAAAATCATGATAGGATAATCAAGTCTATCAATCAAAGAAAAAGCTCAAAAGAGCCATTGAGAGAAGGCTATTTGACAACTCAAGTAGCCTTTTCTTATTTAGAAATAGATCGGAGTTTTAACGATGTCTGAAAAATCGCAATGGGGATTGAAATTGGGCTTCATCCTTGCATCTGCTGGTTCTGCTATTGGTCTTGGAGCTGTTTGGAAGTTCCCTTACATGACTTCTGCCAACGGTGGGGGAGGCTTTTTGCTAGTCTTTCTCATCTCGACGATTTTAATTGGTTTCCAATCTCCTTATGCCATTCGGTGCCCTCTGCTTGTCTCTCTTTACTGGCTATATTTTCAAGAAGGCACTGGCTATGGAGGAACTGCATCTTGATGAAACACCCTGGAAACAAAGTCTTTTCCAAGTCTGGCTCTTCCTTCTTCGTTACATCATCCCAATTATCATCATCGTGGTCTTTATCACCCAATTTATGTAAATACAAAAAGGACTTGAGTAGTGAACTCAGGCCCTTTCTTTTTTATGGATGACTAACAATCAATTCCAAATCTTGTCCCTCAAGTGTCCAAGCTTCAACATCGCTTGGCAAGATAAAGTGGCTACCTTTTTGGATTGGATAATCTTTTCCGTCTACAGTCAGTTTCCCTTGACCAGCCAAGACACTAAACAAGCTGTAATCAGCTGTCTTCTCAAATTCAACTTTTCCTGTGATTTCCCATTTGTAAACAGCAAAGAAATCATTTGAAACCAGTAAAGTCGAACGCAAATCATCTGCTTTGACCGTCACAGGACGGCTATTAGCGGGCTCACCAATATTCAAAACATCGATGGATTTTTCAAGGTGAAGCTCACGCAAGTTGCCATTATCATCCTTACGGTCAAAATCATAAACACGATAAGTTGTATCACTAGACTGCTGCGTTTCAAGAATCAAGATGCCTGCTCCGATAGCGTGCATGGTTCCGCTTGGTACATAGAAGAAATCTCCAGCCTTAACAGGAACCTTTGTTAACAAGGCATCCCAATTTTTATCTTCGATTTGCTGGCGGAGTTCTTCCTTAGACTTAGCATTGTGACCATAGATAATCTCTGACCCTTCATCTGCTGCAATGATATACCAGCATTCTGTTTTACCAAGTTCGCCTTCGTGCTCTAGTCCATAAGCATCATCTGGGTGAACTTGAACACTGAGCCAGTCATTAGCATCGAGGATTTTGGTCAAGAGTGGAAATACAGGCTCTGGACGGTTGCCAAACAATTCACGGTGTTCCGCATACAAAGTAGCAAGGTCTGTTCCCTCAAAGCGTCCATTGGCTACCTTAGAAACACCATTTGGGTGAGCTGAGATGGCCCAGTATTCTCCGATTTTTTCATTTGGAATGTCGTAGCCAAACTCATCACGTAGCTTGGTCCCACCCCAGATTTTTTCTTGCATAACGGATTTTAAAAATAATGGTTCTGACATGTCAATCTCCTGTCTGATTTTTCTCCCCTCATTATAGCAAAAAAAGAGTCCTGATTGAACTCTTTTTCACAGATTATAAAGTAGGGAGAAGATTTTATAAAAATAGTGAACAAATGTGCTCTACTCAATGCTTGCACCATTGCTGGCAATGACATCCTTGTACCAGTAGAAGGATTTCTTTTTACTGCGTTTGAGAGTCCCATTTCCTACATTGTCCCGATCAACATAGATAAAGCCATAGCGTTTATTCATTTCGCCTGTTCCAGCTGAAACCAAATCGATACAGCCCCAAGTTGTATAACCAAGCAAGTCAACGCCATCTTGGTAAATGGCATCTCGCATAGCCTTGATATGAGCCTCTAGGTAAGCAATCCGATAGTCATCTTCCACATAACCATTCTCATCAGGGGTATCCATGGCACCGAGACCATTTTCTACAATAAACATAGGCTTTTGGTAACGATCCCAGATAGCATTGAGGGTAATCCGAAGTCCTAATGGGTCAATCTGCCATCCCCATTCTGAGGATTCTAGATAGGGATTTTTGATAGAGGCAAAGACATTTCCAGCGGTCAGTTCCCTCACTTCTGGATCACCTGAGGCCACTCGACTCGCATAGTAAGAGAAGGAAACAAAGTCAACAGTATGATTCTTCAGAAAGTCTAGATCCTCTGCCGTCATTTCAATCTCAATCCCTTCACGCTCCCACTGCTTCTTGGCATAATTTGGATATTCACCCCGTGCCTGAACATCGATGAAAAAGTAACTCTTACGGTCTTCTTCCATAGCAGCCCAGTAGTCTCTCGGATGGGCTGTGTTAGGATAATACTGCCCTGCTGCCAACATACATCCCACCTTGTTTTCTGGGTCGATTTCGTGGGCAATCTTAGTCGCAAGGGCTGAAGCCACCAACTCATGGTGGGCCGCTTGGTATTTGACCTGTTCTTGATTTTCGCCCTCTTCAAAACAAATCCCAGCTCCTAAAAATGGTGCATGAAGAATCATGTTGATTTCGTTAAAGGTAAGCCAGTATTTGACTAAGCCTTTATAGCGGGTAAAGAGTGTGCGACAGAGATTCTCATAGAAGTCCAACATACGACGATTGCGCCAACCACCGTATTCTTCAATCAAGTGCATAGGACAGTCGAAATGCGTGATGGTTACCAGAGGTTGGATACCATACTTGTGACACTCCTTAAATAAATCCTCATAAAAGGCTAGACCAGGTTCATTTGGCTCTGCCTCATCTCCCTTAGGAAAAATCCGAGTCCAAGCAATGGAAAGCCGATAAGTCTTAAAGCCCATTTCCGCAAAAAGCGCAATATCTTCCTTGTAATGATGGTACATATCGATAGCTTCCTTGGCTGGGTAAAAATAGCCTTCCTCAAAAGAGAACATCTTTTTCTGACCTGTGATAATGGCTTCACGATCTGTACCAATGGGTACAACATCAACGTTAGCCAACCCACGCCCGTCTATGTTATAAGCACCCTCGCATTGGTTGGCTGCTGTTGCACCACCCCAGAGAAAACCCTCTGGAAATTGTAGTATTTCTGTCATCACTTTACCTCACTTGATTTGCTACTTTTATTATACCACTAAACTTGTATAAGAATCTGGAACTTGACAACATCTTAATATCGAATAATATTAAAAAAAGACCGGATAACTCCGATCTTTTAATAGTTCATATTCTCAATTTCTGTTTTAAAAATAGCTAAGGTTATCTTCAAATGACTAACTATTTCATACGATAAAAATCAATCACTAGACCAGCAGGGCCTTCAACCAATAAAGACTCTGTTCCCCAATCCGTTTCACAAGGACCGTGTAAAATCTCGACACCAATCTCTTTTAACCGCTTTTGGTTCTGGTCGACATCCTCAACCTCAATGTGTAGAATGATTCCTGACTGAAAATTTTCCAAAGGAATCAAATGATTTTGGGATAACATGAGACAGTGACTGCCTATCGTGAACTGAGCAAAACTGTTATCAACATAGTCCGCCTTTTTATCCAAGATACTCTCTAATTCAGCACAGACTTGGGGAACATTTGAAACAATAATATCTAATTGATTTAAATTCATTTACTGTCCTCCACAAAAAGACCGGATGGATCCGATCTTTTTAAGTTTCTCTCTATGAAAATCAAAGAATAAACAAGGCATCAAACCGCAGGCAGTACTGGAGTACGGCAAGGTGAAGATAAGGCAGTTTACATTTGATTTTCGATGAGAGGAATTATTTAATTGCGCGTGATTGCAACCCTTCTTCTTCCAAGAAGAGGCGGAATGGTACGAGTTCTTCTGCTTCGTATTTTTCCTTGAAGGCTTTGATTGCTTCTTCTGAATGTTGTTTTGGATCCAATTCAAGTACTTCTACTGGAAGTGGACGGTGTGGAGTGATGCGAGCATCGATCACAACAGTTTTACCTTCTTTGTTGAGTTTCACAGCTTCTGCAACAACAGCATCGATGTCTTCGATACGGTCTACTGTAAATCCAACAGCACCTTGCGCTTCAGCGATTTTCGCATAGTCAGCATTAGGGAAGTCACAACCAAACAAGTGTTTGTTTGTGTCTTCGTATTTGTCCTTGATGAAGGCATATTTACCATTTGAGAAGACAACGTTGATAACTGGAAGGTCGTATTGAACGTTTGTGATAACGTCTGGGTAGCACATGTTGAATGCACCGTCACCCATGATGTTCCATACTTGGCGATCTGGATTGTCTTTCTTAGCAGCGATACCTCCAGGAAGGGCGATACCCATTGTCGCAAAGAGTGGAGATGTACGCCACATGTTCTTAGGTGTCATGTGAAGGTGACGAGTTGATGTTTGAGTAGTGTCACCTACGTCGATTGAGTAGATTGCATCTTCATCAGCATGTTTGTTGATAGCATTGTATACTTGGTACAATTGCAATTCACCCTCAGTTTTACCTTCGAGTTTGTTCATGTAATCGCGCCAGTTTTGATTGTTCTTCACGTTTGCACGCCACCATGGAGTAGACTCAACTGGGTTTACTTTATCAAGGATAGCTTTAGCTGCTTGACCTGCATCACCAAGGATTGAAGCGTCAAGGGCGTGACGTTTACCAAGTTTGTAAGGGTCGATATCCACTTGGATGAATTTTTCAGTGTTCTTGAATGCTTGGTAAACTTCAGCAAATGGGAAGTTTGAACCAAGGAAAAGAACAGTGTCTGCTTCAAAGACCACTTCGTTGGCTGGTTTCCAACCAACACGGTAAGCAGAACCTGTCAAACCTTCATAGTTCCATTCGAAAGCTTCAAAGTTTTTACCAGTTGTGATGATTGGTGCTTTGATTTTACGTGACAATTCAGTAATCACTTCACCAGCTTTGACACCACCATAACCAGCGTAGATCACTGGACGTTCAGCATTGTTCAAGATTTCAACAGCTTTATCGATTTCAACTTCGTTCAAAGCTGGAGCGATAAATGAACGCTCGTATGAACCTGAACCGTAGTATGAGTTCTCGTCGATTTCTTGGAAACCAAAGTTTACTGGAATTTCAACAACGGCTGGACCTTTTTTAGAAACGGCAGCACGGCAAGCTTCGTCGATAACTTTTGGTAATTGCTCTGCGTAAGCTACACGTTTGTTGTAAACAGCGATACCGTTGTACATTGGGTTTTGGTTGAGTTCTTGGAAGGCATCCATGTTGAGTTCGTTAACTGGACGTGATCCAAGGATAGCGAGGAATGGAGTGTTATCCATCGCTGCATCGTAAACACCGTTGATCAAGTGAGTCGCACCTGGTCCACCTGAACCAACTGCAACACCGATAGAACCGCCAAATTTAGCTTGCATAACCGCTGCAAGAGCACCTGTTTCTTCGTGGCGAACTTGCAAGAAACGGATATCTTTGTCTTCAGCCAAAGCGTCCATCAATGAGCTGAGTGTTCCTGATGGGATACCGTAGATAGTGTCTACGCCCCATGTTTTCAATACGTTGAGCATTGCTGCAGATGCAGTAATTTTTCCTTGAGTCATAATGATAACTCTCCTTAAAATTAATTTGATAAATAATAAAAGCGCTTTTATATGTTTTTTGAAAACGATTCAGTAAATTTACACTCCTAATTTATCACATTTGCTTATAGTTTCATAAGAATGTGCTCACAAAACTTCATTCTCTATTACAGTACAGATTGAAATCGTTTCAAAAATCTGTTTTAGAATAGCAAAAAAGCGGTTAAGACCGCCTTTTTATACTCAATGAAAATCAAAGAGCAAACTAGGAAGCTAGCCGCAGGTTGCTCAAAGCACAGCTTTGAGGTTGCAGATAAAGCTGACGTGGTTTGAAGAGATTTTCGAAGAGTATTAATCGACTTTAGTAAAATTAAGCATAAGAGAGCTGATTAGAACAGAGACTGAACTAAAGGCCATGGCCAATCCTGCAAGTTCTGGATTGAGTACCAAACCAAGACCAGAAAACACTCCTGCTGCAATCGGAATACCAATGAGGTTATAGATAGAAGCCCAGAAAAGATTAAGTAGAATACGATTAAAGGTCTTCTTACTCATATCAAAAGCACGTGCCAATCCTAGTAAATTGTTGGTTGTAAGGACAAGATCTGCTGATTCAATGGCAATATCTGTCCCAGAGCCCATGGCAATTCCGACATCCGCTACACTAAGGGCCGGCGCATCATTGATACCATCTCCAACAAAGGCCAATTTGCCATTCTTTTGAAGCTTATGAATTTCATGTGCCTTTTCCTCTGGTAAGACATTTGCAATCACTTCTTCGATTCCAATTTGCTCTGCAATCGCATGCGCTACTCCAGCATTATCTCCAGTAAGCATGACCGTTCTAAGGCCACGTTTTTTCAATTTGGCAATAGCTTCTCGAGCATTTTCCTTAGGGACATCCTGCAAGGCAATTAAGCCTTTTAACTGACCATCCACGGATAGGAAGACAACTGTTTTTGCTTCTTTCTCAAGCAATTCAAATCGTTTTTGATAATCATGTGGAATAGCAAGATCATCTAAGAGTTTGGTATTCCCAAGCAAGACTTGTTTACTATTAATAATCCCAGTCACACCTTTTCCATGCAAGGCTTGGAAGTTTTCCACTGGGTAAAGGCTAATTCCTAGTTCAGATGCACGATTAACAATAGCTTGAGCTAGCGGGTGTTGAGATACATCTTCCAGTGAAGCAGCCAAACTTAGCACTTCTCTTTCATCACCAATAACATCTGTCACTACTGGCTTCCCTTCGGTCAAGGTTCCTGTCTTATCAAAAACAACCGTTTGGACTTTTTGGATTTCCTGTAAAACTGTACCATTTTTGAGAAGAATCCCCATCTTGGCACTTCGTCCTGTTCCAACCATGAGTGCTGTCGGTGTCGCGAGTCCTAGTGCACAAGGACAGGCAATTATCAAAACAGCAACTCCGTAGAGAAGTGAAGTCACAAAGCTATCTCCAAGTAAAACAAACCAGATCCAAAAAGTAAGAAGTCCTAAAATGACAACTGCTGGTACAAAAATCCCAGAAATCTTGTCGGTCAAATCTTGAATAGGAGCACGACTCGTTTGAGCTTTCTTCACAAAGTCCACAATCTGAGCCAGCATAGTCTCAGAACCAACTTTTTCAGCTCTAAAGATGATCGTGCCACTATTATTGATGGTTGAACCAATGACAGCATCTCCAACTGATTTATCGACTGGAATACTTTCCCCAGTCACCATTGATTCATCAATACTGGTTTCACCTTCGAGCACAATTCCATCAACTGCTATCTTTTCACCTGGTCGAACGCGAATCAAGTCCCCAACTTTGACCTGTTCTAAAGGGATTTGAATATAAGCGTCATCACGCAAGACTTCTGCTGTTTTTGCTTGTAGGTCTAATAATTTTTCAACTGCTTGAGAAGCGTTTTTGCGCATGCGTTCTTCAAATACTGCACCTAAAAGAACGAAGAAGAGGATGAATCCAGCACTTTCAAAATAAACTGGTAAGCCCGCAAAGAGAGCAAATAGACTATAGACGTAGGCTACCAATGTTCCTAGAGCTACCAAGGTATCCATGTTAGCATTATGTTTTTTAAAGCTAGCCCATGCGCTTTTAATATAAGGAACTCCAGCTACCAGCATAATAGGTGTCGTAGCTAAGAAGGTTCCCCAGTGCATGACTTGGTGACTAATACTGCCAGTCAGCATACCAAGCATGAGGAGGACTAATGGTAGGGTAAAAATGCTGGTAATCCAAAAACGTTGTAAAAGGCTTAGAGATTTTTTAGTTTTTTCAACAACGGTATAGGTTCCCTTTTGCATCTTCATACCACAAGAAAACTCGTGCTCACCCAATTCTTGAGGAGTAAAGCGAATGACTTTTTCCTCATCTTGAGCGATTGGTTCTAGGATTCCTTCTTCTTCGAAGAGAATTTCTTTATAACAGTTTGATGGTGTCACACGGTGAAAAGTAATTTCAGCAGGAATTCCTTTTTGTAGTTGAATATGGGCTGGATGATAGCCTTTTTCTGCCGTGATACGGATTTTTTGAACACCATTTTCAAGACTTGCTTTCACAATTTCTGTCATATCATTCTCCTATTCTACAATCATCTTACCGTGCATCATATTCATGCCACAAGAGAAACCATACTCACCTGCTTCTTCAGGAGTGATTTCAACCACATATTGGTCTCCCATAGGCAGATCTGCATGCACTCCAAAGTCTGGAAAAACGATTTGGTCCAAGCAAGGTGAAGGATCTTTTCGATCGAAAATAATGCGAGCAGGTTGCGATTTTTTGAGGATAATGGTTTCTGGAGTATATCCTCCCATGACCTCCACTCGAATCTCCTGATAGCCATTTTTTTGCTGGGCTCTCTTAGCATCTTCTTGCGGTTTTTTGAAAAACCAAAAGAGGATAAAAGCAATCATTCCTAAAACGATAATAGATACAAATAGATTTAACATAGCGTCTCCTTTACATACAATTACATCTTACTTCTGTTACAGCACTTGCTTTTTTCTTAGAAATGACTTCTTCCAAACCTTCTAAGTCGGCTAGGGTAAAATCACATTCTTCAATCAAATCGGCTAGCAACTGCTTCATTCTGCGGGAACAAAGCTTATCTTTGATATCTTGGACAAGTAACTTCTTGCTATCTTCCTGTGTCAACAGGGCTGAATAGATAAAGGACCTGCCCTGCTTCTCCCGAGTCAAACATTCTTTGTCCACCAAACGAGCCAAGAGTGTCTGGATCGTGGATTTGGACCAACTGAACCTTTTCTCTAATACTTTTATGAGATCAGTACTTGTCTGCTCTCCCTGCATCCAGATAATCTTCATGACCTGCCATTCTGCATCCGAAATCTGCATGGTTATCTCCTCCAAAATCTACATTTGTCAATTACAATTATCAGTATACTCTTAAAATCTACATTTGTCAATTAAATTTCCTAAAAATTTTAAAATTTCCCTTTCCAATAGATTTTGTCTATCATTGTGATAAAAAATACATATTATTCAAATAAGTTTTTAATGCCACAATATTTTTTTCATTTCTAGATGAATAAATTTTAATATTTTTTGATACTATTTAACTTCCTACTACTAAGATAGTATAATCATTATTTGTATTCAATTATCATTAAAATAATACTCTTTTTAGAACAAATAAAATAAACTCAGATAGTCAATACCTATCTGAGTTTTAATTTTACAGTTATATGTAAATCCAGTCATAGAGATTATATGCATAGCCTTATTAGTTGTATGTTTTGTAATATTTCAATTTTATCCAATATATTTCTTCGAGAATTGGTAATTTCGAACCATACCAATAACACTCCCTATGCTAAGACCAAATAAAATAAAAATAAACAGTGCAAACCCATCACCGATTGCTTTACTATTAAATAGATGATTAAATAGTAAAAATAGAGGTAGAACGATAGGGAGTAATACACTACTTACAGCTGCACGTCTCATCTCCTTTGTCTCTCCTGTAATAAACCAAGTAAAAGGTAAAAATCTCATCCAATTTAGATATTCTTTTTGTTGCATTTTTTCTTCAAACAAATGAGTAAATAGGGCATAAAATGGTAATGCGATGTAATAAGTTACTTTAACCAAGAAGTACATTGCACCAATAAATACTGCAACTCCCCACCACATTCCTTCCATTGTTTCTTCGTAATCTTGTTGATATTTTGGTTTTCTAGACATAATAGTTCTCCTTTAGTTTTTCATCCATTATTTCATTAAGTTTGTAAATGTATTGATCGTTGTCAATTTATTATTGTAACTAACTTGTCTTTGTAACTCTTGAAACTGATGATTTAATTGCTCATTTCTTTTCAGTTCTTCATATAAATTTTGAGCTTGACCAAGATTTTGGGCTCTACCTTGATCTATCAAATTAATCATGTATATAAAAGCATTAAAATGAACATCTAAGCCAGCTTGTTGTCTTGCATTAACAAATGGAAGACTATTAAATTTTTCTATAAAGTAATTTCGAGCATCAATAATTTCATCCTTATGATTTATCAACTGTTCAGCTTTTGGCTTATCCTTCTTTACTCGTTGAAAAGCAAAATATATTGGGGACCAAAGAGCCAGCCATAATCCTATCCAAACAGAATATTCAAAAGGTCTGCTAAAAACACCTAAGCCAGATGAGCTAAATTCACCAAGTCTAGGCATATATAATATCAAAAATAAAGAGCCTAATAGCCTAATAACCCATCCAAATCCACTTAGCTTTAGATGAATCAAATCAACGTATTTACTATGTACACTATAGAGATAATCTGTCGTTTCTTTAATACGCTTTGACCAAATTGCAGCATCGATGAGCAATTCTCTACTTCGCTCAGGCTCTTCAAGAGTTGAAACATGTTCTTGAATTACCGTCAGGTATGGTTGTGGATTAGCAATTGGGTAGTATTTATAAGTTTTACCGTCTTTAGTAATGATTTCCATTGAATGGTATTCCCCATTATCAAATACCTCTGACCAACGTTTATTTGGTAGCCTACCCCTCGCATATGCATCCCAAATTGTCCAATCATTAAAACTAGCTGATTTAAAATCTTCAGGAACAAGACCTAAAAAATAATCTAACTCCTTCTCCTCTTGAGAAAAAATACCTTTCATATAAAATTCTCCTTCCACACATATTTTAACATATTGTGGTTATATACACAATATGAAGAAGAGTTATTTTTACTTATAATTAAGTTGAAGGAGTTGATAACGATTATAAGTTTTAACCCACTTTGGGCTACAATGAAGAAAAAAGAAATTTCTCAATATAGATTATTAAAATCAGGGATTGATAACAAAACCCTAGATAGTTTGAAGAAAAATAAAAACATAACTTTACTGACATTAGAAAAGCTATGTTGTATTTTAGATTGTCTTCCAAATGATATCGTAGAATTTATCGAAGAAACTCCTGACTATAATCAAAATCAATAATACCATCTTGGTTAGTTAAAATATTTAATGTAATTAAATAACTATATAGAGTTATTTAACCAATAATTGTAATCAACTCTTGGTTAAATTATTCTAGAAAAAAACACATAAAATATAGATTTGAATTATCTTATTTTATGTGTTTTTTTGTTTTAGATATAATATTTCAGTTCAAATTAGAGTTTAAACCTTTGTATTTTCAATCTATTGGGCTTTTTGCCAATTTTCTTGGTCTTCTTTAAAGCGTTTTAGGAGAGCAAGTCCTTCTGGAGTGATGTAGCCTTCTTCTTGGGCTAGGTGGATAAGCTCGCTGTAGTTTGAAAGGGTCACCAGTTTAACACCAGCATCTGTAAAATTTTTATCTGCTTTTGGTAATTGATAGCTGAAAATAGCTACAACACCCAGAACATCTGCTCCTTCACGCTTGGCAGCAGCCACAGCTTCGAGAACCGAACCCCCTGTTGAAATCAAATCTTCAACAACGACCATTTTCTGCCCTTGGGCTACACGGCCTTCGATTTGGTTTCCTGCTCCGTGGTCTTTTGGTTTGCTACGGATGTAGGCAAATGGCAAATTCATCTTGTCAGCGATGATGGCACCATGAGGAATACCTGCAGTCGCTGTACCTGCAATCACTTCTACCTCTGGGAATTCTGCCTTGATGGCTTCTACAAAACCATTCTCAATCAAGGTACGTGTCTCTGGGTATGCAAGCGTCACACGGTTGTCCGTATAAATCGGTGACTTAATGCCTGATGCCCAAGTGAAGGGCTCTTCTGGTTTGAGATAAACGGCTTGAATTTTCAATAGATGGCTAGCAATGTCTTTAGCAAGTGTCATGGGATTCTCCTTTGTATTTTTAAATAGTTCCTTATTTCCAGCTTCGTGTCCACTCATCCTTGATAGCCTGATAAGCTGCTACTGGATCAGTGGCTTGAGTGATTGGGCGTCCGACAACGATATAGTCACTACCAATTTGATAGGCATCTGCTGGTGTCATGACCCGTTTTTGGTCTCCAACAGCGGCTCCAGCTGGTCGAATGCCTGGTGTCAGACAGATAAAGTCTTGGCTGGTAGCTTCTTTGATGAGTTTCACTTCCTGAGCTGAGCAAACCACACCATCTAAGCCGGCTTCAGCAGTTTTCTTAGCATAATGAATGACAGATGCTTGAAGACTGGTTTGAATATTTTGAAAGTCTCTCATTTGCTCCTCAGAGGTTGATGTTAACTGAGTAACAGCAATCAATTTCGCTTCTTTTCCAAGACCTTCACGCGCAGCTTTCATCATCTCTACGCCACCCGCCGCATGAACATTGGTCATATCAACGCCTAGATTAGACAAGACCTTCATGGCTGATTTGACCGTATTGGGAATGTCATGGAGCTTGAGATCTAGAAAGACACTATGTCCCAAACCTTTCAAATAACGGACAACTTCAGGACCTTCGGCATAGTAGAGCTCCATTCCAACTTTAACATAGAGCTTTTCCTCTGCTGGAAATAGGGCTAAGAACTCCTTGACTGCCTCAAAATTTGGAAAATCAAGAGCAATAACCGGACGAGATTCACGCATACTTTTCTCCTTTTACCTTTGTGAGCTAGAGAGCATGAAAAAAGGAACCTGCCTACAGCAAGGTTCCACGAAAAATGGGTAGAATACACCCTTTCACCGTCTAACCTTAGCTGCCTCTCTGGACTGCTTTAAAGGTTTTTTACTATTCTATTATTTAAAGCGGGTCTTGTCAAGTAAAAACAAGTAACTGAGTTCATCAACAAGAGGAGCAATCATCAAACTAAGTCATTTGAAGTTTAGGGACTCTGTGTCGTTTGAGTGGTTTGTGTCGTTTGACCCTGACTTCCTTGCTCAGTTTGTTTTTTCTTCTCTTCTTCTTCCTGTTTTTTCTTTTCCTCTTCCTTGGCTTTGATTCTTTCGTCATCCAGAGCCTTATCCACTAGACTATAGCTATAGATACCGACCTCCATGTCAATACCACTAGGCACTGTTAACTGTGGTTTTATCTTACTATAGTAGGGTAATTTCTTCCCTAGTTCTGATAAGGGCACCAAAATTTCATCTGTATCATACATGGTAATCTTTAAAAGGTCACTGGTTACCTTACTTGGTGCCAATTCAATCTTCTCAATCTCTTGCTTAATTTCTGGGCTAATATCATTTAACTGAGAAATCAAACTTTTAATCTGTTCCTCATCGTTCAATAAAACAGATATATATTTCTCAGGTAAATTATCAGCATTAACAGCTGTTGGTTCAACGCTTCCACTAGATAAGATTGGATAATGGTTATCTCCAGAAACAGAGTAGGCTACAATCTCAAATTCTTTCACTTCAATAGTGAAGTGAACTGGAAATTGATAAGTGATCTTAGCAGATTCAATCCAGTGATTTGATTTGACCATTTCAGCATACTTATCTTTATTCAAGAACAAGCTAATTGTATAATCACTGTCACGAATACCTGAAGCTTCTTTGACCTGCTCAGCACTTGTCTGAACTGTCCCTGTAACTTCAATCTGTTTCATCGTAGCCAGAGGGCTTAGAAGATAAATAGACAAGAATAAGATTATAAAACTAGGGACGAGGATCGTAACTGCTCGCCAGATATGTATAGAAGGAATGGCCGGTTTTGGAGGTTTACTCTTGGTTTTTACCTTTTTCTGTTTCTTAACCTTTTCGTCAGCTTTTTCTTTCTCTACTTGATCCTGACTCTTAGAGTCTTCTTGAGGAGTTTCCTCCGAATCTTTCTCTTCATTTGAAGTCTCATCGCTAGTATCCGAATCCTTCTCTTCCGTTTCATCAGATTCTTCATTCACTTCTTCAGAACTCGTAGATTTTTCTTCTGCTTTTTTACTCAAATACTCGTGGTTTTGTTTTTGCCATTCTGACAATTTTTGATCACTCTCAGAAGACTCTGATACTTGTTCTTCTTTTTCACGAGCTTCTTCTTCAGCGCGTTTCGCTTCTTCTTCAGCTTTCCTTTGAAGATATTCTTGATTTCGTTTTTGCCACTCTGACAATTCCTTGCCTTGAGTGTGCTTATTCTTATTATCCTTTGACATCAATTTTCCTTATGATAAATCTTTTTTGAGTAGCTCATAAAAATCTGCCACAGATTTTAATTCCTGAGAATTTTTCATCGTGTTTTGATAAATCTCTTTGTTGGTCAAGAGTTGATTTACTTTTTCTTCTAAAGTTGACAAAGTCAGATCACTCTCTTGCAACTCCTCCGCATAGCCTTTCTTCATAAAATAGGCTGCATTTTCTATCTGGTCTCCACGACTGGCTTCGCGACCCAGTGGCACAATAACATGTAATTTAGCCATAGCAAGGAGTTCGAAGATGGTATTAGCTCCACCACGAGTAATGACTACATCAGCCATATTCATAAGTGGTTGATAGAGTTCCGTCGCATAATCAACACGATAAAGATTGGTACTTAGTTCATTTAAACTAGCATCACCTGTCAGATTGATGATATTATAGCGACTAGTTAACTCTTCCTTGTGATCTGTAACTAGTTGGTTAAAGACACGTGCTCCAGCAGAACCCCCGACAAAAAGAAGAGTTGGTAACTTATCATTAAAACAAGTCCGGATATCTACCATTTCCTCAGGTTCTTCCGTAACTAGACCAGAAACCTTGGTCACAGCTCCTACATGTTCTACCTTAGTAAGGCTAGAGGCTTGTTCAAAAGTAGAGTACATCTTAGTCGCAAACTTATAGGCGATTTTATTGGCCAAGCCCATGGAGAGGTCAGACTCATGGATAAAGACTGGTACTCTGCATACTCGTGCTGCGATAACAGGGGGAACAGATACAAATCCACCCTTAGAAAAGAGGGCTTGCGGACGAATTCGTAACATAATAAAGAGCGATTGAAGAATTCCAAAAGCAACCTTAAAAACATCCCACATATTTTGCCATGAGAAATAGCGACGCAGTTTCCCTGTTGCAATCGAATGGAAGGTCACATCCAGCCCTGATTTAAGGAGTTCATGATGCTCAATCCCATTTTTATCACCAATATAGTGGACTTCCCAGCCATCTTCGATGAACTTGGGCATTAACAAAAGGTTGAGGGTAACGTGTCCAACCGTTCCCCCACCTGTAAATACTATCTTTTTCATATTATCCCTTTAACTCCGCTACAGTGTCGATGAAAAGATCTCCACGTACTTCAAAGTTGGCATACATATCCCAGCTTGCATTAGCAGGACTGAGGAGAACTACATCACCCTCTTCTGCAAGTTCATAAGCCTTGCGAGTTGCATCAGCAATATCTGTCGCATCGACATAAGCGACACCAGCCTTATCCGCTGCACGCTTCACACGCTCTGCAGACTGACCAAGGATGACCATTTTCTTAAGTCCAGTAATGTCTGGTACCAATTCGTCAAACTCATTGCCACGGTCCAAACCACCAGCGATCAAGATAACCTTGCTATTGTCAAATCCTGACAAGGCTTTTTGAGTTGCTAAGATATTGGTTGACTTACTATCGTTATAGAATTTAACGCCATTGATTTGGTCTACAAACTGGAGACGGTGTTTAACTCCACCAAAGGCCGACAAGGTTTCCTTGATGGTTTCATTATCAACGCCACGCAGTTTAGCAACGGCAATGGTTGCAAGAGCATTTTCCACATTGTGGCTACCTGGAACACCGATTTCATCCGCTGCCATGACTTTTTCACCACGGAAGTAGAGAAGACCATCTTCAAGATAAGCTCCGTCAACCTTTTCAAGTGTTGAGAATGGTACTACAGTCGCATTTGTCTTTGTCGCAAGCTCTTTAGCTAATTCCTGGTTGAAGTTCAATACTAGGTAATCAGCTGTTGTCATATTGTTTTGGATATTCCACTTGGCTGCCACATAGGCTTCAAAAGAACCGTGATAGTCAATATGCGTTGGCATCAGGTTTGTGATAACAGCAATTTCAGGATGGAATTCCTGGATTCCCATTAATTGGAAAGAAGATAACTCCATGACAAGGGTATCCTTAGCTGTCGCAGTTTGAGCAACCTGACTAGCAGGATAACCGATGTTGCCTGATAAGAGTCCATTTTGCCCCGCAGCAGTCAGAACTTCTCCAATCATAGTTGTAGTCGTAGTCTTACCATTAGAACCTGTAATACCGATAATTGGTGCATCAGAAATCAAGTAGGCCAACTCAACCTCTGTCAATACTGGAATGCCTTTTTCTAGAGCTTTTTCAATCATAGGGTTGCTATAAGGAATTCCTGGATTTTTTACCATGAGGGCAAAATCTTCATCTAACAATTCCAAAGGATGTCCACCAGTGACAACCTTGATTCCTTCTTCCAGAAGGCTCTGAGCTGCCGGATTTTCCTCAAAAGGCTTGCCATCATTAACTGTTACGATAGCACCTAGCTTGTCCAAGAGACGAGCTGCAGATTCACCAGATTTGGCCAAACCGAGGACTAATACTTTCTTATTTTCAAATTGATCAATTCGTTTCATATCTAGGACTCCATTTCTACTCTTACTATTTTACCATTTTTATGAAAATAAAAAAGCCACAAAGGGCTTTCTTATTTGTTTTTTGTTCTCTATCAACTATTCCACAGATTTGAGAGCCTCTAGCATATCAACCTTTCGGAGATAATGATTGACAAAAAATCCGAGTATAGTCAGGATAGTACTAACTGCTAGAACTGGGATGAGATAAACTTCCCAACCGACCTTTGGTTGAAAACGGAAGGTGCCTGGTGCAATCATCTGTATTAGAAATTGGTGGAGATAAAATCCAGATACCAGACCCAAGATAATCCCAACTACTGACAATAAGATGGTTTCCCGATAGATATAAAGTGTCACTTCTTTGTTATGAAAACCAAGAACCTTGATGGTTGAGAGTTCCCGAATCCGTTCAGCAACATTGATATTGGTCAAATTATAGAGAATCACAATGGCTAATAGCACCGATACTAGCACCAAAATCGCCATGGTATGATTCAGAGAATTGGCAAAACTTTCAAAGAGTTGAATGGTTGAGGCATTTTGAACGAGGCCACTGACAGCAGCTAGATCCATAAATTCTCCCGCAACTCTTTCGGTATTCCCTTCACTTTTATCCTTGAGTTGGATCAGATAGGTATTCATCTTGGGAGCTTGACCATAAATTTCCTCATAGGTCGCCTGATTCATATAAACAAGGTGACCTACATAATGCTCTGTAATGGCGCCAACTTTAAAGGATTTCCCATCGATTTGAAAATTATCGCCTACTGAAACACCAGCCAGCTGGGCTAACTTTTCTGTCAGGACGACTCCATCTGATAAGCTCAGTTTTTCCCCATTTTTTTCTAAGATAACAAATGGAGCCAAATCATCCTTATCTGTAACCATAATGGTCACAGTTTGAACTCCAGCCTTGCCGGCATACTTTTCTTCAAGCTGCTTAGAAGAAATCATTCGATAGCTTTCAACTTCATCACTCTGCAATTTTTCTTCTAGTTTTGCCTTATCAGAATCAGAAGCTCTAGTATTGATAGAGAGAATCATCTGGTATTGTTGCAGATCATTAAACTGCCTGTCAGCCACTCCTACAACAGAGGATTGGATACCAAGACCTGCAAAGAGGAGAGCTACTGAACCTGCAACTCCAAAAATGGTCATTAGCATGCGTTGTTTGTAACGGAAAATGTTGCGGGCAGTTACCTTTTGGGTAAAGCTCAAACGTGACCAGATAAAGGTCATGCGCTCCAAGAGAATTTTAGACCCCTTGACTGGTGGCTTGGGTAGTAATAATTGCGCTGCTTCTTCATGCAACTCTCTGCGAGATACAAGGTAGGCAGGTAAGACACTAGCTACTAAGCTTAGCCCTAGAGCCAAGCAACTATAGGTCCAGTAGAAATACTGCTGACTCTCACCAACAATCATTCGCTCAGTAATGATATGCGAAATAGTAGGTGCTAGGATGTAATGACCAATCAGAATTCCTAGAAGGGTCCCAAGAGTTCCAGCAACCAGACCATAAATCACAAACTTAGCAATGATGTCTTTGCTATGGTAGCCTAAAGCTTTAAAGATACCAGCATTGGTTCTTTCCTCGTCTACAAAACGAGTCATGGTGGTAAAAGTCACCATGGCTGCAACAGCATAGAGAACAATTGGAAAGATATTCCCAACGGCACGAATACTCATAGCCGAGTTACTATACATGAGATAACCTTGGCCAGTTGGAGAACTCTTTCGATTATAAACATGATAGCTTGGCTCTGTCAGAGAATTGACTTCATCCTGACTGGTCTGCCATTTAGCTTTTTCACTCGACAGATCTTTTTCAGCCTGGCTTAGCTTTTCCTTTTCCTGCTTGAGTTGCTCTTTAGCTTGGTCTAATTGGCTAGATGCTTGGCTCTTTTGTGGTTCTGGTAGTTGGCTCACTTGATTTTCTTGAGCTTGTAGACGCCTTTCGATTTCTTGCAGGCGACTCTTGCCAGCTGTCAAATTACTTTCAGCCTCGTCCAGTTGCTTCTTTCCTTCATCAAGTGATTTTTGAGCGTCTTTCTTCATTTTCTCAAGTCGAGCTTGACCATTATCAGCAAATTGTTCCTTAAGAGCCACTTCTTCTGCCTCTAGCTTCTTATCATAATCACTGGAAAAAGGATTGACATCTGTTAGACTAGCAAAACGCAGGCGGGCAATGGTGTATACAGGACTATTAAAGTTGTTGCTAGTTACGACAGCGTAAGCTGCTAGATTCCCATTTCCACTAGCTGAACTCCCCATATCTGATGTTGAAAAAATATCTGGTGAGTGAACAAAACCTGTAATGGTATAACTATCTCGCTTTAATTGAGAATTACTGCCATTCTTTTGACTCAAATGAATAACTTGACCAATCTGATAGCGATCTTTCCAAAAGTCCGCCAAGGCTAGTTCATCTTCTTTTTCAGGTAAGCGACCTTGGGTTACTTGGAATTTCGAAATTCTTTCTGTCTTAGAAAAAATCCGTATGGCATCTTGGCTACCTTCTAGAGTCAAATCCGTCATATAACCAAACTCAACGGCTGCTCGAGTAAGATTTTCCAATTCATCCTGGTCAGCCTGATCTAGACCATAATCTGCTATGACAGTCATATCTGCCAGATTGGCTTTTTGAATATAACCCCATGCTGTTCGCTCCATATTGGGACTAGCAACCTTAAGACCGACCAAGGCCAAAGAACCCAACATCATCAGAGTTAGGATGGATAAAAACCGTCCCTTTGAACCTGTAAAAGACTGGAGCAGGTCTTTCCAATATGTCCTTCTTTTCATCTCAGTACTCCAAATCATCAATATCCTGTGGTTGAGGATTGATAACAACACTCTTGACCCCAGCATCGTGCATCTGAATCACCCGATCAGCTATAGGTGCTAGCGAAGCATTGTGGGTCACGATAATAACGGTGGCACCTTTTTGTCGTGACATATCTTGAAGAATCTTTAGAACTTGCTTACCAGTCTGGTAGTCCAAAGCTCCCGTTGGTTCATCACAAAGGAGAATTTTAGGATTTTTAGCCACCGCTCGGGCAATGGAAACCCGTTGTTGCTCACCACCTGACAACTGGGCTGGAAAGTTATTGAGTCGGTGTCCTAAGCCAACATCCTTTAAAACCTGCTCAGGATCCAAGGCATCTGAGAGTATTTCTGATGCCAGCTCGACATTTTCTTTAGCCGTTAGATTAGAAACCAAATTGTAAAACTGAAAGACAAAGCCAACGTCATCTCTGCGATAGTTGGTTCTCTGATGGGATGTATAGTCAGAAATGTTAGTCCCATCAACCCAGACTTGCCCTTCATCATTTGTATCCATTCCGCCTAGAATATTCAAAACTGTTGACTTTCCTGCTCCAGATGAACCAAGGATAATGACTAGTTCTCCCTTTTCTATCTCGAAGTTGACATCACGATTTGCTACAATTTCTGTATCACCAGTATGATACCTCTTATAGCTATGTTTCATTTCAATGTAAGCCATCCTATCTCCTCCTCTTCTATCCCTATTTTCATCTTTATTATAACTCTTTTAATAATAGAAAGAAAGTTTAGCCCTAAATATAAAACATAAAAAAGCGGACAAGGTCTAGTTCTGTTACTTACAACTAGTTTGTCCACTTTTTATAGTTGAGCTTGGCCTGTTTGTCCAATCTCTATGATCTAAATCATGTCAGATCGTTTTATTCTTCGTCTTTTTTCTTTCCCATTGCAAACAAACCTAGGAGCATTCCCATAACACCTGCTGTTGCAAGAGTTGCATTTTCCTTAGTACCTGTTTCAGGGAGAATATGTTGACGGCTTGCAGGTGCCTGATAAGTCTTGTCTTGTGACATAGCAAGGGCTACAATCGACTGCTCATCTTTGTACTCCGGTACTTCATTGACCGCTGCTTCGGATGCGTTCACGCCACCAGTATATTCTGGGACTTCGTTCACCGTTGCTTCGACTGCATTGGCACCACCTTTGTACTCTGGCACATCATTAACCGCTGCTTCGGATGCGTTCACGCCACCAGTATATTCTGGGACTTCGTTCACCGCTGCTTCGACTGCATTGGCACCACCTTTGTACTCTGGCACATCGTTAACCGCTGCTTCGACTGCATTCACACCACCAGTGTATTCCGGAACTTCATGAACAGCTGCTTCGACTGCGTTAACGCCACCCTTGAATTCTGGGACTTCTACTACTGGAGCTGCTTCGTCACCTGCTGTGCCAATAGCTTCAGTGTACTCTGGAACTTCATGAACAGCTGCTTCGACACCATTTACTCCACCTGTAAATTCTGGGACTTCTACTACTGGTGGTTGGATTTTATCAGCTGCTTCATTTTCTTCAATGTACTCTGGGACTTCATGAATAGCGGTTTCTGCTCCATTGACACCGCCTGTGAATTCTGGAACCTCGTGGATAGCTGGATCAACTCCATTCACACCACCTGTGTATTCTGGAACTTCGTGAACTGCCGCCTCTTCTCCATTCACACCACCTGTGTATTCTGGAACTTCATGAACTGCCGCCTCTGCTCCATTGACACCGCCTGTGAATTCTGGAACCTCGTGGATAGCTGGATCAGTTTTACCTGATACTTCTTTCTTAGTTCCTACTAAGACAATCTCATCTTGTGCTGCTTCAACAACTTCACGAAGTTTTTCAGTACGGCTTCCATCTACTGCCACTTCAGTAAGGATGCGTTCTTTACCTTCACGACCTGCCTGAGAAACGCGAGTTTCACCTTCTGGAAGAGTCGGATCATCTTGCTTAACTGTCTTGAAGCCGATTGCTTCTTCAACCACTTCTAGGCTAGGGAGTTCCTCTTGAACAGCTGGTTCTGTCTTAGCACTTTCAACATCTGCTTTCGTCAATTGAATGCGGTATTCCTTAACGTGTTTACCACTTTCTGAAACAAGATGGATTAAGACTGGAAGTTTGTCGTCACCACTATCAACAACAGTTGCTGCAACTTGTTCGCCAGCTTCTACTGTGACTTTAGGACGATTTCCACTGTAGGTCACTTGGTAATCCACACGATCTTCAGAGAAGTTAGCAATTTCATTACCATCCACAAGAAGTTTTGCAGCTGTACTATCCTTAGGTTCCTCACTTGGAGCAATGAAGGCCATTTCTGTAATAGCTACACCCTTGGTATCAGCTTTTCTATCCATGCGCCATCTCATAGCCTTAGCTTTAACTGGGGCAAAGGTTACATGGATGTCAGTTCCTGCTTGAATCTCTTGATCCGCACGGTATTCAACTTTCTCCCAGTTAGAAGGAGTGTTGAATGGATGTTCTGGATCGTATGGTTGGTAGTTAGAGTAATATTCAGGCGAATTAAATTCTGGACCAACATAGCGCTCTAATACGAGTTTAGAAGGTGCATCTGTACCACCATCTGAGAAGAATCGAATGCTTCCTTCAGCGACTGTACGTTCAACAATCTTGCCAGCTTCTCTAAAGATAACCCCTACTGAAACTTCTGGATTATCAGATGGAGTTGGAGACCAGTTGGTCCAACGACGAGTTTCATCATCTGAACCATCGTTAACATAGTCCACACGGTCATGAGAATTTGGATCAATATCATTGGTTGCAGAAGCAAATGATCGGTTGCTATCGTCATCAAATTCTGGGTTGTCTGATAGGTTTTCACCAAGTTTATCAGTCACACGGACCGCCACTTCAGCAGTTAAATCAGTTCCCAAAATGCGACCATGAACTGTAAATTCACCAGCATTCGCTAAGTTTTCAGCTGGAACTTCATCCCATTCAACGGCTAAATCTTTGACTTCATAACCATCTTTACCTGCGAAATAAACGCCCACTTTCGTTGGTAACTCAAGAGTATGGCCCTTAGCAACCAAGCGTGATGATTTAACAGCAACTAGCGGTTTGCTTGCTAGCAAGTCTTTATCATTTGTAAAGTGTAGACGGTATTCTCCTAGAATATCTCCATTTTCAGCCTTAACTACAACACGAACTGGATCACCTTCACGTACGCTTGGAATTACTGTAGCAATACCATTATCTGATACGCTTGCTGTCACAGTTGGTGCTTTGTCTTCCTTAGCTTCTAGATAATAGTCAGTCAAGCCAGGGTTAAAGTTTGGCAAATCTTTTCCATCTACTTGGATTTGAGCTTGAGCTTTCTTAGCTGCAGCTACTTGTTTAGAGAAGATTTGAATTTCTGTAATGGAAGTACCCCATTTACCATCTGGTCTAACCATACGGATACGAACCGCATAGGTATTGACTTTATCAAAGCTAAAGTGAGTCATTTCTCCAGCTCTCACTTGGTCTGGAGCTTTAAGATTTGTCACTTGTTTCCAGTTATTGTCATCGTTAAAGACGTGGTCTTCACTAGCTACAAAGCTTGGATTTTTAGGAACTGTTGGAACATCTTTTCCTACATAGTATTCGATGACATAAGACTTAGGTGCACCAACACCGTGGTCTTCGTGGAAGGCTACGTTAAGGTTATCAACCGAACGTTTAGACAGGATACCAGAATCACCAAAGAGAATACCTACGGATGCCTCGCTTGTACGGTTCCAGTTTGTCCAGCGGTTTGCTGGCTGATCATTATATGAGATTAGTTTATCATTGACATTGGCTACTGAGTCACTTGGATTTGAGTCTGATGCAAAGGCAAGTGGCAACTCTGAACCTGTCCACTGGTCAGAAATGTTAGCACCCGTTTCTGTCTGAGCAGAAACACGAACATGAAGTTTGGTTGGTAACTGAGTACCTTCCACATGTCCTGTCACTGTAAAGCTACCTTCTTGTGCATATTGGCTTGGGTCAATAGCATCCCAAGTCACTTTAGCTGAAGATACTTGGCCGTTTGAGTGGTAAGTACGAACACTTTCTGGCAATTGAGGAGCTTCTGAAACAGGAGTTGTTACGCTGACTTCCTCGACTGCAATGATACCTTCTACAGAAACTTTTGCATGAGCTTCGTTTTCGATTCCTTCTACTTTACCTATAACATCAAAGCTGTGGTATTTGGCAAGGTCTTCCTTAGCAACTGCTTGCCAAGTCACCTTGTGAACTTTTGGAAATCCTTTGTCGTACTCTACCGTTACTGTCTCAGGTAGACTTGGTTCTTGGTTCAAACCTGTCACGACACTAACTGGACGAATGGCTTGGACAACTTTGCTTTCAGTGTTTGCTTGAATGTTCAAGTCAATCTGACCTTCTGCTCCTTCAAATTGAGCTTTCAAAGTTACTTGACCAGGTTTATGCAATTCAAGCATACCTTTACGAACAGCTACATCTCCTTGACCTGATGTTGAGAAGCTTACCTTGTCAGCCTTCAATTCTGCCTGTGTACCATCTTGATAGTGAGCCAATACCTTGATACCAACTGTTTGGTCTTCTTTCAATGCAGCTGCATTTTCTACTTCTAGGCTCAAACGTTCAATCTGCGGAGCTTCTTGTAAGAATTGGATAGCGTAAGTTTGCAATGCTCCACCATCATTTGGTTGAACATAAATACTTGCACGCATACCATTTGCTTCGTTAGCTTGAATAACAGTCACTTGCGCATTTTCAGCCAAAGCTTTGACTTCAGGTAAAGCAGTTCCATAAGCAAGTTTATGGTATAGAACTGGTTGATCCGTTGAGAGCCCTTCTACAGGCTGGTCAGCTACAGTTACAGTCGGTACTACTGGTGCAGCTGCTTGACCTTCTGCGACTACAAAGGTTGCATCGATTTGGTCATCACCTGAAATTCCTTTAACTTGGATACGAGAGCCTGGGATAGCTAATTTAGCTTGATCTTCTGCTGCAACTTCCCACTTATCAACGTCATAGCTTCCTACAGTACCATCTGACAATACGTAAGAAACAGATTTGTCGACTGAATTTAGGTCTGTATTTGGAGCAATTCTCTTAACTACCGGTAATTCTGTTTCGAGGGCCAAGACTTCAACACGCGCTTCTACATCACGACCATCTGCCACACCTTTAACAGTAAAGATACCAGGTTCGTTGACATTAACTGCTGACCATTCTACTGGAAGTTTTTCACGGCTACCATCACTGTAGATAAATGCTACTTTTGAAGGCATTTTCGCTTCTTGACCAATAACGGTACGTACTTTAGGTACTTCTGTACCTAAAACAGTTTTTTCAGCTTGGTCTTTTTTACCTGTGAAGATCGTTGTTTGACCAGATTTCAAGAAATCAGAGTGGGCAGTCAAAGTGAATTTACCTGCTTGCTCCGTTGATTTGACAATCACAACACCCTTACCATTAAAGGCTTTGCGAATCCATGAACCATCTGCTTGTTCTTTGTAACGTTCGCGGCTGGCTTGTTCCCCGTTGTCCACACCGACAATCTGACCTTGTCCATGTAACTGGAAGCGAACCAGGTTATTGGCGGTTGGAACTACGTTACCTTTACTATCAACGATTTCGTAGTAGATATAAGTGAGGTCTTTTCCGTCAGCTGCGATGGCATTTTCTTCTTTGACCAAACGAACTCCTGCAGGTTCTCCAGCAGTCACAATCTTATCACGAGCAATGATATTACCAGCTTCGTCACGAGCTACTGCTTCCAAAGTTCCAGGTTGATAAGCAACCTTCCATTCAAGGTAAAGTTCATTAGGTTTAGCACCCTCTTGGTAAGTACGTCCATCACTTGTTTGTTTCTTGTTAAAGGTTTTCTTACCTAGGGACTCACCGTTCAAGAACAATTCAACACTTGCAGCGTTTGAAAATGCACGAACAGGAATCTTACCATCAGCATCAGCTACATTTTCTTTTAGGGTAGAATCTTCCCAATTCCAGTGAGGAAGAAGATGAACCATTGGTTTCTTATGAGCAGAAACCCATTGGCTTTGGTACAAGTAGTAGTCATTCTTTGGAATTCCAGCTGTATCTACGATACCAAAGTAAGAACTCTTAACTGGTGTGTGGTTTTGGTTATGCCATGGAGTCGGTTCACCGATATAGTCAGTACCTGTCCAGATGAACTGACCTGCATAACCAGCATTGTCACGGTCAAAAGTCCAAGATGCAGTAGCTGTTTTACCCCAGCCAACACGGTCATTACCGTAGTCTGATTGCTCATAATGACGGTAAGCCTGATTGCTGTGGACCAATTCACGTTCTGGTCGGAAATAACTTCCACGTGTACGAGTAGCTGAGGAAGTTTCAGAACCGTAAATCAACCAATTTGGATGTTTCGCACGAAGTTTCTTGTAGTTATCTTCTGAGTAGTTAAATCCAACGGCATCCAGTTCATTCGCGATTTTTTCATGATCACCACTACCATCACCAAAACGGAACTTATCTGCTCCCATAGTGACATAGCGTGTCTTATCAACAGCCTTGATCACTTGAACCAAGCGTTTAACGGTTGCTAGAGAACGAGGTTTCCCATCTGCTTCACCGATTTCGTTACCGATAGACCACATGACGATAGCAGGGTTGTTCTTACCTCTTTCGACCATGGTACGCAAGTCAAAATCAGACCATTTTTCACCTTTTTTAGCTTCTGGGTGAGTAGCATCTTTATCAAAGAAGCGACCGTAGTCATACTGTTTCTTACCACCATACCAAGTATCGAAGGCTTCTTCTTGGACCAACAAACCTAGCTCAGCAGCAATCTGTAAAGTCTGCTCACTAGCTGGGTTGTGGGTTGTACGAATAGAGTTTACACCCATATCCTTCATCTGTTTAAGACGGCGGTATTCTGCTTTATAGTTTTCTTCAGCTCCTAGAGCTCCATGGTCATGGTGAAGAGAAACCCCATGGAATTTAATGCGTTCACCATTCAAAGAGAAGCCTTCATTTGGTGTCCAGTTGTAATAACGGTACCCAAACAAATCTTTCTTAGCATCCACCAACTGGCCATCACGATAGACACGAGTCACCAATTCATAAAGGGCAGGTTTATCATTGAGGACTGTCCAAAGTTTTGGTTTGTCAACTTGCAAAATCGCATTTAAACTTGTTGATTGATGAGCTTTCAAGACTTGACTAGCTGTACGAACGAGATCGGTTACAGCTTGACCATTGCGTTCAATGATTTGATACTCAGCAAGAATTTCATGATCTTTATCATCAGTATTGACAATCTTACTTGTTACATGAGTATCTACCTTGCCCTTCTGTTGTTTTTCAAGATCTGGTGTTAAGATCGTTGTTCCATTTTTCTCAGTATGGACCTTATCTGTGACTTGAAGGGTAACATCACGGTAAATCCCGCTTCCTGAGTACCAACGGCTACTTGGTTGTTTGTTGATGGCATGCACTGCTACGACATTCTCGCGACCGTCTTTATGGAGATAGTCAGTGATATCATATGAGAATTGGTTGTAACCATTTGGATAGTGACCAACTAGCTGGCCATTTACATAAACTTGAGAATCCATGTAAACCCCATCAAAGGTGATACGAACATTCTTATTGAGGTCTTCTTCATCGAGTTTAAAGGTCTTACGATACCAAGCATCACCACCATTGAGTTGCCCACCTTCGTTTTGGGCAGGTGAGTCATGGTCAAAGTCATTGTAGATACTCCAGTCATGAGGAAGGTCTAATTTCTTCCAACTAGAAACATCAGCATCTGGCTTGACTGCATCTTTAGCATTGGCATTGAGCTTGAAATGCCAGTTTTGGTTGAATTCTACTTTTCTATCCTCAATCAACTGTTTAACCTCATCATTAGTTGCAGGTTTTAGCTCAGGTTTTTCAGTTTGAGCAGATTGGTCTTGAGTAAGAGCTGGAGCCTGCTTTTCTGAAGCTGAAATCTCTTTTTTATCGGAAGTAGATTCAGTAGATGGAATTTCCTCTTTTTTCTCTACTTCATGTTCAGTTCCTACTACTTCACTAGTAACAGGTTCCGTTGGTACAGTTTGTTCTGAAACTTTTGCTTCCGTAACTTGATCTTTAGGTGCTTCTTTCTCCACATTTTCTGTGGTAACTGCGACTGGTGTCTCATCGGCAGATACAGAATTTACAGTAGCTAGATTTGCTCCTAATAAAACAGAGCAAGTCCCAATAAGGACCGAGCATGTTCCTACCGTAAATTTACGGATGCTATAGACACTTTTGCGATTCCAATAGTCTTTTCCCATAGGGTTCTCCTTGTTAAGTAACCGCTTCCATTTTTGCTGAAAGCGCTATACTTGTTTTGTAATGATTACTTCTATTTTATAAAATAATATAGGATACTTCAATACTATGACTGTAAAACTCATACTTTTGATTCTTTTTTCTATAATTTGTAGAAAATTATAAAAACCTGAATGTACATTTAGTGAAAATTACAAAAGAGGCTGGGACAAAAGTCCTAGCCTCTCAATTGTCTTTGGATTGTCGAGCAAGACGCAGTGGTTGAGTGGACTCTACTACGCTGATTTCATCAGCTTTTACAGCCCTACTCAACTGTGCGGAGGTGGGACGACGAAATCGAATTCTAACGAATTACCGATTTCTGTCCCACTCTCATTATTAAAAATCAATCCTGAATTTTCCCTTCAATCACTGACTAGTTTTTCCATTTGCCAGTAGCTTGACCATCTCATTTTTTCGTTCTTCAAGCTCTGCAATTTGATGAAGCAAAAGCTCTGAAAAATCACAATTAAGCTCCTCGGTTTCACCACTATTATACCAGTCTAGAGCTACTATGTGATTGTCCTTATCAAAGCAAAACATTACATCTCCATCACCAATGATAGACAGAAATGGGATATAATCCACAAAGCCCAGAGCGTGTAATTCCTTGGTTTTAAGACGAATGTCTAAGAAATCTGGGATGCCATTTGCAATTCCCAAGACCTTAATACCTCGACAGAAGGTCCAAAATGGTGCTACATCGTAAGCCTTAGCTCTTGGCCATAGCTCTTCTCTGACTTCCATAAAGAGACCTCCCAGAGATGACATGGTGAATTCCCTGAAATCTTCTGGTAGACGAATGCCGTATTGATTTTCAAAATCCTGAACATCTTCTTCCGATGGTTCATTGCCCATGCAGGCGACAACCTGATAAGTTTCCTTATCATAGTGACGAAAATACTCATAAACTTCCTTGAGTGCCATTATTTTAATCCTTTTTATTCAGAAATAGTAACTACAAATCCATCTGGTAAGATGATCTCTTGTCCATCTTCAAGCTGGCAATGACTCGCTAAATCAATTGAATCTCTATCTAAAGTATATTTCTCAGAAGACTGATTGAAGATGGCTCGAACTTCTTTTCCTTCGTAGTTCCACTTCAAGGATAGGACATCTGGTTTCAATTCTTCCAAACTATATGCACCATGCTGAATAATGCTTGCCACTTCCTTACGGACTTGAATCAACTGTTTCATAAAATTCAGCATGTCATTTTCCTTAGACACACGGTCCCAAGGCATGACACGACGGCAATCAGGGTCTGGTCCACCAATTAGTGCTAGCTCTGTTCCGTAATAGATACAAGGGGCCCCTTTTTGAAGATAGAGGAAAGTTAGGGCAGCCTTGACATGCTGGATATTTCCTTTGGCAGTTGTAAGGATGCGCTCTGTATCATGAGAATCTAAAAGGTTAAACATCACCTCTGAGATTTGTTGCTTGTAGTACATAGACTGGCTGTTGATTTCTGAAATAAACTGCTCAGGCTTTTTATGCTGACGCAAGAAATAATCTTTAATACTTTCAGAAAGCGGGTAGTTCATGACTGCATGGAACTCATCCCCATTTAGCCAAGGCTGAGACGTATGCCAGATTTCACCTAAAATATACAAATCAGGCTTTTTAGCTAGAACTGCCTTTCTGAAATCTCTCCAGAACTGGTGGTCAATTTCATTTGCAACGTCCAAGCGCCAAGCATCGATATCAAAATTCTCAATCCAGTAGGTCGCAACACTTAAAAGATAGTCCCTAACCTCCGGATTAGCTGTATTCAACTTAGGCATATAGCTAGCAAAGGCAAAGGTATGATAAGGGAGTTGTCTTGGATTCTGAAGTTTATCCTCAGTAACTGGAAATTCTTGGATATGGAACCAATCTTTATATGGTGACTGTTCTCCGTTCTTTAGAACATCCTGCCATTGGGCAGACTGGTAACCGATATGATTGAAAACAGCATCTAGCATAATCTTGATACCACGTTTGTGAGCTTCCTCGACTAAATGACGAAAGACTTCCTTGTCTCCAAAGTGACGGTCAATTTCAAAATAATCCGTCGTATCATACTTGTGATTGGTTGTTGCTTCAAAAATCGGACATAGATAAAGGCCAGTGATTCCCAAATCTTTCAGATAGTCTAAATGGTCGATAATCCCTTGTAAATCTCCACCAAAAAAGTCATCCCTCTTAGGCGCAATGGCTGCATCCCACTCTCGAGCTCCATCTGGTGTCAAATGAGGATTTCCATTAGCAAAGCGTTCTGGGAAAATCTGGTACCAAACGGTATTTGAAACCCAGTCAGGAACCTGACATCCGTCTATTTCGTGAACATAAGGAAGCTTAAAGCCGTTTCCATCAGCATCCAAGTTTTCTTGAGTATGTTCTACACAACCCTTATCACCGTAATAAACACCTTGACCTTCTTTATCAAGGAGTTCAAAGAGGTATTGAATCCGAGCAAAATCAACAGAGACCGTAACCTGCCAATAATCAAATAGGGCATCTGAGGTTACTTTGGTCATTTCTTTCTTGGCTTCATACTTATCCTCAATGAAAATAAAGGGATCTCCATAATGCAAGATAACCTTCTGGACATCATTTTTCTTGGTTCTGATTCGGATATGTAGCTGACCTTCTTTGTAAAGATAAGCATACTCTGATTCTGGTCTATGATAAATGGCTGTCAATTCCATCATTTGTCTCCTAAATAATCATCATCAACAAAACGCAAACGTTTTCATAACTAACAGAACTAGTATATTATTTTAAGATTCGATTTGCAATACTTGGTCAAATTTAACGAGAAAACAGCTCAAAATAAATACTGTAGACTAATCAAGAAATATCAGCACCTATCAATAAAAAGCTCCCAAATTCAGTCTCACAGCCTAGTCAATCTGACAAAGGGCAAGTTCTTTTAATCTTCTGTCGTAGACGAAGGTTAAACAAAAGTTATCTGTCATATTTTGAAGCTTGTGTTTACTCATTCCTCTAGGCAAGGCTATATCGCACCATTCTCTTGTTGCCAGAGAAAATAGCTTTTGCTTGCCCTTCCAATCATCATTCTTAAATAGGGGACTCAGGATAAGATAAGGCGAATCCGTAAAAATTCCATTAACACCAGCTTTTTTGCCTGCTCCCTTCAAACAATCAGATTCAAATATTTTTTCGATAACACGTCCATCACTAGAGATTTTAACAAGAGCATAATAGTCCATGCCCCATTTATTGACAGAGGTTTGACTTTCTCCAGAGGTAAAGGCATAGAGCTCTTGCTTCCAAAATTTCATACTATCGATTTTAGGACAGGCAGCTGAGCTTATGTCGTGGTGATTTAAATCTTTTTTATCGATATGCGAATAAGTGGTCCACTTAGCCTGCTTGTTCTCTCTATCAAACTCTAAAAGGGCAAAGTTTCTTGCCTGATTTGTATAAACTTGATCTTCAAAACACACGGGTATCTGGTCGCTATCTGATACTATTTGAAAATATCTCTCTTGTGCCTTTTTAGGAAGTATACTCTGGGAATCCTTTATGGCAATGATTTCTGGATGAGAAAAATCACCAGTATAATAGACCATTTCCTTGCCAGCCTTGATGATTCCAATATTTTGTCCATCTGTATAGAGTAGAGGCTCTTCCTCCCAAGCATAGTCACAATCCCAAGTATCTATCTCCTTCACTCCCAAAGGAGATACTTCTAGCAGACAGTAGCGATTGCAAACTTCCTTCTCACTGGTTAAGACCAAGGCTCGACCATCATACAGCATGGCTGAGTTTAGGACAATACTGTAATCCTTGTCAAGCTCCCATTTGTTCAATAGGCTTAACTTTAGCTTCCCCATTTTCTTCCTCCTAAACGTTCACCATTCATTGATGGCATACAGAATAGCTAACCTAATATTTCTTAGCAATTGATCTGAAAGTTCATCGTATTGTTGGCCAAGTCCTTTATCTTGTGCCAGCCATCCAGGTCCATCATTCCAGGAGCCCATTGCTCCAAAAACATCCGCTGCACTTGCAGCTCTAAATATATTTTGATTTTGTGGCGGAATTTGAGGCTCCTCTAGCACCTTAGCAGCATCAAGGTCAAGTAAATGATTTCTAGCAGAGTGAAAGACTTTGGCAAAGTTCTCACATTCAATTTTAATTGCTAGATCTTCTATACGAGCCAATATGTCCTTAAATTCTTCGATATTATTTTCATAGTGGGGAATTTCTTGAGAAGACCTTTCCCAGTCATACTCGGTGTAGGTAACATCCCAGCCCCTACCTAGGGAAGCAGATTCCCAATTTGGTAGGAAATATCTTGCCTTCCCATCTTTATAAAAACAGAGAATTGAACTCTGTGTTGTATTGGAGAAGCCTAAAATACCTCTGTCTTCAACTGAAATGGGGCAAAATAATTTTAAGTCCTTCAAACCTTTTTCCTTAAGGTGTTCAAACCAATCAGTTACAGAAAGTTCTGTAGATTCCCCCTTTTCTGACGGCAAAATTTGAAAGCAAATCTTATTGATATATTGGTCAGGATGATACAAAATTTCCTGATTAGTTTTCAAAGCTCTCCTAGCTGCTGCCACGATACAAGCTATTTGATACATTTGTCCGTTCATACGATCTCATCCATTATCCCTTCAATCAGATTCCTAAGGCTCTCTGCTACATAAATCACTTGGTCAGGATCATGGATGTAGCAAATAATCTGCCCTTCCTGACCCTCTCGGCCTGGATCAAAATCCAGCATGAGATAACAAGAGTCACAATACTGGGCAAAAGGAAGCCATTTTTTATTAAAAAGATAGGGCTTAATTCTGCTATCACGCATATTTTCTAGATCTTGACTCGAAAAATAGTCGGGAAATTCTGTTAACAGAGCATCTCTATTTTGAAAGTACTTTTTACAAGTCTCAATTTCCTGCAGACTCATGAGAGAAAAAGTCAAATCTCTCTGGTCAATCACACAAGGTAAAATAGAGAGGTATTTACTGCCATTTTTATAGCTATAAAGCTCTTTGAAGTCCCTAGGTAGACGAATGCCAAATATTTCCTCAAAGGCCTGAAGTTCTTCCTCGGAAGCACCAGAAATGTCCTGATAATCTTCCAGATATCCTTCCTCTGCAGGATCATCCAAATCCCAGTCTTCAAAACACTCACAAATATAAGTTTCTATTTTTTTTACTTGGTCAATTAGCTGCATCATTTCACCCTGACTTCTTTATTTTAACTAACTTCAAATTCTTTTTACCGCTTATAACTTGGTTCCTTTAAGTCAATTGGGTTAGGATTTTGCTTAATCCAAGCAAGAGCCAGTTGGCAGAGGCGGTCCAGACGGGGACCGTCATTAAAATCTTTGCCGTAAATTTGACTGATGACTTGCTTGGCCTCTTCTAAGTCAGTGTCTGAAAGTGAAGTTCCTAGAGAAAGATAGTGAGGCATAGCCTGTAGCATCTTGCGGTAGTCTCTGTCCCAGTTGGCCCCTCCATTACGATCCAGTTCATCTCGAACGCGCCCTGGTATGCGGATGACTTCTCCCTGAACAGTTCTTGCGGCTCCTATAGAAGGAAGCAAAAAGGACCATAGTTCCTCATATTGCTCCTCCCAGGATCCTTCTACTAGCTTAATCGGAGAAACTCCATCATGGGTTATTCGTTTAGCTACTGGCTTGACATCAAAGAGCTCATAGAGTTTTGCTAATCCTTTATCTGCAGCCTCTATATAGTCAGGATGGATACTTTCTCGATGAAATTCAAAATCCTTACCAATATTTTCAACCTTTTCTTTCATAGCAGATGTTTTCTTAGCACCAGCCTCTAATAACATAGAGGCAATTTCAGCAGTTTGGGCAATATAGATACCTCGACAAACATTCAGAACTGCACCCAGTGGAGTTTGTCCCCTGTTATTTTCTACATTGACATTAGCACCTTTCTCAAGCAAGCATTTGACTGTCTTAGGATGAAAAAACTCAGCTGCCATATGCAAGGGTGTATTGCCATAAGTATCGGTTTTTTCAATGTCTGCCCCCAATTCAAGCAAGAGTTTTACAGTATCTCTTCCCATGGTTGCCTGACTGTACAAAGGAGTTGCTCCATAATAATCAGGGATATTGATATCTAGGCCCTTTTCTACCAGCCAGATAACCAATTCATCTGGTACTCCTCCCATATGTAGAGGTGTACATAAGCTAAATCTTCCATCATGAGCGGTTAATTCACAGCGATCATAGACTGCTTTCAGGGCTTCAATATTTCCTTCATCCATTAAATCCTTAAACTCTTTTGGTAATGTAACTCTTTTCTTTGCCATTTTTAGTTCCTTTCTTCTGATTCAGTATCTAGGGCAAGCCAATGAAGAGTGTCAACAGTTTTCAAAGTCCGGACTTGTCCATCATAATTATTTTTCAACTCAAGACCGTTTTGCTCAATAGATATATGATTGTACCAGTAGTCTAGGCTGGCGTATTCCCCCGTATGAATGTTGATGAGTATCGTCGTTATGGGAGCCCAAGTCCCTTTCTTAACTGTTTCTGCTAAGAGGTAGTAAGCATCTAAAAATATGAGATTTCTCCCATAGATCCAAAAGGGCAGTTCAAGTTCTAACAAAGGTAACTTGGCAGAAAAAATCTCATCACCGTGTGGTGGTACGGTTTCATAATGAAATTCTATCTCACTGCCACAATAGAGAATCAAGGCTCCCTGACATCCAATATTTTGAGGAATCCCTTCCTCAGCTACAATAAATTCCATGACCTGCTCCTTCTACTTTCAATCATAAAATCCGACCAGACTCTGCCAGAATATCAGACTGGACGCATGGCCTATCCTAGTCATCAAATGGATGAAGTCACTTTCACAACCCTTCCAAACTGCAGATTGAGCCGTTCCCATGGCTCTCACAAACACTAGAAAATCTGGTGCCAACCATATTTTTTCATCATAGGTCATCTCTGCATCAAGAGCATAGACCGCCCCAGAATGACAATCCAGCAAAATAGTGTAGGGATCTCCATTTGCAATGATGATCAAGCCTCTTTCTTGTAGAGTCGAGTAATCGTGGTATTCCAAATTGCGATTGATCAGCCAAGTAAGACTAGTGTCGTCCCCATATCCAAACTGGCAACTTAAAAAACCGACCTGCCCCCAGTTATAAGCCAGAATATATTTCCTAAAAATCGGATCCAAATCTTCAATTTGCAGTTGTTTTTTCAAACGATCCAGTTCAGACATAGGCAGTTCTGTTTGGTTCAGGACAATTCCTTCTCTTATCTCAGGGTCAAGCCCTTGTGTTTCTTCTTCAATAATGGAAATGATTTGGTCAATTGTCAATAATTCCATTGTCAACCTCCGACTATAAATAGTCCATTTTCTAAAACAATCTAGCTAATTTAGGTCTTCTTTTTTCTGATGAACTTTCTTGTCACTATTATACCGCAAAACTATCTAATAGGGATAAACTACCAGTATTTTCAGGGATTATTTTTGACGAACAATTTCTCATAATTAAAACAAAAAGAGGCTGGGACAAAAGTCCTAGCCTCTCAATTTTCTATGGATTGTCGAGCAAGACGCAGTGGTTGTGTGGGCTCTACTACGCTGATTTCATCAGCTTTTACAGCCCTACTCAACTGTGCGGAGGTGGGACGACGAAATCGAATTCTAACGAATTACTGATTTCTGTCCCACTCTCTTTTTCACTTATAATTAAAGGTCTCTCCAGCCAACTTATCTGCTAACTTGGGAAAGAGGTTGTAAAACTTGTGGGCTAGATTGAGTAAGACTGGGAGATTAAGCTCTCGTTTATTTTTTCCAATGGTCTTGACAATCTTTTCAGCAACCGCATCTGGTTCTAGGAGAAATCGGTCAACCGACTTGAGATAAGTGCCATCTGGGTCTGCCTGGTCAAAAAATCCTGTACGGATAGGGCCTGGATTAACAGTTGTCACATAGACACCATAGGGCATGAGTTCGAGGCGTAATGCATTTGAAAATCCAATAGCTGCAAACTTGGTCGCTGAGTAAAGACTAGACTTAGCTGTCGCTATCAAACCTGCCATGCTCACGATATTGAGGATATGCCCTTTTCGAGTCTCTTTCATACGAGAAGCAACCAAACGTGATAGATTCATCAAAGCAAAGGTATTAACCTCAAACATTTGATGAATATCTTGATTAGAAATCTTGTCAAAATCTTCAAAGATCCCGTAGCCAGCGTTGTTTATCAAGACATCAATCTTACCATATCTCTGGTAGAGTTCCGCAACTAGTTCTTCTAAGGCTTGACTATCGGTAATATCAATCTCGACCAATTCAGCCTGAGGATGATTTCCGTATAGTTGAGCTAATGTTTCCTTATTTCTACCTAGCAAAATGAGTTGATCATCTGGCAAGAGTTTGACCATTTCTTGAGCTAGACCACCACTGGCGCCCGTAATGAGAATCGTTGACATACTTTTCCTTTCTCAAACTTCTAAATTTCCACTTCTTCCAAATCTTTAACGACATGGACATTTTCAAAAATCGTTGCCGCATCATTTTTAAGCTTGCTAATATCTTTTGAAAGGAAACGGGCACTGATATGATTGAGTAAGAGCCGTTTGGCTCCCGCTTCTGTTGCGACCTGAGCAGCCTGCATATTAGTTGAGTGCCCATGATTGCGGGCAATTTTCTCATCACCTTTACCATAAGTGGATTCATGGACAAGGACATCTGCATTGACAGCCAGACGCACACTGGCATCCGTTTTTCGAGTATCCCCCAAGATAGTGATAATCTTACCTGGACGGGGAGCTGAGATATAGTCTGTAGCTTTGATCTCGGTACCGTCCTCTAGAACAACATCCTGACCGTTTTTGATTTTACCAAAAAGCGGTCCAAATGGCACACCAGCAGCCTTGAGTTTTTCTGCATCCAAGGTTCCGTCTAAATCCTTTTGCATGACACGATAGCCCACACAGAAAATCGTGTGGTCCAACTCTTCTGCATAAACCGTAAATTTATCTGTTTCAAGAATTTTTCCTAGAGAATCCTGGTCAAATTCATGGAAATGAATCTTATAAGGCAGGCGAGAACCTGATACACGTAGACTGGTCAAGACAAATGACTTGATGCCTTGGGGACCATAGATTTCCAAATCTGTCTGCTCTTCATTGGCTTGAAAGGCACGACTAGAGAGGAATCCAGGTAATCCGAAGATATGGTCTCCGTGCAAGTGGGTGATAAAGATTTTGCTGACTTTCCGTGGTCGAATCGTGGTCTCCAAAATTCGATTTTGCGTTCCTTCTCCACAGTCAAAAAGCCAGACTTCGTTAATCTCGTCCAAGAGTTTCAAAGCGAGACTTGAAACATTGCGGGCTTTAGAGGGCTGACCAGCCCCCGTTCCTAAAAATTGAATATCCATTCGATACTTTCTAATTAATCAATATATAACATAGCAGTTCTGTTTTCCGAGCGATAATACAGCTTGCCAGAAAAAGCTCTAGCTTCTTGTAGTAAATCCTCTTGGCTATATCCCTTCAATCGCTGTCTTCCATCTGCTAAATCTTCCAGATCTGTTAAAGCTGTGAGACTTTTTACGCTAACAACTTCCTCGTCCCCGACAGACTTCAAGTAAATCTTTCCAGACTCTTCAAAGACCAACTGATGAGGAAAAATTTGCGCAATTTCAAAGAGTAATTCATCCGTAATTACTTCCTCGTGCTCAGAGAAAATGCGACCTAGTCCTTCTTTCTCGTAGCAAAATCCAAAGGATTTACCAGATAGATTGAGGCGAATAAAGGGCTTGTTTTCCAGAGTGAAACTTGGCTCAGTATTGTAAAGATTCAACTGCTGGCTCAATTCAGCAAAATAATCTGTCGCAGCTTGAGGGCTCTTTTTCTGATAGAGTTCTGCAAAGTAGGCATTCACTACACTGGGTGGAGGGGTGATGAGGGCTAGCTGCTCCTGCTCAGATCTACCAGCTAAAAGCTGATCTAGATATACTTTATCTAAGCTGGTATACCCCCCATACTTGAGAGCTAAAGTTTTGGTATCAGTCATAAAATTCCTCTAATCTCCATTTGTTCTTCTCAGCAATGTAGCCTGTGATGACTTGACCATCATCTTGGTAGTCACGTTCTTCTAGAATCGCAACACTTTCTAAATCATGAATCTTGTAAGATTTAGAAAAAGGCACGCGCAGGGTAAATGCTTCAAAAATTTCCTTGATTTTATCTAGCAGTAAAGCCTGCAACTGTTCTCGACTATCTTTAGACTTTGCCGAAATCAGTGCATATGGCGTTTGAGTAGGCGTAAAGTCCTCCACCAAATCCGCTTTATTATAAAGGGTTAAGCGAGGAATATCCTCCATGTCCAAGTCTTTCATGATGGAAAGGACCGTTTTTTCATGTTCCTCATGGTAAGGATTGCTGGCATCGATGACATGGACCAAGAGATCTACATGCTTGCTTTCTTCTAGGGTGGACTTGAAACTTGACACCAACTCTGTTGGCAAGTCTTGAATAAATCCAACGGTATCCGTTAAAGTTACTTGGAGATTCCCTCCTAGATGGATGCTTTTAGTTGTTGCATCCAGAGTTGCAAACAGCTCGTCAGCCTCATACTGGGTCTTGCTAGTCAAAGTGTTCATAATGGTTGATTTTCCAGCATTGGTATAACCAATCAAGCCAATCTTAAAGGTGCTTGACTCCAACCGTTTTTCTCGAACTGTCGCCCGATTTTTCTCAACCACCTTAAGTTGGCGTTCAATATCTGTAATCTGGTTGCGAACACTACGACGGTTGAGCTCCAGCTGACTTTCACCTGGACCACGGGAACCAATTCCCCCTGCCTGACGGCTGAGCATAATCCCCTGACCAACCAAACGAGGTAAGAGGTACTTGAGCTGGGCTAGATGAACTTGGAGCTTCCCTTCGTGGCTTCGAGCTCTCATGGCAAAGATATCTAGGATTAACTGCATTCGGTCAATAACCTTAACACCTAAGACTTCCTCAAGATTAACATTTTGGCGAGGTGTCAGACGGTTATTGACGATAACCGTCGTGATTTCTTCTGCATCCACCATTTTCGCTATTTCTTCCAACTTACCAGAACCAACAAAGGTCTTGGAGTCATATTTTTCGCGTTTTTGCCTGTAGCTATCGACCACGACTGCTCCAGCTGTCTTTGCTAAACTAGCCAGTTCTTCCATGGAGAGGTCAAAATTATCCATGCCCTGGAGTTCAACTCCAATCAGCAGGACTCGCTCCTCTTTTTTCTCCGTTTCAATCATTTAAAAACTCCTCAATCTGGTTTAAAATACGGTCTTTTACACCAGATTCTCCTATCTGATAAAAGGTCACCTGCATGCGATTGCGGAACCAGGTCAACTGACGCTTGGCAAATCTACGAGTCGCCTGCTTGAGACTATCCCTCGCCTCCTCCAAAGATTGCTCTCCACGAAAATAGGGGAAAAGTTCCTTGTAACCAATTCCTTTAGCGGCCTGCACATCTGGATAATGGTCAAACAACCATTTAGCTTCGTCTAGAAGTCCAGCTTCAAACATCAGGTCCACTCTGTGATTGATACGCTCATAAAGCTGACTACGCTCATCATCCAAGCAAATAATCAGCGGATCATATAAACTGTCTTGATTTTCCAAGTCTTGAGCAAAATGGGCAATTTCCAAGGCACGCATGGCACGACGACGGTTAAACTGGGGAATTTCAAGGCCTGCTTGATCTACCAGATGGGCTAACTCCTCATCAGAAACAGGTTCTAAACTAGCTCGATAAGCTAAAATATCCTCATGTGGTGTCTCCCCACCTAGATGATATCCCTCTAGTAGACTCTGAATATAAAGTCCTGTCCCACCAGCGATAATAGCAAGCTTACCACGACTTTGAATATCCTCAATGGCTGCCTTGGCTTCGGAAACAAAATCAAAAGCCGAGTAAGACTCGGTTACATCTCTAACATCGATTAAATGATGAGGGACAGTTGCCTGCTCCTCCGGACTAGCCTTGGCTGTTCCAATGTCTAGTCCTCGGTAGACCTGTTGGCTATCTCCACTAACTACTTCTCCATTAAATCGCTGAGCAACTTCAATAGCGAGAGCAGTCTTTCCAACAGCTGTTGGGCCAACAATCACAATTATTTTGCTTTTCATCGTTTTTCCTTGAAAAATTCCCATTTTTTCGTTACTATTATTATATCACAAAATGAACAGGCAGAAAAATGCTATATCTTAAGCTATTTTCGTCTGATTTATAAATAAAAGGAGGAAGACTCATGGCTAAAGGATTTGCTAAAGGTCTCGTAACAGGTGTTGCAGGAACTGTTGCTGCTGTTGCAGGTGCAGTATACGCATTCAAAAAGAAAGTGATTGAACCAGAAGAACAAAAAGCAGCTTTCATCGAAGAAAATCGTAAAAAAGCAGCTCGCCGTCGCGTATCACGCTAATCAATAAAAAAGAAGTTGGATTTTCCAACTTCTTTTTATGTTATTAAATAGCCAAATCAAACTTCAATTGCGGTTTCACAGGATCATAGTCAACCAACTCAAAATCCTCTGCTTTAATATCAAAGAAATTAGTCTTATCTGGTACATTCAAGACCAAACGTGGTTGGCAATCTGATGGTTCACGACGGAGCAATTCCTGAGCTTGTTCAAATTGATTATCATAGATGTGAAGGTTATTGATGAAGTAGAAGAATTTCCCAACCTTCCAGCCAAAGTGTTTGGCAATCATCATTTGAAGAGCCACATACTGCATGGCATTGATGTGATGAGCCACCAGCATATCGTTAGAACGCTGAGTCAAGGTCGCATCCAGGTAAATTTCCCCATCTACTCGACGGACATCAAACATGGTCTGGAAGGCACATGGAAGAAGGCCATCTGTTTCCTCAAAGGCTTGGTAATCCCAGAGAGAGATGATATTGCGACGGTTCCAAGGGTTTTCTTCCAACTGCTTAAGGATTTTGTTGATAATATCATGCTTCTTAACCACAGCCCCATAACGCTCACCGATGGTCCCTGTATCTCCCACTTCCCAGTCATTCCAGTAATGTACATTGTACTTGTCATTAAGAACCTCTAGACTATTGGATTGGTCTTGATAGATCCAAAGAACTTCCTTGATGGCTGATTTGATGGCAATTGGACGTAGGGTTGTGATGGGAAATTCACCCTTTGACAAATCATACTCTGCAAAAGCTCCAGTCACATACTTAGAGTTTGCAACAGTTCCATCCTTGTACTTGGGACGAGCCTGTTCTGAAAAGACTCCTTCATTGAGAATTCGCTCAATATTTTCTTTAAAAATCTTATCTGCTTTTGTCATTTACTCTCTCCTCAACGTTTATTCTTAACTAGTATAGCATAAAAAAAGAAAGGAGGAAAATCACTCGCTTCAAGATAGTGATTTTCTCCTTCTTTTGTTTTTTTATTGCAAGACAAGAGATGCTGCTCCGATAACTCCAGCGTCATTTCCTAGAGTTGCAAGAGCTAGCTTAGTTGTTGTGCGAACTTGTGGGAAGGTATTTTCATCATAAACCTTTTGCACGCCTTGAAGAAGGAATTCTCCGGCAGCCGATACACCACCACCAATAACAATCGTTGATGGATTTAGGATGGAACCGATGTTGGCACATGCAATACCCAAGTAACGTGAGAAATTACGGTAAACGATCAAAGCAAGGTCGTCCCCTTCTTTTGCCAAATCAAAGACAGTTTTAGCAGTGACTTCTTCACCGTCGTCAATCAAGCGTTTCAATTCTGCATCGCCTTCGTATTCATCTGCGTAACGACGAGTCAAGTTGACAATACCTGTTGCTGAAGCAACTGTCTCAAGACAGCCTTTTTTACCACAGGTACATGCGATTGGTTGGTCAAAGTCAACAGTGATGTGACCAAGCTCACCAGCAGCACCAGCAACACCGTGAAGCAATTTACCTTCTGCCACGATACCGCCACCAACACCTGTACCCAGAGTCATAAAGACAACGTCTGGTTGGTTTTCACCAGCACCCATCCAGCGCTCACCAAGAGCCGCCACATTGGCATCATTATCGATGAAGAATGGAATACCCAAGGCTTTTTCCATTTTCTCTTTGATCGGTTGAAGAGTTTTCCAGTTGAGGTTGTAGGCACCAATAACAGTTCCATTTTCACGGTCAACTACACCAGGTGAACCCATACCAATCCCTTGGAAATCTGCTGCAGCCAATCCAAGCAATTCAAAACGATGTTGAATTGATTCAATCATATCGTCTACGATATGGCTTCCTTCATCCAAAATGTTAGTCTTGATAGACCATTTTTCTTGGATTTCTCCTTCTTGAGTTAAAATTGCAAACTTGACAGAAGTTCCACCAAGGTCAATCCCAATAATCTTTTGACTCATCTTTTTCTCCTTTATATTTATTAATGGAAATGCTTACAGACATAGTATAACAAAATCGTCTCTTTTGTGCAAAGGTTTGCAGGCTACAAGCCAAAATTAAAACATCTCATTTGCTTCACTATTTGTAAAAATTAGTCACCTAAATGTTGAATGGCATAGTTTGCTTCTTCATTTGTAAATTTTCCAATCCAAGGATCAGTTAGCCAGTCATAAATTTTCGTTTTTGAGAGATTGCTATATTTTCGGTATTGTCTTGCTTTAGCTAAGGCATTCGCCTTATAGTCTGCTTGCAAATGATTGATAGCATATTGTGCAGTGTCACTATTAAAACCATCAAAAATTAACATATCATAAATTCTTTTTTTTGACAAATGAATCCCATTATAACCTTGTGCTCTCTTTAAAGCTGCTGAGTATGGATTCCCGTCTGCTGGTTTTGGTTGCCACACACCATCGTATCCTACATAGTAACGGCCACCATCTACCCATTTGTTACTAGCCATTTTACCATCTGATTCAACATAATAACGGCCACCATCTACCCATTCATTCTTGGCCATCTTACCGTCTGATTTAAGATAGTAATTTCCTATCCATTTATTACGGGCATAACTTCCTTCAGCTGTTAAATAGTAATAAGAACCATAATTTTTATCATAGATCCAATCGCTTTTTGCCATCTTACCATCTGATTTAAGGTAGTAATTTCCTACCCAAGTGTTACGAGCAGAACTTCCTTCAGCTGTTAGATAAAAATAGGAACCAGAGTTTTTATCATAAATCCATTCATTTTTAGCTCTCTTACCGTCTGATTTAAGATAGTAACTACCGACCCAGGAATTACGAGCATAGCTACCTTCTGATGTTAAATAATAGTGAGCAGAGTATTTCTTATCATAAATCCATTCATTCTTGGCCATCTTTCCATCTGATTTGAGGTAATAATTACCGACCCAGGCATTTTGGACATAATTTCCCGATGCATTCAAATAGAAGTAGGAGTTAACCTTTTTATCAAAAATCCACTTATTAGTGACTTTAACACCATTTTCATAATAAGATGAGCCTACCCAGCCAGACTGGACTTTAGACTTTGGCTTATCCTGTTTAGGTATCGTATTCTTTTGTTTATCAGATTGCTTTGGAGCGCTAGATTTAGGCTTCTCTGATTGTTTCGGAGCGCTAGATTTAGGCTTCTCTGATTGTTTCGGAGCGCTAGATTTAGGCTTCTCTGATTGTTTTGGAGCGCTAGATTTAGGCTTCTCTGATTGTTTTGGAGCGCTAGATTTAGGCTTCTCTGATTGTTTCGGAGTGCTATCTTTAGGCTTTTCTGACTGTTTTGGAGCGCTATCTTTAGGCTTCTCTGATTGTTTCGGAGTGCTATCTTTAGGCTTTTCTGACTGTTTTGGAGCGCTAGATTTAGGCTTCTCTGATTGTTTTGGAGCGCTAGCTTTAGGTTTCTCTGATTGCTTAGGTAAATTATTTTCTTTTACGTTACCATTCTTAGGCGTACTCTTTTCTTGAGCAGAAACTTGCTGTATTGAAAAAGGGGACATACCTGCTGTATCTGTAAGCAAAGCAAGTCCAAGTGTTGCTGTCGCTATGCTTGTTACTAAATATTTTTTTGATTTCATCTTAAACTATCCCTATTTTTAAATTTAATGACGCTTCCATTATATCAAATGCTTAACTTTATTTCAATTTCAATCTTTAATGTTCACAAATAATATTTAATTGTCATTATATTTTTAACTCATATAAGCCCCTTACTGCATTACAAGCATAAATGACCTCTACCTGTTTCAAATCTTCTACGGTCAAGACCTTCTCTTCTACCTGCCCGCTTTCAAGTAAATGCTGGCGATAAATCCCTGGTAAAATGCCAAGTGTACTAGGTGGGGTATAGAGCTTGCTATTCATTTTTAAGACCAGATTCCCAATAGAGGTTTCAAGCAATTTCCCATCAGCAGTGTGATAGATGACCTCCTGCTCTCCCATTGTCAAATGTGGTCGGTGAGTCGTCTTAAAATAGGTAAAGGGCTGCTGTAAATCAGCTTCCTGTAGACAAAGTTTGGCCTGACAAAAGTTAGAGCTAAGTGGTGTCAATACTTGTCGTTCAATTTCAATCTCTCCAGATTTGCTGAGACTGATTCGTATCCGATAATCTTGACGGATGTCGCAAGACTGGAACTCCTTCTCTATTTTTTGTCTCAAAACTTCTTGGTCAAATGGAAAGGCAAAATAACGACTAGCCTTTCGCAGTCTTTCTAGATGTTGATTTTCAAAGAGCAATTTTTTCTGGCTAATTTTCCCTGTCGTAATCAGCTGAAAAAGAGGCTGTTTTCGATAAAGAACTGCTGCCTTTTGCTGGACTTCACGGTATTCTGACTCCCAAGTACTATCCCAAGTGATGCCACCTCCGACACCATAGATGGCTTGCCCTCCATGCAGTTGAATGGTTCGAATAGCCACATTGAAAATCCGTCGTCCATTGGGAAGTAGGAGGCCAACAGTTCCACAGTAAACTCCTCTAGCTTGTGGTTCCAAGTTCTTTATAATTTCCATGGTCGCTATCTTGGGAGCTCCTGTGATGGAGCCACATGGAAAGAGCGAACGGAAGATTTCAACTAGGTCAACATCTGGTCGTAACTGACTCTTGATAGTCGAAGTCATCTGCCAAACTGTAGAATACTGCTCAACTTGGCATAAACGCTCCACATGCTCACTCCCTACCTCAGACAGACGATTCATATCATTGCGCAAGAGGTCCACTATCATCATGTTTTCTGAACGATTTTTGGGATCCTGTTCCAGCCAAGTGGCCTCTTTCAAGTCTTCATCGTCAGTCAAACCACGTTTAGTTGTGCCCTTCATAGGACGAGTCGTCAATTCACGACCATTTTGCTCAAAAAAGAGTTCTGGACTCATGGAAATCACTGCCATATCATCATGCTCTACGTAAGCATTATATCCCGCTTCCTGCTCCACCACCATACGATTGTAGATAGCAAAAGAATTAGCACTTAAATTCTGCTTGAGTTGGACAGTATAATTGACCTGATAGGTATCCCCTTGTCTTAAATGATGGTGAATTTGGGCAATAGCCTTTTCATAGTCCTCAGCAGATGTTACTTCCTGCCAGTTTGATGGCAAATCCACCTCCTCATAAGTCAGAGGAATGCTGGATGTTTCTACACTATCATGAATAGTGAAATAGAGGAGATACTCTCCTAACAAGGGACCCTCGTGAACCTCTAACTTCTCCTCAAAAGCAGGTGCTGCTTCATAACTAACATAACCAACTACATAATAGCCCTGTTCTTGGTAGCTTTCCACTTGTGCCAGCAAGTCTGCTACTTCTGCTATACTTCTTGTTTTTAACTCTTTAATAGGCTGGGTAAAGGTGTATCTCTCGCCCAAAGACCTAAAATCAATCACTGTTTTTCTATGCATATCCTAAGTATACCATAAATAAGAAGGTCTCTAAACTTTATGTAGTTAGTATTTTTTATCAGATTAGCAGGAAATGTTTTAGAATTCTTTATATAATTTAACAAAATAAAAAGGTTCAGCTTATGCTGAACCACTTTTTAGTCTGGCACATATTCCAATATATCACCAGGTTGGCACCCAAGTTCTTTACAAATGGCTTCTAGCGTTGAAAAACGTATAGCTTTGGCCTTACCTGTTTTCAGTATTGAAAGATTTGCGGGAGTAATACCTACACGTTCTGCTAAATCTCCTGAACGCATTTTTTTCTTTGCTAATTCGACATCTAGATTAATAACAATCATAGGATAGTCTCCTTTCTCTAAATTGTAAACTCATTTTCTTCTGCAATTTCATTTGCTTTTTCAAGGACTTTACCAATTGTCCAAACAACGAGAGCAGTAACCATGAAAGTTATATTCAGAAATGAATAACCATTAAGTGTCAAAATACCATCTCCTAGAAATGAGGCAATAAAGAGAGAAAGAGAAATACGATTAGCAAGTTTGACATTATGACTTGTAAAAATCTGTTCATGAATAATATTTTGAAAGAACTGTCTAACACAGAATAGTACAAACAGAATGATAAAGCTATTGATAAAGGACAAAGCACTCACTAGTATTGAAGTATTCACCATATCAGGTTTTAAGGAAATAGTCCCAAGGTTAAATAGGCTAATCTCAGTTACATTGAAAACTGTTAAAAAGATGGATATAACTAAAGATACTCCCAAGATAAAAAGTAGGATATTAATAAAACCTAAAGCAAATGGTAAGTAGGAATTTTTCTTAGACATTAATTTCAAAACCTCGTTTCTAATCTCTACTATATTATACAATATTAGTAAGTTTTACGTATATGTATTATGCTACTTTATCTGAAAATTGATTTTTGATAGAAGTAAGCACCAAGCTAGCAAGAAACAAAAATGCTGCAATCGAGAAGTTAAAAATAATATGAGCTGGGTTAAGAATAAGTTCTGTAATACCTTGGATTGCTCCTACTAGTGTCATTAAAACTGCACCTTTTTTCAAGAATGAAATGGTTGTATCTTCAAAAAGATCGCTTTCCTTAAAGTTCTTAGCAAACTGTTTTAATTTGATAAGGCCATAAGTCAGAAGTGTATTACCAGCAACAAACGTTAGAACAAAGGCATTAACCCCTCCCCACGCTTCGTAGCCTGACATTGTTACTTCCGCACCTTCAGGCATTAGTTGGCTGATATCAAATTGACCAAGGAGAAGGACTAAGGAAGCGATACTAAAGAAACTAAGGGTAAAGATTCCGAAATTAGATCCTAATGTAACAAGTGATTTAGTAAAGTTAACGATTTTAGTTGATGTAGTTTTTTTCATGATGATTTCCTCTTTTATAAAATATTTTTAGTTTTAGTAACAAATGAGCTCTTTTTGTTACTACTCGAAAACTTATTATTGTTTATCGATATATCTAGTATAGCATAATTTTTTTGAAATGCAACACTTTTTTATCGTTTTTTGATAATTTTTTTCTTTTATTTAAAAATATCTTTATTTAAGAGCAATTAGACTTCAAATATTAAGGTCAACACTTCTAAAAAAATCAAATATAAATCTAAAACATTTTTAGTAAACTCTTTTTAAGAATATCACGTTCACTCAACATAATCTAACAAATAACCATAACCCTTTTCTTCCATTTGATCCTTGGGAATAAAACGGATGGATAGACTATTGATACAATAGCGGAGTCCTCCCTTGTCCTCAGGTCCGTCTGTAAAGACATGTCCTAGGTGGGAATCACCAGTTCTACTTCTGACTTCTGTTCTGACCATATTGTATGACTTGTCTTCCTTATAGGTCGCAACATCTGGACTGATAGGCTGGATAAAACTAGGCCAACCACAACCCGATTCAAATTTATCTTTCGAAGAAAAGAGAGGCTCGCCAGTTGCTACATCCACATAAATGCCTGCTTCAAATTTATCCCAGTAGCGATTTGAAAAGGCGCGTTCTGTTTGACTGTTTTGAGTCACTGCATACTCCTCTGGAGACAGAAGTTTTTTCAATTCATCGTCACTCGGTTTTGGATACTTGCTAGCATCAATAACGGGATAGGCTGCTTGATTGACATTGATATGGCAGTATCCATTTGGATTTTTCTGGAGATAATCTTGGTGATAGTCTTCAGCCACGATAAAATTAGTTAAAGCCTCCTTTTCAACCGCTAGAGGCTGGTCATACTTTTTAGCAACTTGATCAAAGACTTGATTGATGACTTCTAGGTCTTTTTCATCTGTATAGTAGACTCCCGTGCGATATTGGCTTCCTACGTCATTTCCCTGCTTATTCTTACTAGTTGGATTGATAATGCGGAAATAATGGAGCAAGATTTCTTTTAGAGAAATTTGATTGGCATCGTAGGTCACATGAACAGTTTCAGCATGCCCAGTTTGGCCGATTAATTCATACTGGGTTGTTTCTCCTCTACCATTCGCATAGCCAGAAACAGCATCTGTCACACCTGCTACTCGAGAAAAATATTCTTCGACTCCCCAGAAACAGCCTCCAGCTAGATAGATATCATGTAAGTCAGCATCTTTACTTGGCTCAGTTTTTTTCGTGACTTTTTGCCCTTGACTAACTGCTGCCTTCTCGATTTGAGTGGTATCTGTGTAGCTTGCGCTCCTTTTTTCCAAAAGAAATAAAAGTCCAATAATAATGCAAATGATGATTCCTATGAATACAATTATTTTTAATTTATCATTCATGAGTAGCCTCTAATCTATGCTTTTCAGAGTTTCTAAAATAGTTTCCTTGTCCATAAAGCCTGGTTGAGTCTTCACCAATTTTCCTTCTTTATCGATAAAGGCCTGAGTCGGATAAGAACGAACTCCGTAACTCGCTAAGAGTTTTCCTGACGGGTCTAGAAGAACAGGGAGATTTTTATAGTCCAAACCCTGATACCATTTCTGGAAGGCTTCTTCTGACTGCTCCCCTTTTTGACCAGGAGAAACAACTGTCAAAACGACATAGTCATCGCCAGCTTCTTTTGCCAGTTCATCTGTATCAGGCAGACTAGCTAGACAAATAGAGCACCAAGATGCCCAAAATTTGAGATAGACCTTTTTGCCTTTGTAATCTGATAGACGATAAGTTTTTCCATCAACTCCCGTAAGCTCAAAATCTGGAACTTCTTCTCCTTTTTTTGCTACCTGAGAGCTAACTTGCGCTTGTTTGTCTTCATTTTGTTTATCAGCCTCGCTCGTCGTCTGATTGTTACAAGCCGATAGACAGACCAGACTAGCACAGACCAATACAGTTGCTTGCCATTTTTTCATTTCCATCACCTTTCTTATTAGATATATGAATATAGATAACGATTTTATAGCTCTATTATATAACTAGCGGACTAAAAATACTTGAAATCTGCTTGGAAAATAAGGCATCTTTTCTTGCACAAAAAACTCCCACCTGCTGATCAGATGAGAGTTGTCTACTTTTTATCTATATTTTTCTTATAAAATCTTGTGGATATTGAGCACGCGCCCCTCCAATTAGTTTTGGACGACTAGCAAGGGCAGTTACGTGAGCTTGGCCGATTGATTTCAAAACGGGACGTATCGGCACTTGAACATGCTTGACATGCATCCCAATAGCCGTATCTCCAATATCAAGACCTGCATCGGCTTTTATAAATTCAACCTCTACTGGATCTTTCATATAGCGAAAGGCCGCCAATTGCCCTGATCCTCCAGCGTTCAGTGTTGGAAGAACACTCACAATCTCAAGATTGTATTTGATTGCAACCTCTCGTTCCACAACCAAGGCTCGATTGACATGTTCGCACCCTTGAACTGCTAGGTGGATTCCTCTAGCTGATAAGATTTCTAAGATTCTTTTAACAATTAATTCCCCAATTTCTTGACTAGAGGCTTTCCCGATGTGTCCTCCTATCACCTCACTGGAAGATAAGCCCAAAACAAAGAGAGCTCCCTCATGGAGAGAAGCTTTTGCTAATACATCTTCTAGGATTTCTTCTACCTCTTTTTGTAATTGTCCTTGGTCCATACTTTACCTCACTTACTCCTTTCTATGATATCGTTTTTTCATCATTTTAGCAAGCTAGGGACATGCTTCCACTTTCTATCGACCGTTCTCTCTTTCTTTTAAAATTGAAAAAGACAGAGAATAGCCATCTCTGTCTCGTTTATACATGAATTTATACTTTTTGCAGTCCTTGGACGGCATCGTGATTGATGATGACTTGACCGTATTCTTGGAGAACTGAACGGCTGATATCACTATCATCAGCAAACTCACGCATGCGAGCCAATAACCAAGCTGGATAAAGACTTGGATGATCTTCTACATCAACCAAGACAGTTAGATAGTATTGGTCATTCATCTTGTAAAGTTCTGAAGTTTCCATTTGGTAATCAACTGTTTTCGCAAAAGAAACCAAGCTAGTTAAGTCGTCAAAGCGTAGGATGTAGTAGATATAAGGTTCTCTTCTTCCTTCTTCTACTTCAGCAATTTCATCAATCGCTGCTTCTTCCTCTTTCTCAACCTGCTCTAGAGATTGGATAGCTTCAATATCTTCCTTGGTTTTCTCTGCCATAGTTTTTTCCAATGTTTTCAAAAACTCATCTGGAGACATTTTTGCTAGTTCATCCATATCAGGAAGGTCTGCCAAATCGTCAAAATCCAAATTTTGGTCAATCTTAGACTTGGTTACAAAGACATCAACCTTATCAGGCTTCGGTGTCACTCGGAAACTAAGCATACCTGTATCCAAGAAACTATCTGGCATCTCTAACTCATCCAAAATGGCATAGAAAAACTCTTCTGTTTTTTCTTGTGGAACGAGAAAGTCTGCGATTTCCATTCCACGATCCATCAAATCTTCTAAAGACATGGTGATTTTTAAAGTCGTATCACTGATTTGTTTCATTTTCATAGTTCGTAACCTCATACTTTCAGTTCTATCTATTATACAAGATTTAAATGATTTTATCAAAAGAATGGCGTTGGAATGTGATATAATACTAGTATCTATTTTAGAATGTAAGAAAGAAAGTTTCATGAAAAATATAAAAGTTAATGCTTTGGCTAGCTTGCTGGTCAATATTTTAAACATCGTATTTCCCTTGATTACTAATCCCTATCTAACGCGAATTCTTAGTAAATCAAATTATGGTTACTTTAATACAGCTAACACCTGGGCAAGTTTTGTTATTCCGCTTGCTGCTTTTGGGATCTACAATTATGGTATTCGAGCCATCAGTAAAGTAAAGGATGACAAAAATAAGATTAATTATGTCTTTTCTAAGTTGTTCTATATCTCAGTCATTACTTCAGTTGTAACAACTACTATTTATTTCCTCTTTATTTATTTTGATACTAGTATTGTCAATCTAAAAATCCTTTACTATATCCTTGGAATCCAAGCTCTCTTCCAATTTCTGAATATCGAATGGATGAATGAAGCCTATGAGAATTATTCATTTATCCTTTATAAAACACTAGTGATTCGTATTGGAATGTTGGTTGCTATCTTCGCCTTCGTTAAGACACCTGACGATATTGTTCCTTATGCCACAATCATGAGTGCGACAACCATCATCAACTATCTACTCAGCTTCCTATGGATCAAACGAGAGGTTTCCTTTGTTAAGATTCAAGCTAGCGAACTTCTCAAAGCTTCTAAGCCTCTTATGACCATGCTACTTCTAGCAAATGCTAATATGCTCTATACCTTGCTAGACCGGATGTTCATCACTAAGGGACCTGATGAGAATTTTATCTCCTACTATACCATCGCATCCAGTATCGTCATGCTGATTGCGAGTGTCCTCAGTGGGGCCATCAATGTCAGCATCCCTCGACTTGGTTACTATTTAGGAAAAAAAGATTATAATTCTTATAAGTATTTGGTCAATCAAGGAGCTGCCCTCTTTTTCTTCCTTATAATTCCGACTAGTATCGGAATCATGGTTTTAGGAACCTACGCGACTGTTATTTACTCTTCTGAGAAATACATAGAAGCAGGAATTGTAACCAGCGTCTTTGCCTTTCGAACCATTATCTGGGCTATCGAATTAATCCTTGGAAAGCAAATCATCTTTATCAATGACCACGAAAATCGACTAACAGCCTTTTACTTTATCGGTGGTGGTGTCAATGTAGTCCTAAACTCTCTCCTCCTTTTCAACAACATCTTTACTCCTGCATACTACATCGGAACAACGATTATTGCCGAGACAATCGTCGTTCTACTTGAAACCCGCTTTATTCTGAAGCATAAACTCTTGGATTTGAAAGAAATTTTTGGAACATTAGCTCGTTACACAATTGTATCACTTGGCTTTATCCCAATTTACTATACCTTTAAAATCCTCTTCCAAGTTCATTCATACACAGTCAATATGAATATGCTCAGCATGGTTGTATCTACAATTGCTGGATGTGCTATCTATTATGCCTTAACTCTCTTTGTAATAAAAGATAAAACCCTCCACTATGCTCTTAATCTAGTTCTTGCTAAAATCAAAAGAAGTTAACAAAACACCTATAAGGCTGAGCCTTATAGGTGTTTTAATGATAGAAGAATTTCGTTAAAACCATATAGAAACTTAATTCTTTTCTTGGCTCGTTTGTGTCTTTGGTTCAGTAGATTGATTACTTTCCTCAGACATAAGAGATGAGTTTTCTGTTTGTTGGGTTCTCACTACATCTGTCGTTTCAAATGTGAAACTTTGACTATTTTCTTTCGTTTGTTCCTGGTTCACCTCATTTGTAGTCGTTGTCCAAATTCCATCAGCATTAAGCTTATAACCGTCAGGACTTGTTCCATTTCTGAGGAGAGAACCAGTTGTTTGGAAATAGTACCAGTTGCCATTCAGTTGTTTCCAGCCAGTTTCCATAGCACCGTTAGCATCAAAGTAATAACTTTCATCATCTACTTTGTATAAACCAGTGGCCATCTGACCCTTTTCAGAGTCAAGATAATACTTACGGCCTTTATCTTGGAGCCAACCTGTCTTCATGGCTCCACTGCTTGTGAAGTAATGATAATGATTATCAAACCATTTCCAACCGGTCTGCATAGCGCCACTTGCATTCAAATAATAACGCGAACCATCTATTTCTTGAAGGCCTGTTAACATGATACCTTCTTTATCAAGATAGTACCAAGTATCCTTATCTTTTAACCAACCAGTCTTCATAGCTCCACTGCTTGTGAAGTAATAATAATGGTTATCTAGCCATTTCCAACTGGTCTGCATAGCGCCACTTGCATTGAGATAATAGCGCGAACCATTTATTTCTTGGAAGCCTGTTAACATGACACCTTCTTTATCTAGATAATACCAGATGTCCTTATCCTTGAGCCAACCTGTCTTCATGGCACCACTGCTTACGAAGTAGTAATAATGGTTATTGAGCCATTTCCAACCGGTCTGCATAGCGCCACTTGCATTGAGATAATAGCGAGAACCATTAATCTCTTGAAGGCCTGTTAGCATCACACCTTCTTTATCCAAGTAGTACCAAGTATCTTTATCCTTGACCCAGCCAGTTTTCATAGCCCCAGAACTAGTAAAATAGTTCCAATGACCCTCAATTAAGGCCCAACCAGTTTGCATGATACCATTTTGATTAAAGTAATAGGTAGTGCCGTTGATATTCTTTTTACCAACTGTTCGAATACCATCTTCATCATAATAATACCAGCTTGAACCTTGCTTTTGCCAACTAGATGTGCTACCTTCTGTTTGAAGAGCGCCACTACTTGCAAAGAGCATTTTCTTGCCATTAAAGACTTGTAAGCCAGTCAGCATTTTACCATCTTTATCAAAGAGATATTTTTGACCACCAATTTCAGCTAGTTCATTGTAACGTCTTGCACCGTTTGACTGGATATAGTACCAAGTATTATCATGATAGAACCAACCACCCGCCTGCATTTTGCCATTATTGTTTAGGTAGTAGTCATTAAATTTTGGTTCTCCGTTCCATTCGTCAGTGATACGGAGCCAACGACCACTCTGCATTTGACCTTTTCCATTAAAGAAATAGTTGCTACCATCAATTTCTTGCCAACCGATAGCCATCTGACCATCTTTCAAACGATATTTCCAATGACCATCTTCTTGATACCATTTCTCATCAACAGTAGGAATATTTGGAAAATCTCCTGAAACATTTGTAAAGCCTTTATCACTAATATCAAATACTGTTGCATCCTGAGTTTGGCTAGATGCGTGAATCACTTGAATATTTTTCTTTTGGAGATAATCTCTCGTTGAAGCAACATTTATGTCACCTCCAGTCGTTTGAATGACCATACTAGGAGAAAGGTGATTAATGAAGTCAATTGTATTAGAAATCTTAGCATCATAATGATGATTCCATTTCATCATATCTACTTTGCCAATCACAGGACCTAACTTATCTTCTGCTCCCTCAGCATTATCTAAGTCACCACCAAGATAAATTCTTTTTCCTGCTACAGTTACTACTGCAACAATTGAATTGGAATTATCATCAAGAACTCTCTTTAAGTTCCCATCAGCATCATATTCATTTTTATAATTATAAAGCTGAATTTCCATGTCACCAAATTTGAAATGACTATCCTGATCTTTGATATCTTGAATTAATGTAACACCCTTATTCTGTGCAGCACGAAGAGCATTATCATAATTGAAAAGGTTATCCCACAATCCCCAAGTGCTTGTAATTCGTTGATCCGAATATTTTTTCAAATAGAACTTATCGACTTGATAGCGATTAAGAATTTCATCTGCTCCACCTATGTGATCACTATGAACATGAGTCCCAAGTATAAAGTCTAATTTCTTTACTCCTAACTGATCAAGATGGCGAATTAAGCGATCTTCTAATACTTGATAATTGTTAATAGAAATTCCCCATCGATTTGGATAACGTGTATCCGTTCCATCCGGAAAGTCATAATCCTCTCCCATATCAATCAAAGCATAGTGACCATTACTTTCTAGTAAAATTGCATCACTTCCAGAGTTAGCTTTGGTATTGATAAAATGGATTCGATTCCCTGCACCTGCTGAGATAGTATCTGCATTTACTGTTTGTGCATGAATTATTGTTGCAGATAGAAGCAAGGCGCTAAGTAGAATTGATTTTTTAAAACTTTTCATAAGGTATTCAGCTTTCTCTATTAATTCTATACTCTTTCGTTAATCAATCCAATAATTCTTCTCATTTCCTGGTATCTGTTGGTCAGCAGGAGGTGGAGTCATATAATCTTCCCCAAATTCATAGACAAGAATCTCATGATATCTTCTTGGTACTTTTAGGATTAGATTTTCATATGGCATATCGATTGTATCATACAACCATTCTTTTTTAATACCAGCTGGATAGTATGAGTCATAAGTTGAACAAACTAAGTCTGTAGAGTTTTCAACACTGTATTTTAAAGCAAGTTGTTCAAGTTTTTGATTCCATAATTGAGGAGAAGTAAATCTGAATATTGCGGATGCAATATAACGAGGAAGATTTTTTATCCCTCCATTTTCATATTTAATTCCCTTAAAGTTTAACGACGATAGACGAATTAGTTGTTTATAGAGTTTCATTTTCTTACGATCTTGTTCATCTGTAACAAGACCATCATACGGGAAGACATCTACACAAGTTCCAAGAACAACACTTGAATCTAAAAGATTCGAATCTCTCCGTGTTCGAATATCGTAAACACGCATATAACTATACGGATATCCCTTCGTTTCTCTAAAAGAAATCAGCTTATAGTACGGGTGGTTGTCATTTTTCAGAACTGCGTATAATTTTTCAAATTCATCTCTAGCTAAAGAAATGTCTGTGTCATCATCCCAAGGAATAAAACCTTTATGACGAACAGCACCTAATAAAGTTCCAAAATCAATAAAATATTTGATATCGTGTTTTTCACAAACTTCGTGTAAGTATCCTAGAATATCAAGTTCTACTTGCTTGATTTCTTCAAGGCTTAAGATTCTTTCTGACATTATTTGTCGCTCCTAATCTTTACTTCTTTTTTTAACAACAGTCTATTATTTTCCTATAATCTTCCACAACTTGAAATCATGGTGCGACACTCGCTGCTCAACTGGAGGTAACTGCATGTAATCTCCATAATCTGAAGTTAGAATTTCATGATAATGTTTTGGAATCATAAATTCCTTACCTTCAAAGCTACCAGCTTCAACTTGTTCTAACCACGCACGTTTCCAAACGGGTTTATTCATATCTTTATAGATAACATAGTCCACTAATTCATAATCTTCTACTTTTCTCGATTTAGCTAATTCATCAATCTGAGAAACATACTTATTTGTGTTAGTGAAATAAAAGATAATAACAGAAATATAGCGAATAATTGAATTGACTACACTTTTAGTATTCGTAATTCCTTTAAATGTGTAACAACTTAATTGACGCTTTTTAATAATCTTGGTCATCTTATCTTTAAATGCCTGATCATCTTCATACCCATCTACAGGGAAAATATCAACATAAATCCCCATATCTGAATCGATTCGAACATCTTCTTCTACTAAATAGGTATGATTATCTTGAACTTTCATGAACGGATAGACATAATTGACATTATTTTTATAGGACATAACTTCATATCGTTCATCTGGATGGGCAATCAAATAATCTTGTAGCTTTTCGTAATCATCACGTAGCATACAAATATCCATGTCGTCGTCCCAAGGAATAAAACCATTATGACGAACAGCCCCAATTAAACTACCATAGGACAAGAAATATTTAACACCAATTTTCTGACAAACTTCATGGATATACTCCATGATTCCTAACTCCATCTGTTGAATTTCAGAAATATCAGTTACTTCCTTGTAACGAATATTTTTTTCTTTCTCACAGATCATTAGACCATATCCTACAACTAACCAAAAAATGATGTTGATGAAGTTGGTCGAATACATAATTTGGCTCTCAAACAACTGACCAAATAAAATTCCAAAGAATAGAATCATGATTAGTTTCTCACTATTTTTCTTTGATTTAATCATGTAAGAAACAAAACGGAAACCTACATAAGCAACAATGAGTAAGAAAGAAATGAGACCCAAGAAGCCGGAACTCACAAAAATTGTAACAAAGATATTGTGGAAATTACCTCCAATAAGTGAGTTTGTAATTTCAAATTTACTAAAATACTTTGTGTAATAATCGGATACGTTTCGAACACCATAACCAAATAGGGGTTTTGCACTTCCCATTTTGATTGCATTTTTCCAAATATATGTACGTCCACTTGGAGTCGTTTCAATCAAGTGAAGCTCCCCATTTTTCTTAGCAACATCTGAATCAGTTTCAGAATACGATTCACCTTTATTTAAGTCAATTACAGTTGCCTTGGCTGCTGAAATATATACCGAAGTTAAATAACTAATACCAATATTGCTAGCTGTTAGTAAGATACTAGCTACTAAAAAAGTTAGCCATTTTTTGGCAAATCTTCCCCTAGTGACAAAAATACAATAGAATACTAGCATTAGAAGAACTGATAAAAGAGCTCCCCTACTTTGCATGGTTGCAAAATAAACTAACTGAATGACATTATTAATTTTAAGATAAACAGAGTATTTGCTTCCCTTATGTATTAAATACATAGCAAAAATTATACTAATGTATGAGAAAATCGCACTAGCGTTAGGGTTAACAAATCCCCATAATCGGCCATTCATTACTCCGTAATAATAAGAATTCTCTCCAATTTGAAATAGAATTAAAACTCTCGAAAGTAATAAACCAAAAGCAAATATAGCCGAACCAAATGAGACAATCTGTATGGTTCCTGCAATCATACCTAATAACTTCCTTAGCTGATCAGGTTTTACCATGGTAAATAATAAAACATAAGCCAGCATAAAGAAAATTTCAACCATATTTCCGAGCAGGTGTCCAGATCTATTAATGAGCGCTGATAAAAAGTGACTGCCCACTAAAAGACCAAATAGGGTAAGAAACTTCTTATCTATCTCTATTCGTTTCCAATTAAACAATAAAGTTAAACAAATTGACAGAACAACAACTGCTGAAATCCCCTTATAAATCGGATTGGTGACTTTATAAATTAACGAACTCATGCTTAAAATCGAAATGAAAACAAAAAAATATGAAATCCACAATTTTGATTTTTCAAAGCATTCATTCATTTTTGAAAAATTCATCTTCAACTCCTTTAATAACATTATTTATTCAAGCCTACAATTTGTCTATAAATCCATGGAGAAATTCCTAGTGACAAAATGGCTATTTTCCGAAAACTAGTAAAATAAGGATCTCTCAATATTTCCGAGAAATGACTAAGTATCCACTTTCTCAATTGAGTTTTCTCTTTTTTATATTCTGTCGAATCTGTGAAGATTATTTTATCGTACACTGTAATATAAGACCAAGATTCTCTATTTACTAATTCGGGTTTTAATTGAGGGAAACATTGATAAACTTTAGGAATAATGATTTTATATACTTCTATAGTATCAAAAACATGACTATTCACAGATGTAGTTGCACTTCCCTCTCTATGATCATAATAGTATATTGGTTTGTCTATAAAAACACTATTACATTTTGTTTCAAGTATAACTTCTGTTAAGAATAGAGCATCTTCTGCTAAATGATAATCTGTACTAAATTTAAAATCTTCAATTAATTCCTTTTTAAATAATTTTGCAACAGGGAAAAAAGAAGTTCGAGTAGTCATCAATAGTTCTTTCATGGTTTGCTCAGCAGACCATACTGACTCTTGACCTGAAAAATCAGGCAAATCTGTTACTTGTCCATTTTTTACATGATGCAAACGAGCAACTGAGAAACCAACAGAAATATCTGATTTTACTGCACTTATCAAAGTTTCCAAATAATCTGGCGTAATAAAATCATCACTATCAACAAAAGTTATCCATTCTCCAGTTGAGTTTTGAATACCTACATTTCTAGCATTGGAGACTCCAGCATTCTCAAGATGAAAAACCTTGATATTCTCATTTTTAGAAGCCAGCTGATCACACAAGTCACCACTCTGGTCTGTCGAACCATCATTAATAAGTAGCAATTCAAAATTGGTATAAGTCTGCTTTAAAATCGACTCAACACATCGTTCAAGATAATTTTCTACGTTGTATACAGGAACAATGATACTAATTTTTTCTTGCATTGTATTCTCCCATATATTCTCTATAGCTCTTATCCATATCTGCTATTATGGCATCGTGGTGAGGTACTTGCTTGTCTGCAGGCGGTGGTGTCATATAGTCACCAAAAGCTGTACTAAGATAGGCATCATAACCAACCGGAATAGGCATTTCTGTCCCTTCAAAAGTCACAAATAGACTGTCTTCAAAGGCTTGGATTGGGTATTTGTTTTTCATATAGCCAGGCCCTGAACATAATTCTGTAATACCATCACTTTCAGCTGGTCCATACTTGGTCATTTCTTTCTCAGCCTTTTTCCAGATACGATAGCGAAGTGGCTTAGGTGTCAATCCTAATAAAATAGTGCTACCCCACTTCATGAGAGCTCCATGCTTTTCTGGGATGGTTTGTGCACAAAATAGGGAATAAATCAAAGCCCAGCGAACTTGTTTCTTTCGCTCTACTGGATTTTTAGGATAATAGTCCAAGGGAAGAACGTCCAAAGCCAGACCATGAGGAAGATTTAAATCCTGCTGATAGGGTTTGATACAAGTTGTTTCCTTATCTCGAATCGTGATAAAGAGGTTACGGTCCACATAGTCTTTAGAACTCTTTGAAAGAAAGTAACGTTCATCCGCATATTGAGGCCATAACTCTGCTAGTTTTTCATAGTCCTTTCGTGGCATAAAGAAGTCCAAATCATCATCCCAAGGGATAAATCCTTTATTTCGTAGGGCTCCGATAGCTCCTCCACCACATAAATAGCAGAGCAAGTCGTGTTCTTTACAAAAGGCGACAAAATATTCAGCCATCTCTAAGCTACGGGCTTGAATTGCCTTTAAATCACTCATCTCATTCTCATCCTCTTCTATAGAATTACATTATTTCATTATACCATAAAAGGGGCCAAAAAATCCATCAGACCATGTGAAAAATCAAAGTCTGAGACACCCATTTAGCCAGATGTTTCAAGCTTTGATTTTAATAATTTTTTTATCTAAATCCCATTTGGGCCAGTTTAGCCTGATAGGCTTTTTGATCCACTCGAAGTGCTTGGCCTCCATACACATCATAGTCATCTACCCAATCTCCAAGTTCCGGTACTGTCAGTCTCTCAATACCGTTCTGACCTCCTTCAAGAACTGATAGGCCATTGGTCAATAAGAAGGTATAAGGTAGGTTTGTTGAGGTCATAGCAAAAACTTTCCCAAGAGCTTCTGAACCCGTAAACAGTTTTGTCGGATCTTTGATCTGTTGTAGGACGGCGGTCATAACCTGTTGCTGTCTACGAGTACGGCCATAGTCCCCTTCATCATCGTCACGGAAACGAGCATAGTTAAGAAGAGTTGAACCATTCATTTGTTGTTTACCAACTCGAATGGTTTGAGTTGGTGACTCAGTTGCCGTTGCGTGCAAGTCATCACCTACTGTCGCTTCTGTGACTGGAACCCCATTTAAGATTGAAAATTGGGCATCGATAGTTACACCATCAGGGAAAAGGGTATCTATTGCAGTTGCAAAGGCTTGGAAATCAACGAGAGCATAATATTTGATATCCAGATCAAAATTATCCTTGAGGACCTTGCGAACCATTTCGGCTCCTTGTTTTCCTTCTTGTTCCCCTAATTCATAGGCCAAATTTAACTTGTGATCAGCTTGTTTCTGACCATCGATAACTTGACTATAGCCATCAATGTAAACCAAGTTGTCACGCATAAAGCTAACGAGCTTGATTTTTTTATCCTTACCACTTACGTTTAGAACCATGACTGAGTCTGTCCGCGTTTCGGAACTATCTTGTCCGATCCGCCCATCTGTTCCCAAAATCAGAATATTTACACCATCTCGTGTATCTTGACCGTTAAAAACTTCAACTTGAGCAGCTTTGACATCCTTAGGATTATTAGAGTTAGCAGACTGGAAGCCCTTTAGGAACATGAAAATCATTCCCACTGCTGCACAAAGCAACAGCATTCCTAACCAAGCAAGGATGCGTTTAAATCGAAAAATTCTTTTCTTTTTGGGCTTCTCGACTTTTTCTTGTTTGATTTTTTCTTTCTTAACTTTTTGCTTTGGAACTTTACGTCGAGAGCTACGACTTCTATTGCCATAAGTTGGAAGGCCTATATTAGATTCTTCTTGAGGGAGTTCTTCCAAATCCTCACGATAAACTTGATGAACTTCTTGTTGCGGCTTGTCCAATTTAGCTTGTAAAAAGGCAAATTCCCGCTTTTCTTTCTCGTTTAGATAGTGAATATTCTTCAAGAGATAGTCATAACGTAGTTTTTCATGATGTGTTAGAGGATTCTCTCTAGTCATAGGTTCTCCTTCCCTTTATCTTGTATGGTATAGATAGGGTAAGCTCCCAGTACTTTATACTGGATTCCAATTGTTTCTAATTCTTCTTGAGCAAAGTGGACCAGTCCTTTATCAGCATAGTCCACATCTATGATAAAAAAGTATTCCCCCAGTGCTGTTTTTAGAGGACGGCTCTCAATCTTCGTCAGGTCAATTCCCCGCCAAGCAAAGGTAGAAAGAGCCTTATACAAAGCCCCAGGTAGATTATCTGGCAAGGTCAAGGCTAGGCTCATCTTTTCAGAATCTGCATTCAAGGGGATTTGTGGTAAGTTAGGTCCTAAAACCCAGAAACGCGTAAAATTAGCTTCCATTTCTTGGATATCTTGAGCGACCAGTTCCAATCCATATTCCTCAGCAGAGCTCTTGGGAGCAATAGCTGCAAAAGGTTGATCCGGATGTTCAGAAACATACCGCGCCGCGTAGGCTGTACTGGCAGTGACTTCTAATTGAGCATTGGGAAAATGTTCATCGATAAATTTCTTCCCTTGAGCCAATGCCTGCGGATGAGAAAAGATTTTTTCAATCCTAGACTGGCCTAGAACTGCCATTAGCTGTTGATGAATGGGCTGAACAATCTCTGCTACAGCCTGAATATGAGCTTGATGAAAAAGATAGTCCAAGGTTTCATGAACACTACCTTCTATGGAGTTTTCAACTGGCACTACTGAATAGTCTACCAATCCCTGTTCATAGGCCTTGATAACGTCTGTAATATTTGAAAAAGGCTCTAGTTCCTCATGAGGAAAAGCCGTTTGCACCACATGGTGCGAAAAAGATCCTTTGGGACCTAGATAGGCAATTTTCATTTCAGTTCCTCTATAATGTCATCTGGGTTTAAACGTGATACATCTACAACCTGATTAGCTACTTCCTCATACCAAGCTTGTCTTTCTTTAAAAATCGCAGCCAAATCTTCCTTGCTATTTTTTAAAAATAGTGGTCGTTGATTGTCCTTATCGACTGAAATTCGTTGGTAAAGGGTCTCAAAATCTGCTTTTAGGTAGATATTATCTGGATTTTCCTTCAGCAAAGCCCGATTACGTGGGGAAATGACTACCCCTCCACCAGTTGAAATGACTTGGTCTGTTTTTAGCAAATCAGCTAAAACCTCTGATTCTACCTGACGAAAGGTTGCTTCTCCTTTTTCTTCAAAGAAACGAGCAATCGGCATCCCTAGTCGTTCTTCCAGCAAAGCATCCATGTCTACAAAATCAGGATCCAGCTTTCTAGCAATAGTCGTTTTCCCTGAACCCATAAATCCTAATAAAACCTTAGCCATGAATCAAAGTCTCCAAATCATCAAAGAAGCTTGGATAGCTGGTGTTGATGGCTTCGGCACGATCCAATTCAACTTCTCCATCTGCAACTAAAAGAGCGGCAATGGCTGTCATCATACCGATACGGTGGTCACCAAAGGTATTGACGTTGGCACCATGGAGGGCAGATTTCCCTTTGATAATCATGCCATCTGCCGTAGGAGTGATGTCAGCTCCCATGCTATTTAAAGCATCTGCGACAACTTGAATGCGATCCGTTTCTTTAACCTTGAGTTCCTCTGCATCTTTGATAACTGTTTGACCTTGAGCTTGGGTAGCAAGGAGCGCGATAATCGGCAATTCATCAATTAAACGTGGAATCAAGGCTCCACCAATTTCTGTTCCCTTCAAATATGAAGTTTCAACAGTTAAGGTTGCAGATTTAGCAATTGGATCAATATCAGTCATCTCTAATTTCCCACCCATAGCACGGATAACATCGATAATCCCTGTACGAGTTTCGTTAATACCAACATTCTTAAGTACCACACGAGAATTTGGAACAATCAAACCTGCGACCAACCAAAAGGCTGCACTAGAAATATCTCCAGGTACCACAACTGTTTGTCCAGTCAGTTTTTGAGGACCATTAACTCTAATTGTTTTACCATCGACACTCAAGTCTCCACCAAACTGACGGAGCATATCTTCTGTATGATTACGAGTGCACTCCTTCTCGACAATGACTGACTGGCCTTGAGCCTGCAAAGCCGCGAAGATCAAAGCTGACTTGACTTGAGCAGAAGCAATTGGCAATTCGTAATGAATAGGTCTTAAATTTTTCGTTCCTTTTAAGTGTAAAGGTGGCAAGTCTCGTTCTGTTTGACCTGAAATTGTAACTCCCATTTTTTTCAAGGGAAGAGTTACACGATCCATTGGGCGTTTAGAAAGACTATCATCTCCAAACATCTCTACTTCAAAGTCTGCGCCAGCAAGGACACCTGAAATCAAACGAATAGATGTCCCAGAATTCCCCATATCAAGGGCATTCTGAGGTTCTTTCAGTCCATCCATCCCAACACCTTGAATAGTAACGACACCGTCCTTATCCTCAATCTCTACGTCGAGGTCACGAAATACCTGCATGGTTGAAAGAACATCTTCACCTCGCAGGATATCATAAACCTTAGTTTCGCCCTCAGCTAAGCTTCCAAAAATAATAGATCGATGACTGATGGACTTATCCCCTGGCACGCGAATGCTACCATTTAAGTGCTTAATGTTTGTTTTTAACTTCATACTAGTCCTCATACTGGCAATACTTTTTCTTATTTTATCATAAAAAGTCAGAAATTTCTTAAAAATTCCTGACTTTATGAGGTAAATTCTTATTTCAACAATTCTGAAATTGGTTCAAAGACAATTTTTTCAATATCAGAGAGGTAGATAGAAAGTTGTTGCTGTTTGGCAAAGAAGGCTGACAGAAGAGCATTGCCTTGAATCTGCTTGCCAAAGTTTTCCATTTTTTCTTGGAAAGAAGCATCTGGAATTTGACCAGTTTGCGCCATGACTTGGATTTCATGCTGAAAGGCAATGTAATCCGCAAAAATCTTGCTAGCTTCTGCATCCGCTTGGATAGCATCTCTAGCTTCCTTAACGGCCTTGTATTCAGGTAACTCACGTAGCCCGCGACTAAGTGTATTTGCACTATCATAAATGTTTGACATAATTGTCCTCCTTTATTTAATAACGACTGTATAGTCCGTATTTTCTGTAATTAAGCGCTCAGCTCGTTCCAAGTCCTGAGCATTTTTAAATGATATCTGCAGAATCCCGTGAACATCTTCACGGTTTTCCTCGTTGATATGGAGATTGACCAAGGAAGTTCCTCGCAGCAATTCCAAGATGCGTAAAATCACATCTTCTTCATCGGGAACGTCTACATAGAGGTCAAATGAGCTATCTACTCCTCCGCGTTTATGGATTTCCATAGCTTGACGTTGCTCACGCGCTTGATTGAAAAAGTTCCAGATTTGATTTTCATCACCCTTACTGATAGCTTGTCCAATCTCATCCAAACGCTCCTTAAAATCCTCGATGCGTTCAATAATGGTCTCTCGATTGGATAAGAGGATAGAAGTCCACATACCTGGCTCACTTTCGGCGATGCGAGTCATATCACGAAAACCACCTGCCGCAAAACGTCGGGTCATTTCATGTTGCTCAGCATAATCTGCAGTTTGTTCCATCAGGCCTGATGCTAAAATATGAGGAAAATGACTAATTTGAGATGTCACTCGGTCATGTTCTTCAGCGTCGATTTCAATGAAACGTGCATGAAGACCAGACAGCAAGTCTTTCATTTCTTCAAGAGTATCTGGAGTCGTCAGACTAGATGGTGTGAAGATATAGTAGGCATTTTCAAAAAGATTGACATCTGCAGAAGCTGCTCCTGTCTTGTGACTCCCTGCCATGGGATGCCCACCGATAAATCGAACAGATTTCCCTACAAAATTCTCCTCCGCTGCAGTCACAATAGCTGACTTGGTTGAACCAGCATCAGAAATAATGACGCCTTCCTTCAAATCCAAAGTTGCCAACTTCTTGATAAAGGTGAGAGTCTGCTGGATAGGAAGTGTCAAAATAATCATATCTGCTAGTGGAGCAAAACTGGCAAAATCATCTGTCGCACGGTCAATCATTCCCCGCTCCAAGGCGATATCTCTAGACGCCTGACTACGATTGTATCCTAAAACTTCATAATCAGGATGATCCCGCTTGATTCCGAGTGCCATCGAAGCACCAATCAAACCCAATCCTGCGATATAGATGGTTTTCGCCATAAGAACTCCTTAATAATGTTTTGTATACTCCCGATGTTTAGCAACAGCTTCTTTTAATTCTTCTAGATTATCAGATGAGAATTTCTCTAAGATTTCCTGGGCTAGGACCGTTGCTACTACTGCTTCCATGACGACACCTGCTGCTGGAAGAGCGGTTGGATCACTTCTCTCCACCGTTGCTTTATAAGGCTCATGGGTTTCGATATCCACACTCATCAAGGGCTTATAGAGAGTCGGAATTGGTTTCATGACTCCACGAACAACAATGGGCTGTCCATTGGTCATTCCACCTTCGAAACCTCCAAGGTTATTAGTCCGACGAGTATAGCCATCTTCTTTAGACCAGAGGATTTCATCCATGACTTGGCTACCCTTAAGATGGCCTGCTTTAAAACCAAGACCGAACTCCACACCCTTAAAGGCATTGATAGAAACAACAGCTTGAGCTAGTCTCGCATCTAGTTTGCGATCCCATTGAACATAAGAACCAAGACCAACCGGAACACCACCGACAACTGTTTCGACAACACCTCCGATGGTATCCCCATCTCGCTTAATCTGGTCAATATAGTCCTTAATCTCCTGCTCACGTTCTTGGTTGACGATAGAAACTTCAGACTGGGCAGCCAGTTTCTTAATCTCTGAGACTGTTAAGTTTTCTGGAACATTGATTTCCTTACCACCAAAGACAACAACATGGTTAGCAATTTCGATATCAAGCTCAGCTAAAAGCCGCTTGGCTACTGCTCCAACTGCAACCCGCATAGTCGTTTCACGGGCAGATGAACGTTCCAAAGAATTTCTCAAATCATCAAAACGGTATTTAATCCCGCCAACTAAATCTGCGTGACCTGGGCGAGGATGAGTGATTTTTCGTTTGCTTTTAAGTTTATCCTCAATATCCTCGGCAGCCATGATATCCAGCCATTTTTGGTGGTCTTTATTAATGACATCCATGGTAATAGGAGCCCCTGTCGTCTTCCCATGCCGAACTCCAGAAGTAAAGACTACCTGATCGCTCTCAATCTTCATGCGCCCACCACGACCGTAACCGCCTTGACGGCGTTTGAGATCCTCATTGATATCCTCTGCAGTCAAAGGAAGTCCTGCTGGAATTCCTTCAATGATTGCTGTCAGACGAGGACCATGTGATTCTCCTGCTGTTAAATATCTCATACATTCTCCTTATTTTACCAAGTATTCTTTCATTTCTTCGAGAGAAACTGGATGAATCATTGCTGAACCAAGTTCTGGTACCAAAACTAACTTCAAAGTATTGCCACGTGCTTTCTTGTCATGAGTCAAAGCCTGATAAAGCTTGTCAAGATCCCAGTTTTCGTACTCAACTGGAAGACCAAATTTCTGACACATTTCTCGGATAGACTGGGTTATTCCAGCTGGCATGAGTCCTTTTTCTTCGGCTACCTTAGAGACCTGAACCATTCCCATGGCTACTGCCTCACCGTGCATGACACGCCCATAACCAGCAGTTGCCTCAATAGCATGGCCAATTGTGTGACCAAAGTTGAGATAGAGACGAATGCCATTGTCCAATTCATCTTCAACTACCATCTTGCGTTTCACCTGACAAGAATGCTCAATCAAACTCTCTGAATGTTCCAAAATGCTTTCCACAGAACCATCCATTTCAGATAATAGGTTCCAAAGTTCTGGGTCTTCGATGAGGCCATACTTGATGACTTCACCCATTCCTTCAATCAATTCTCTCTTACCTAAGGTTTCAAGGACAAGTGGATCAATCAAAACTCCATCTGGTTGAGCAAATGTCCCCACCATATTCTTGGCAAAAGGAGTGTTCACTCCAGTTTTTCCACCGATTGAAGAATCAACCTGGGCAGTTAAACTAGTTGGAATCTGAACAAAATGAATTCCTCGCATATAGGTAGAAGCTACAAAGCCAGCCAAGTCTCCGACAACTCCGCCACCGAGGGCAACGATACCATCACTACGAGTTAAGCCTTGTTTAACTAAAAATTCGTAGACTTTCTGAACAGTTGTTAGGTTCTTTCTTTCTTCACCTTCTAAAAAGTCAAAAATCGTCACTTGAAAACCAGCAGCCTCAATACTGAGTTTTACTTTTTCTGCATAGAGGGAAGCCACACGGTTATCCGTTATAATCACAATTTTTTGTGGTTGCCAAAGTTCTCGCAACCATGTTCCTGCTTGAGACAAGCATCCTTTTTCAATCTGAATATCGTATGGATGATGTGGAAGGTCGATTCTGATTTTCATAGCAAGTCTCCTTTTTCTTTATTGATACTTTTGTTTTAATGATTCCCAGATTTGATCTGTTGGCATTTCCTTGCCTGTCCATAACTGAAAAGCTTCCGCAGCTTGGTAAAGCAGCATGCCAAGGCCATTGATAGATTGATTTCCCTGCTTTCTTGCCCATTTCAAAAATGGGGTTTCAAAGGGTTGGTAAATGACATCTGCCACCAAGAGCTTCTTTGGTAAAACGATGCTTGTCGGGATTGGCTGAGAGACTCTATCCATACCCACACTCGTAGCATTTACTAAGAGGTCGGCTTGAGTGATGCTGTCTTGAAGCTCTTGAACATCCTCTAAGGCAAATAAATCTACTCTAAATCCAGTCGCTTTCTGTAGTTTTTCCAAGTAAGGTCTTGTTTTTTCCATGGATGACGAGCGAACAAAGACAGAAATCTGGCTCACTCCATCCAAGATTGCCTGTGCCAAAATGGCCTTGGCTGCACCGCCTGCTCCTAACAAAACCATTCTTTTCCCGGAAATTTTAAAAGAAGGCAAGCTCTTAAAGAATCCCTTGCCATCTGTGTTATATCCAATTAATGTTCCTTCTTGATTCACAACTGTATTCACTGCACCAATTAAACAAGCCTCTTCGCTCAACTGGTCCAGATAAGGAATCACTTGTTCCTTGTAAGGCATGGAAAGATTGATTCCATACATCTGGTAGCGACGAATATTGGCAACTGTCTCTGCTAGTTCAGTCGCATCTACTTCCCAAGCAAGATAAACACCATTGGTATTGGTTGCTTCAAAAGCACTATTATGAATGAAGGGAGAAATGGAGTGTTTGATAGGATTTGCGACTACAGCTACTAAACGTGTGTAGCCATCAATCTTCATTTAAAATCTCCCTAATTTTTGTCATGCTAGATAGTGAAATTTGTCCTGGAGCACTAGCTTCATCCAGACTTGCAAAAGACCAACTAGATCCAGTCACATCTGAAGTAATACGAGAGACCTTACCTACTTTTCCCATAGAAATCGTTACATATTCTTGTTCAGGATTCAGTGTTTTAAATCCGCGTGTAAAGTTCATCAGATCCAAGACATCTTGTTCTGTATTCGCCATAACAGCTATTTTCACAATTTTAGGATTTAAACTTGTTAACTCAGACAAAATTTCCATTAGATTTTCAGGTGTTTCTTGGAAGTTATGGTAGCTCAAGACGAGATTTGGAAAATCCAACATCTGATCAAAAACATCCTTGTACCTAAAGTACTCAAAATCAATATAATCTGGTTGATAAAGCTGTGCTACTTCCTTGATCATTTGAACATACTCTTCTGAAGAGAGCTCAATTTGACCACCCTCGGCACGAGTACGTAAAGTGAAAACAAGCTCACGACCTGCAAATTTTTCAAAAATAGCTGGCGCTACCTGCAAAATAGCTTCCTTAGGTAAGAAGTCAGCTCGCCACTCAATGATATCAGCATCTTGGTAGCGCAACACATCAATAGCCTGAGCCTCTTCTATACTTCTTGGCATTACGGAAACAATTAATTTCATTTACTAACCTTCATGGTAATCACTTTGAGGTAATTACTACTTTCATCTTTTTCATTGTAGACAAAGTCTGCTGGAAGTCCATATTTTTGAAGAACCTGATAGTTTCTTCCTGCAAAACCTTTGTTAATTTGTTCTGTAAATTTTTGACGGGAAACATTAGCAGCATTGGTACTAGCAATAATGATTCCACCTGGATTTAAAATCTCTAAGCTTTGAGAAATCAACTTGTGATAATCCTTAGCTACAGAGAAGGTTTGTTTTTTATTTCGGGCAAAGCTAGGTGGATCCAGAACAATCACGTCATAGCTTAAACCTTTCCTCTTAGCATATTTAAAGTATTCAAAGACATCCATGACAAGCAAGCGATGATTGTCTAGACTCAAACCATTGGCAGCAAAATGAGCTGCTGATAATTCTCTTGAACGCTTAGCCAAATCCACAGAAGTCGTTTCAATAGCTCCCCCCATAGCTGCAGCAACTGAGAAGGCCGCTGTGTAGGAAAACATATTGAGCAAGGATTTCCCCATTGCTAAACCATCAACCAAGCTCCCACGAACTTCATGCTGATCCAAGAAAATCCCTGTCATAAGGCCGTCATTCATAAAGACTTGGTACAAGACTCCATTCTCAAGAACAGTGAAATATTCAGCTGCTTCTTGACCATAGATATGGGCAGACTCATAGTCTAGACCTTTAAAGCGTATCTTTTCATAAGCACCTAAGACTTCTGGAAAAACTTGACGAAAAGCTGCTATAATCTCTTGGCGAAGACTATAAATATAGGAGTTATACCACGAGAAAACAACATAATCCCCGTAGAGGTCCAGAGTCATTCCACCAAAACCATCACCTTCTTGATTAAACAAACGAAAGGCCGTTGTCAACTCATCTTGATAGTAGGTAGAACGTTTTAGTTTAGCTTGCTCAAACAAACTTTCAAAAAAAGTTTGATTAAAAGAAATTTTCTGGTTAGATACAAACCAACCAATCCCCTTATTTTGACGAGATAAATAAGCCTTTCCTAAAAACTCATTGCTTTGGCTGAAGAGTTCAACTTCCTGATCCGTTTCAGATAAATCTGGAAAATCAACTTCTTCCAAAAGCACTTGACCTTTGCGGAGCTTTTTTTCGATACGCCGACTGACGAATACTTTATTCATAGATACAATTATATCAAATTTGTTGAAAATTCACAAAATAGAAACTGCTTTCTCCATTGATGTCATAGGAACTATCCCAACTTTTCGTTTCTGCTTGATGATTTCTAAATGAGAATGGTCATTTATGTTGAGAAATTTCATTCTATTACCGTAAAAATAGACATTCACATACTGAGGTCTATTTTTGTAGCGCAAACGTTTGTGCATTTACTTGCTTTGTGGTAAAATGATTCTCAAATTGTTAAGTATGAGGACTATCTATGAAAAATCAAACCCTAATGCAATATTTTGAGTGGTACCTGCCCCACGATGGACAACACTGGACGCGACTTACAGATGATGCTGAGCACCTTGCAAATCTAGGAATTAGCCATGTCTGGATGCCACCTGCCTTTAAAGCTACCAACGAAAAAGATGTCGGTTATGGTGTCTATGACCTATTTGACCTTGGAGAATTTGACCAAAAAGGAACGGTGCGTACCAAGTATGGTTTCAAAGAAGACTATCTTCAGGCTATTCAAACACTTAAATCACATGGGATTCAACCTATGGCTGATGTCGTCTTAAACCATAAGGCAGCTGCAGACCGTTTAGAATCCTTCCAGGTTATCGAAGTGGATCCTGAAGATCGCACAGTCGAACTTGGAGAGCCTTTTACCATCAATGGTTGGACAAACTTTACTTTTGATGGAAGACAAAACACCTACAATGATTTCCACTGGCACTGGTACCATTTCACTGGAACTGACTATGATGCCAAAAGACGGAAGTCTGGCATCTATCTGATTCAGGGTGATAATAAAGGCTGGGCTCACGAAGAATTAGTGGATAATGAAAATGGTAACTATGACTACCTCATGTATGCCGACTTGGATTTCAAGCATCCAGAAGTGATCCAAAATATTTACGATTGGGCCGACTGGTTTATCGAAACTACCGGCGTTACAGGTTTCCGTTTAGACGCTGTCAAGCATATTGATTCTTTCTTTATGCGTAATTTCATTCGTGACATTAAAGAAAAATATGGACAAGACTTTTATGTCTTTGGAGAATTCTGGAATCCAGATAAGGATGCCAACCTTGACTATCTTGAAAAGATTGAGGAGCGCTTTGACCTTGTCGATGTCCGCCTTCATATGAATCTGTTTGAAGCAGGTCTGGCTGGAGCTGACTATGATTTACGAACCATATTTGATGATAGTTTAGTTCAAGTCAAACCAGATCGAGCTGTAACCTTTGTCGATAACCATGATACTCAACGAGGACAAGCTTTAGAATCTACTGTTGAAGAATGGTTCAAACCAGCAGCCTATGCTCTTATTCTTTTGCGTGAACACGGTCTACCATGTGTCTTTTACGGAGACTATTACGGTATCTCTGGTCAGTATGCCCAAGAAGATTTCAAGGATGTCCTTGACCATTTGCTAACTATCCGAAAAGAGTTGGCTTATGGAGAACAAGATGACTACTTTGATGACCCTAACTGTATTGGTTGGGTCCGTTCAGGTGTAGACAGCCAAGCACCTCTCGCTGTCCTTATCTCAAATGCTCAAGAAAATTCCAAAACCATGTTTGTTGGTCCAGAATGGGCTGACCGAACCTTTGTCGATTTACTTGGTAATCATTCTGAACAAGTAACTATTGATGCTGAAGGATATGGTGATTTCCCAGTTGCTGAACGTTCTGTAAGTGTTTGGGGACTTGCTAATTAAAAATAAAAGAACTTGCCAAGCAGGCAAGTTTTTTTGTTATTCATTATTAGTCTTTCCATAGATCCATAGCATTTTTAAAATCTGATGAAACCTGAACATTTTGAGGGTTTGTTGCCTCTCTCTCTTGACGCTTCGCTTCTACCTGGGCTACACTCCTAATCCCTTCATGACGCCAGTTTCGTAGGATAGCTTGGATATATTTCCAATTTGGTTTTCCATTTAAAACAGCTTCTCGTAAGGCTTCTTTTATCAAATCCGCATTAGTTCCGTCTTCTTTCAAACTCTTTTCCAAATCTTCAATTTCAAATGGGCTCAATAGACGACCTAGCTCCTGTTGGAAAGTATCTACCAAGCTCTTTAAATCATTTGGAGCAGATTGGACCTGGTTTGGAGCTTGTTTTTCAAAAAGTTGGTCTAGGCGCTCCAAGGCAAGAGTTGCATCGAAGATTACTTCTATTTCGCCATTAAGTTCAATGGTTCGGTATTGAAGCAACCCTTTCTCAGTCAATCGTGAAATAGCCTGATTGACTTCAGTGACATTTTTACCGATTTTTTCAGCAATCTGACTTGGAGACAATTCACCTAAAGCCGTTGTATTCTGTAGGTAAAAGAATTGCCAAACCAAGAAATCATCGCTTGACGAGAACAGTTGATTGTAATGTAAGAGCAGGTTACTCGGTAACACTAAGTTTCCTGATTTGAAAGCATCTAAATATGTCATAATTCCTCTTATAAATATCCAAAATGAGACACATCATCTTCCACACTCTTCCACTCAAACGGCGTTTCTTGGTAAACTGCATAATTTACCCAGTTACTGAAAAAGAGAGCTGCAGATGAACTCCACCGCATACATGGGAGTTCATGAATGTCATCGTTTTTGAAATAATTTTCTGGTATATGTGGATCTAAACCAGCATCTAGATCTCTAAAATATTCCTTTGCAAGCGTATCGCGATCATACTCTAAATGCCCGAAGCTATAGACTTCTCTCAAATCTCGACTCGCAAGGATAGAGATTCCCACCTCTTTTCCTGATGCTAAAATCTCTAGATTTGTTTTATTCAGGATATCTTCTTTGTGGACTTCTGTATGGCGAGAATGAGGGGATACATATAAATCATCAAATCCTCTCAATAGGAGATGACCTTCTTTCAAAACATCTTGAGGATAAATCCCAGAAAGCTTCTGGTCCATCTGGTATTTATCTACGCCATAGCGATAGTATAGACCTGCCTGTGCCCCCCAGCAAATATACAGGGTTGAAAAGACATGAGTCTTAGACCAATCGATAACCTTAGTAAATTCCTCCCAATAGTCCACTTCTTCAAAAGGGAGATGTTCAACTGGAGCACCTGTAATAATCAAGCCATCAAAATACTGGTCTTGAACTTCTGAGAAGGTCTTATAAAAAGTCTTCATATGCTCAGAACGAGTTGTTTTCGACTGATGACTTTCCATATATAAAAATTCAATATCTAACTGCAAAGGAGTATTGGCTAAATGGCGTAAAAGCTGAGTTTCTGTAACCATTTTCAGTGGCATCAAGTTTAAAATCAGAATTTTCAGTGGTCGAATATCCTGATGAGCCGCCCTCTGGTCATCCATGACGAAAATATTTTCCGTTCGTAAAATCTCAACTGCTGGTAATTTTTTATCAATTCGAATCGGCATAGAAATCTCCTTACTGTATCATATTGGACTCAAGTAACCTGACTGTCATCAAATGGAATAATCCAGCTGATGACACTTCTTCCCTTTATTATACTGTAAGAAGATATAGTTTTCAATTATAGTTTTTCTCTAACTAGATATAGCCTATTTTTATATCCGATGAAGAGAAAACAGCCCTAGGGACTGTTTTTCATTAATAATGCATCAAAACTTTATAATCGTAATCTCCGATTGCCTCACGACCTTTTAGCTCGTCAAGCTCAATCAAGAAGGCACAACCAGCTACGACACCACCTAATTTTTCAATCATTTCGATAGTCGCCTTAACAGTACCACCTGTTGCCAAGAGGTCATCTACAATTAGAACACGTTGACCTGGTTTGATAGCATCTGCGTGCATAGTCAAAGTATCAACACCATATTCTTTTTCGTAGTCAGCTGAAATCACTTCTCGTGGCAATTTCCCTGGTTTACGTACAGGTGCAAAACCAATTCCCAACTCAAAAGCTACTGGACATCCAACGATAAATCCACGCGCTTCTGGTCCTACGATCATATCGATCTTTTTGTTAGTAGCGTATTGAACAATTTCACGAACAGCGTAGCTGTAGGCATTTCCATCTGCCATCAATGGGCTAATATCACGGAAAGTAATTCCTTCTTGCGGATAATTTTCAATACTTGCAATGTAATCTTTTAAGTTCATAGCGTTTCTTTCTTTTAAAGTTTTTACTCCCTATTATACCATAATTCCTTAAAAAGCAAAATAGAAAGAAGCCTTGACACTTGGTACATGACTTCTCATCCGTTCTTTAACGATGGTTATTTACTAGCTCATTGAAATCATATCTTCTTTTTGGTTGTAGAGCTTTGATTTCCCATGCGATTCTGTTCGATGCGCCACTCTCGCTCAAAGTAAGACATGGTTTCAAAGACTCTCTTTGGCAAGTCAACATCCAGTAAATGAATCGGAATTATCAAGTCGACAGCAGGTTTAGCACTTGAAAATTTACTTCGCAGTCGATTCCATAGAGATTTCGTTTTTACAAGGTCTTTGTCAAAAAAACAAACTTCAATCTGGTAAATATCCCTCGAACTTCTACCACCCTTAATTCTCAACTTTTCTACCTGGCCCCAGGAATAAAACTGCCAGTCTTTCTTTGGATGTGGCTTATAGGAAAAACCTTGAGCTGTACATTTTAAATACTCTTTATCTGATAGAAGAATCTGCATCTGTTCATACAAGAGCCATCCAACAATGATGATTAAGAATAAGACAAAGAGTCTTAGTGCTACTAATTCAATAGCTGCTTCTTTGGGGTTTGTCATCATAAAAAAGAGTATCCAAAGCAAAAAAGCTAACTCTACAAAGCAGAGTACAATAGTCCAAATGATTTTCTTACTGCTCCATTTGATGATTTTCTCTTCCATTAAGCCAACTCACTTAAATATTCATAGCGTTCATATTTTTCCAGCAAGGCTTCATTCTTCTCGTCTAATTCTTTCTGAAGAGTCGCTAGTTTCCCAAAGTCAGAGCCGTTGGCCTGCATTTCTTCTTCAATAGCAGAGATACGATTTTCCAAGGCTTCAATATCGCCTTCAATGCTTGCCCACTCCTGCTTTTCTTGGTAGGTCATGCGTTTCTTTTCTTCACGGACTTTGACCACTTTTTCCTTGTCAGCCTTTTGACTTTGCGTTACTGCTTCTGCTTCAAAAGCTTTTTCATCTAGATAATCTGTATAATGGCCAAAGAAAGGACGGATGGTCCCGTCTTCAAAAGCAAGAATCTTAGTTGCTACCTTATCAAGGAAATAGCGGTCATGACTAACTGTCAAGACTGGTCCTGCAAAACCTTGTAAGAAATTTTCTAGAACTGTTAAGGTCGCAATGTCTAGGTCATTTGTTGGTTCATCCAAGAGAAGCACATTGGGTTTTTCAAGGAGTAATTTGAGGAGGTACAGACGCTTCTTCTCTCCACCTGACAGCTTCTCAATCAAGGTACCGTGCGTTGATCGAGGGAAGAGAAATTGTTCTAGTAACTCAGCAATAGATGTCGTAGAGCCACCGCTAGTCTTAACCTCTTCTGCCACTTCCTGCAGGTAATTGATAACCCGCTTACTTTCATCTAAACCTTCGATTTGTTGAGAGAAATAAGCGATACGTACTGTTTCACCGATGATTACTTGTCCTTCAGTCGGCTCAAGACTACCGGCAATGAGATTGAGGAGGGTTGACTTCCCAACACCATTATCCCCAACGATTCCGATACGATCTTTGGCTTGCACCAAAAGGTTAAACTGTTGCAATATCGGTTTGTCATCATAGGCAAATGAAACATCCTTAAACTCGATGACCTTTTTACCGATACGGCTGGTTTCAAAATTCATGGTCAAGTCTGTCTCAACACTGGTATCTGAAACTTCCTTTTTCAAATCGTGAAAACGATTGATACGAGCCTGTTGCTTAGTTGCACGCGCTTGCGGTTGTCTGCGCATCCAGGCTAATTCCTGCTTATAAAGTTGTTCCTTTTTGTGAAGGAGAGCTGCATCGCGCTCATCCTGCTCAGCTTTGAGGCGAACATAATCTTGATAGTTCCCTTGATACTCTGTTAATCCACCTCTATCCAATTCAAAAATTCGCGTAGAAAGAGCATCCAGGAAATAACGATCGTGGGTGATGAAGAGGACGGTCTTCTTGGAATTCTTCAAGAAAAGTGTTAGCCACTCGATGGTCGCTATATCCAGATGGTTGGTTGGCTCATCAAGAAGCAAGAGATCATGATTTCCTAAAAGCACTTGCGCCAATTGAACCCGTCTACGAAGACCACCCGACAAGGCTCCAACAGGAGTTGATAAGTCCTGAATCCCCAGTTTACTGAGAACGGTCTTGACCTGACTTTCAATTTCCCAAGCCTGGAGAGAATCCATCTCCGCCATGACCCGTTCTAGACGCGCCTGCTTGTCCTCACTGTAGTTGAGCATTAGGAGTTCATACTCACGAATCAGCTGGATTTCTTTCAAATCACTTGATAGGACAGTATCCAAGACAGTCTTGCTATCATCAAAATCCGGATCCTGAGTCAGGTAGCCAATCTTATAATCACTCTTTGCTGAAAAAGGACTAACATCGCCATCAAAACCTGAAACACCTGCAAGCACATCTAAAAGGGTTGTTTTCCCAGTTCCATTGACCCCAATAAGACCGATACGATCTAAGTCATGGATGATAAAGGAAATATCTTTAAAGACTGTCTTGTCACCAACGGATTTGCTTAGTTTTTCAACAATAAAATCGCTCATTTTTTCTCCCTTAGGTAATCATGGATGGCTTGACGGTCATTTTCTAACTCTCCATCGACAATAGCATATTCAATTTTCTCTAAAGCATCTCCCAATTCAGGACCTGGCTGATAGCCATACTCTTTGATGAGAATACCACCATTGATTTGCATCTCTTTCTTATCATGTATGGTCAAGCTCTCGTAGGTTTCTGTGATTGCTTGTGGATTGACTTCCTTCCCTTGAGCTCTGCGAAGATTTTCAGCCTGTAGAAGCAAGTCCAAATCAAAACGGTAACAATCACGCTTACCGAGTCCCCCTTCTTCTCGAAGAGCCAAAATAGACAGCAAATCCTGTACCTGTTTGGCAAATTGGCGTGAAGTCTTCCAATGTTTCAAAAATTGTTGAGCATCTTCGACTTTTAAAACCCATAAAAGTGCTGCCCAAGCTTGTTCAGAAGATTCAAAAGTAAAATCATTTTCTAAATCAAACAATCTTTGGAGTTTTTCCCGACTATTTGCCATATCGGGAAGATAATTATAAGCTTGGCTCTCAATCATAGAAGATAAACCTACTCGCCAATGAGGAGCTAGTAGAAGCTTATCAAACTCGACAAAGGTGCGCTCCACAGAGATTTTTTCTAAAAGTGGCGTTAAGGTCCTCATGGCTTTAAAGGTTGCTGATTCAAGTTCAAAACCTAGACTGGCTTGGAAACGAAAGCCACGCATGATGCGGAGAGCATCTTCGTTGAAACGCTCACTGGCAACTCCAACTGCTCGCAAAACTTGATTTTCTAGATCTTTGAGCCCGTCAAATAAATCAACGATTTCCCCTGTCTCGTCTAAAGCAAAGGCATTGACTGTAAAATCACGACGTTTGAGATCTTCTTTCAGAGAACGCACAAAAGAAACCGCGCTTGGTCTACGATAATCTACATAGACATCTTCCGTCCGAAAAGTGGTTACTTCGTACTCTTCATCTCCATCTAAAACTAAGACGGTTCCATGCTCAATGCCAATATCGGCTGTTCGGGGGAAAATCTGCTTAGTTTCTTCAGGATAAGAAGAAGTCGCGATATCCACATCATGGATGGGGCGATTGAGAAGGGCATCCCTAACAGAGCCCCCCACAAAATAAGCCTCAAATCCTGCTTCTTTAATTTTTTCTAATACTGGTAAAGCCTTCTGAAATTCAGAAGGCATTTTTGTTAATCTCATAATAAGTGTTCTAATCCATAGACAAGCTCATGACGCTTGACAACTTCTTTGATTCCCAAATTCACTCCTGTCATGAAAGAGCTACGATCATAGGAGTCATGACGCAGGGTCAATCCTTCTCCCTGATTTCCAAAAATGACTTCCTGATGGGCTACCAATCCTGGTAAACGAACCGAATGGATACGCATGCCATCAAAGTTGGCACCACGTGCACCAGCAATGAGTTCTTCCTCATCACTAGCCCCTTGTTGAATAGACTCACGAACTTGTGCCATCAACTCAGCTGTTTTAATAGCTGTTCCACTTGGAGCATCCTTTTTCTTGTCATGGTGAAGCTCAATAATCTCCACATTTGGAAAGTATTTAGCTGCTTGTGCCGCAAATTGCATGAGTAAGACTGCACCCAAGGCAAAGTTAGGAGCAATTAAGCCACCCAAGTTTTTGGAACGAGACAATTCTTTTAATTCTTCGATTTCCTGACTGGTAAAGCCTGTTGTTCCAACTACTGGAGCAAAGCCATTTTCAAGAGCAAAACGTGTATTTTCATAGGCAACAGCTGGTGTTGTAAAGTCCACCCAAACATCTGCCTCAAAACCTGCCAAGTCATTCTTATCATTGAATACTGGAATTCCTTGCCAGTCAGATGCAGACTCAAAAGGATCCAAAACGGCTACTAGTTTCAATTCAGGATCAGACAAAACCATCTGACAAGCTGCTTGGCCCATTCTCCCCTTAAAACCAGCAATAATCACTCGAATACTCATCTCTACTCCTGTCTAAGATACAAAGCCTGTAAGAACAATCTAGACGATTGGTGTATAACCTATAGCAATACTTCCTTCGCCTAGGTGAGTTCCAATAACACTACCGAAGGTTGCAATTGAAATATCTGTAGCTACACCACCATCTATCAAAAGCTGGCGCAAATCTGCTGCTTTTTGAGGGGCATTCCCATGAATCACTGTAATCCGGTAGTTACCGTTACTGGTTGCTTCTTTGACAATTTCAACCAGACGTTTTGTTGCTTTCTTCTCTGTACGGACCTTCTCATAAACTTCGATAACACCTTGGTCATTGAAATATAAGATTGGTTTAATACTAAGAAGGTTTCCTAAAATAGCTGCGCCATTTGATAAACGACCACCCTTCACCAGATGATCAAGATCATCCACCATGATAAAGGCAGAAGTATGTTCAATCTGTTCAGTTACCTTCTCTAAGATAGACTCGAAGTCATCTCCTTGCTCAACCCACTGGAAAACACTTTCCACCATAAAACCTAGTGGAGCACTTGTGATTCGAGTATCAGGAAAAGCAATCGTTAATCCTGCGAACTCATCCGTCATATACTGGATATTCTGGTGAAATCCTGAGATCCCAGAAGAAAGGAAGAGTCCCAAAACATGAGTATAGCCTTTTTCTTTCAAGGATGACAAAATTTCATCTAACTTAGCAATACTTGGCTGACTTGTTTTCGGTAGTTCAGCTGAACGAGCCATTTTTTCATAAAATTCTTGAGCGGTTAGATTTACACCTTCAACATACTCCTGTCCATCGATATTCACAGGAATGTCTAGCACAAATAAATCTTCTTTCCGCAAGGTTTCCGCTTGTAGAAAAGCAGATGAGTCTGTTATGACCGCTAATTTCATTTTTAAAACTCCAAATTAATACCTGGTAAATCTAATGCGATTTCCGTCACTTCGTAAGTCAAACGGTTTAGCATATCCAAAGAAGGACGAGCAAGTGTCTCAACTTCTTCTTGACTAAAATCACTTGGTTGATCTACGATACGACCTTCAACGTGGTTGACTTGAGAGATGGTTCCACTGATAACAAATTTATCAAAGACAATCATAAAGCTCAAAACAACTACGAGAGAGGTCACTTGATTTTCTTGGTCGTGTTGTAATAGTTGAAAATTCACATCGACTTTTGTTTCAGGAATTCCGTTCTCATTTTCCCATTCAAAGTTACGTGCATCAAAGTGATACTGACTAACAAATTCTTGTTCACGTTTTAAATTCATCATATTCTCCATGGTTACAATTTACTTTGATATTGTAACATATTTTCTTATTTTCTGCTAACTTTCCTAAATACCAATCTCTGCTTTCACAACTTCAGCAATAGTATCCACATAATAGTCTACTTCTTCAGTTGTTGGTGCTTCGGCCATGACACGCAAGAGTGGTTCTGTTCCACTTGGGCGAACGAGAATGCGACCGTTACCAGCCATCTCTTCTTCCATCTTATCGATAATTGCCTTGATAGCTGGCACTTCCATAGCTTTTTCTTTCATGGCATTTTCCACACGGATATTGACCAATTTTTGAGGATAAATCGTTACCTCTGAAGCCAACTGAGACAAGCTCTTACCTGATTCTTGCATAATCTTCGTCAATTGAACTGCTGACAACTGACCATCACCAGTTGTGTTATAGTCCATCAAAATAACATGACCTGATTGTTCTCCGCCTAGATTGTAGCCAGATTTTCTCATTTCTTCAACTACATAGCGGTCTCCAACAGCAGTGATTGCTTTATTGATTCCTTCACGGTCCAAGGCTTTATGGAAACCAAGGTTGGACATAACTGTTGTCACAATCGTATTTTGAGCCAATTGACCTTTCTCAGAAAGGTATTTCCCGATGATATACATAATCTTGTCACCATCGACAATTTCACCATTTTCATCAACAGCAATCAAACGGTCGCTATCACCATCAAAGGCCAAACCAATAGCTGATCCGCTTTCTTTCACAAGTTCTTGCAAGGATTCTGGATGAGTTGAACCAACGTTCAAGTTGATGTTCAGTCCATCTGGAGTTTCTCCGATAACCGTTAATTGAGCACCCAAATCTGCAAAAATTTGTCGAGCACTTGTTGATGCAGCGCCATTTGCAGTATCCAATGCTACCTTCATTCCTTCAAGAGCTGTTCCAGTTGAAACAAGATAAGCTTCATACTTGCGCAACCCTTCTGGATAATCAACTACAGTCCCTAAACCTTCAGCGCTTGGACGTGGAAGAGTATCTTCACTCGCATCAAGCAAGGCTTCGATTTCAGCTTCCTTGTCATCGTCAAGTTTAAAGCCATCACCACCAAAGAATTTAATTCCGTTATCAAGAGCTGGGTTGTGACTAGCTGAGATCATGACACCGGCACTTGCTCCCTCAGTTTTAACCAAGTATGCTACTGCTGGTGTTGCAAGAACACCAAGCTTATAAACGTGAATTCCAACTGAAAGAAGACCTGCAATGAGAGCTGATTCTAACATTTGACCTGAAATACGTGTATCACGTCCTACGAAAACTTTAGGCGCTTCTGTCGCATGTTGACTGAGGACATATCCTCCGAAACGTCCCAATTTAAAGGCCAATTCTGGCGTTAATTCTACGTTTGCTTCTCCGCGGACTCCATCCGTTCCAAAATATTTACCCATTTTAACATTCCTTTTCTAGTTTTTTTAAATTTAAGATTCTGGCTTCGTCTCTGCTGATGTCGTTGAAGAGTTTTCAGTAGACGAAGTATTACTTGTTGTAGTTGTGCCACTTGTTGTTCTGACAGTTTTGGTTGAGACTTTCATAGTCGTTTCAAAAGGTGTGATAACTGTTGGTAAGACAGATCCATTTTTATCCACAGCTTGCAAGGGAACGGATCCAGAATAGTTTCCTGAAATCTGTTCACTCGTTGGTAAAACTGCTACAATTCTATCAATCTTAGATAAAGTATCTGCGTCACTGGTCACTGAAACTTTCTCATCAGAAACAGTAACACGTTCGATGATAATACGCTCATCAATTTGACTAGAATCGATTTGAGGAACCACTGGTACATTATCCCTAGTGACCTTCTTACCAATTTTGACTGTGATTTTTTGTGGTGCTGCAACAGCTGTCAAACCACTTGGAAGATTTTCAATGTTCAAAGGAACTTCAATCGTTCCTTCTGTAGCTTGCGTCAAATCAGCAGTCACTTTAAATTTACGAGTGCTCTCCTGCATCTCACTAGCCAAGGTGACCCGATTTGAACCCGTCAAAAACACCGTTACTTCTGAGCTAAAGCCACTAATAAAATATCGTTCACTATCATACTGAATATCAATCGGTACATTAACGACCGTATTGGTATAGGTTTCAGTTCTAGTTTGTCTGGCATTTGTATTGTTTTGATAATTGATTGATGTTGCATAGATAAATAGGATACATGCAAAGAGGAGTGAGGAGATGATATAAAGACTATTTCTTTTCATTTTTCCACCCTCCTAATAGGCGCTCTTTAAAGCTTGGCTCTTGTACATCCTTAGGTATCAATATACGACGTAATTCTTCCTCGAATTCTTCCAAACTTAAATCATGTTTGAAGACACCGTTGTAGGTGATAGAAATACCACCGGTTTCTTCTGATACAACAAAAGTAAGGGCATCTGAAACTTCGGATAAACCAATGGCTGCACGGTGACGAGTTCCGAACTCTTTAGAAATACCTGTATTTTCAGTCAATGGTAGATAGGCAGAGGTTACTGCAATTCTTTCTCCACTGATAATGACTGCACCATCATGGAGTGGAGTATTAGGGATAAAGATATTAATCAATAACTCAGCGGAGATCTTCGCATCCAAAGGAATTCCGGTAACGATATACTCCTGCAAGGTTCTTACACGTTCAACCGCAACCAGGACTCCAATTTTCCGCGGACTCATATACTCAACCGATTTGACAAAAGCCTGAACCATCTGTTCTTCTGAACTCATAGGAGTATTTGAAAAAAAGTCCGTAGCTCGACCTAATCGTTCCAAGCCTGTCCGAATTTCTGGAGAAAAGATAACAACCGCTGCAATAACTCCATAGGTAATCAATTGATTAATCAACCAGGAAATAGTCGTCAAGCCCAAAAAATTAGCCGCAATCTGAGCTAAGATAAAAACTAAAACGCCTCGAACCAGGATCATAATCTTGGTTCCTGCAATTGATTTTGTAAATTGATATAAGATATAAGCAACGATTAGAATATCAATCACATTTATCGCAATACTCCAAGGACTGGAAAATAAACTAGACCAGTATTGAAGATTAGATAATTGCTGAAAATTCATCCTATGTCCCCTCTCCAAAAATGCTTCTCTTCATTATACCATTTTTAATAGAAATTTTCTCCCCCCTACCTCATTTTAAATTAGTAGAAAATATGATAGAATAAAATGATAAACATGAAATAAGGAGAAACCATGTCTGAACTATATGATATTACCATCGTAGGAGGTGGCCCAGTTGGTCTTTTCGCAGCCTTTTATGCAAATTTACGTCAAGCTAAAGTACAAATCATTGACTCTCTTCCTCAATTAGGTGGCCAACCTGCCATCCTTTATCCTGAGAAACAAATTCTTGATGTTCCAGGTTTCCCGAATCTCACTGGTGAAGAACTAACAAATCGCTTGTTGGAACAATTAAAAGGATTTGATACACCAGCACACCTCAATGAAACTGTTCTTGAAATTGAAAAAGAAAATGATGTTTTTAAGATTACAACTACTAAAGGCACTCATAGTAGCAAAGCTGTCATTATCGCTATGGGTGGAGGAGCTTTTAAACCACGTCCACTTGAATTAGATGGTGTTGACGGTTATGAAAATATCCATTATCACGTTTCTAATATTCAACAATATGCTGGCAAGAAAGTAACCATCTTGGGTGGTGGAGACTCTGCTGTGGACTGGGCCCTAGCTTTTGAAAAGATTGCTCCTACTACTCTGGTTCACCGTCGAGACAACTTCCGTGCCCTCGAGCATAGTGTACAAGCTCTTCAAGAATCATCTGTGACTATCAAAACACCATTTGTGCCAAGTCAACTTCTTGGAGATGGTCGAACTCTTGACAAACTTGAAATCACAAAAGTTAAATCCGATGAGACCGAAAGCCTTGAACTGGACCACCTCTTTGTCAACTATGGCTTCAAATCATCAGTTGGTAATCTTAAAAATTGGGGATTAGAACTAAATCGTCATAAGATTATCGTCAATAGTAAGCAAGAATCAAGCCAGGCTGGAATTTACGCTATCGGCGACTGCTGCTACTACGAAGGTAAGATTGACCTGATTGCGACAGGTCTTGGCGAAGCACCTACTGCTGTCAACAATGCCATTAACTACATTGACCCTCAACAAAAAGTACAACCAAAACACTCTACAAGTCTATAAGAAAAAAACCACGAATCCTAGGATTCGTGGTTTTAGAGTTCATCTGCAATTTTATTGATCTTTCTCAGTCTATGATTGACACCACTTTTGGTGAGAGGGTTTGTCAAACTGTCTGCCAATTGCTGGATAGAATAATCTGGATGTTGGATACGCAAATGCGCTACTTCCTGCAAATCGACTGGTAAGCTATCTAGTCCAACAGTATCAATGATTTTACTGATACTGTTGATGGTCTTCATACTTGCTGAAACTGTCCGAGCGATATTGGCTGTCTCTGCATTATTGGCACGATTGAGGTCATTACGAGTTTCTCGGAGAATCTTGACACCTTCAAAAGTATCACGTGCCTGCATGGCTCCGACTAATATTAGGAAATCCATAATATCTTCTGCTCGCTGAAGATAGGTCACCGCACCTTTTTTTCGTTCGATAACCTTAGCATCTAACAAGAACTGCTGTAAAAGCGAAGCAAGCCCTTGAGCGTGGTCTACATAAACCGAACTAATCTCTAACTGATACTTGCCTGACTCGGGATCTCTGATACTTCCATTGGCTAAGAATGCACCACAGAGATAGGCACGACCGGCTTCCTCGTCTCCTAAAATATCTGGATCGATCCCTGTTTCCAGGCCAAAGAAAGAATCTGCTAAGCGTAAATCCGCTAACAGTTCTTGAACACGCTCATCTGTAAAAACAGTATAGACACGATTTTTTCGAAGATTGCTTCTCTGGTGGTGACGAATCTCAGACTTGATCCCATAAAAATGTAAGAAAGATTCATAGAGATGACGGGCCAACTTAGCATTTTCTGTAATGACGGACAAGGTCAAACCAGAGCTCGATAAACCAATACTACCCGACATCTTGATAATAGCGGATAATTCATGACGACTCAGGTGATGCTGACTTAAAATTTCTTCTTTTACTGCTACTGTAAAACTCATTTTCTCACCTGTATGATACGCATGAGCTCATCTACGATTAAATCACCATCGTGAAAGGCTCCCCCATTTTCCAAACGTAGAAAGTTGGATGAAATGACACGTGGGACTTGCTGACGCAAACCTTCAAAATCATGCTCAACCTGCACCAAATATTCATCAAAACGGTTGGTATCCATATAGTCCCTCGGAACCTTTTCGATATTCACAAGGACTGTATCGATAAATGGACGACCCAAATGGCTATGCAAAACTTCTACGTGATCACTATCTGAGAAATGCTCAGTCTCTCCTCGCTGGGTCATAATGTTGCAGACATAGGCAATTTCAGCCTTGGTTTCCAGAAGCGCCTGACCAATTTCTTCAATAACGATATTCGGCAAAATCGAAGTAAAGAGGGAACCTGGTCCCAAGACAATCATATCACTCTCAAGAATCGTATTGACGACTCGACGACTTGCCTGTGGCTTTTCATCATCCAGTGTGTTGGTAACATAGACATGGTCAATCATTCCTGGATGATCAGCGATATGACTTTCCCCAGCTACTTCTGATCCATCTTTGAAGACCGCATGGAGTGTCAAAGGATGGTCACTTGATGGGAAAATTTTGCCTGTCGTATGGAAAAATTTACTCAGTAATTGCATGGCATTGTAGGTTGAACCCTGCATTTCAGAAAGTCCTGCTATGAGAATATTCCCCAGAGGATGTCCAGCAAAAGCACCTGCATCTTCAGAGAAGCGGTATTGAAAAACCTTCTCATAGAATTTTGGCATGTCTGACATGGCCACAAGAACATTCCGCAAATCCCCAGGTGGTGTTAATTGCTGCATATTTTTACGCAGTTCACCTGAAGAACCGCCATCATCAGCAACAGTTACAATGGCTGCAATGTCGACATCTCTTTCTCGCAAACTTTTTAAAATAACAGGGATTCCAGTTCCTCCACCGATCACCGTAATTTTGGGTTTTCTCATGAACGGTTTACCGTTTCCTTTCTTCGGTCTTTATCACGATGACTTTCATTTACAGGCCAATTCTTAGACAAATCATTCGCCAGTCGTTTAGCAAAGGCAACACTTCGGTGTTGTCCACCTGTACAACCTACTGCAATGGTTAAAACAGACTTGCCCTCTTTTTTGTAGCCAGGCAGGATTGGTTCAATCAAGGCTAACAAATGACGATAAAAATCTTCAGATTCCTTATGATTCATGACATAGTCATAAACTGCCTGGTCTTCACCTGTCTGGTTACGAAGTTCTGGAAGATAGTAAGGGTTTGGCAAGAAACGCACATCAAATACTAAATCGGCATCAATTGGAATTCCGTATTTAAAGCCAAAGGACATCACCTCAATACGGAAAGATTGCGTTTGTTCTTGGTCCGAAAATTGCTCTGCAATGGTCTTACGGAGTTCACGAGGTGTTAACTCTGTCGTATCTACCACGTTTTGACTCATGTTTTTCAAAGGAGCCAAGAGCTCTCGTTCCAACTTGATTCCATCTAAGATACGACCGTCTGCCGCAAGAGGATGGCTTCTTCTGGTTTCCTTATAGCGCGCCACCAATTCCTTATCAGCTGCATCCAAAAAGAGGATTTTGAAATCCAAATCATCTTGATTTTCCAATTCATCCAAGACTGCCTGAATCTCTGAAAAGAAAGAACGACTACGCATGTCCACCACTAGGGCTAACTTGTGGTCATCATCCTTGGTCTCTACCAACTGTAAAAACTTTGGCAAGAGGGCAGGTGGCATATTATCGATGGTGAAATATCCTAAATCTTCAAAAGATTGAATGGCTACCGTTTTCCCTGCACCACTCATCCCTGTTACAATCACTAGGTGAAGTTGTTTCATTGTCATCATAATCTCCTTATATCAAAAGAAGTTTGGAAGAACCAAACTTCAACTCGCTTATCCAATCTCTGCGATGACTTCAATTTCGACTTTTACATCGCGAGGAAGACGAGCTACTTCCACAGCTGAACGAGCTGGAAATTCCTTATTAAAGGCTGTTTGGTAAACCTCGTTAAAAGGTACAAAGTCGTTCATATCGCTTAAGAAGCAAGTTGTTTTCACCACATGGTCAAAATCTGTTCCCGCTTCTGCTAAAATCGCTCCAATGTTTTTCAAGACTTGTTCTGTCTGTTCTTGAATCGTTTCTCCTACGATTTCTCCAGTTTCAGGAGATAGAGGAACTTGACCGCTAGCAAACAAAAGGTTGCCAACAATTTTTCCTTGAACGTAAGGCCCGATTGCCTTTGGAGCTTTATCTGTATGAATTGTTTTTGCCATCTGTATTCCTCACAATTTCTCTAAAATAGCATCCCAAGCTTGGTCCATTCCTGCTTTTGTTACGGATGAAAAGAGGATAAAATCATCACTTGGATCAAAGTTTAATTTCTTTTTAATAGCTGATTCGTGCTTGTTCCATTTCCCACGCGGAATCTTGTCAGCCTTGGTCGCCACAATGATGACAGGAATCTCATAATACTTAAGAAATTCATACATTTGTACATCATCTGCTGACGGATCATGACGAAGATCAACGAGACTGACAACTGCTCGAAGATTTTCACGAGTAGTCAAGTATTCCTCAATCATGCGTCCCCATTTTTCGCGTTCTTTTTTGGAGACGCGGGCATAACCATAACCAGGTACATCTACAAAACGCATCTTATCATCAATATTAAAGAAATTAAGCAGTTGTGTTTTTCCTGGTTTTCCAGAGGTACGAGCTAGATTTTTACGATTGAGCATAGTATTGATAAAACTAGATTTACCAACATTTGAGCGACCTGCAAGAGCAATCTCGGGAAGTTCATCCTGCGGATAGTGGGACTTGTTGGCTGCACTCAGCAAAATCTCAGCATTGTGTGTATTGATTTCCATGGTCACCTCTAGGCTGTCTCTAGGATTGGCTTAGCTGTTCCATTAACTGCTTCTTTTGTGATACGAACTGTTTTCACATTTTCTTGACTTGGAACTTCAAACATAACGTCTAGCATGGTTTCTTCGATGATTGAGCGAAGACCACGCGCACCAGTTTTGCGTTCAATAGCTTTATTAGCAATCTCTTGAAGGGCTTCATCGTCAAATTCAAGCTCAACATCGTCATATGAAAGCAAGGTCTGGTATTGTTTGACCAAGGCATTTCTTGGTTCTTTCAAAATACGAACCAAATCATCTACGGTCAACTGCTCTAGGGCTGCAAAGACAGGCAAGCGTCCAATCAACTCAGGAATAATTCCGAATTTTTGAATATCTTCTGCGATGATTTCTTGCATGTATGAGCTATTTTCGTCAATGGCCTTGTTGTTTTGTCCGAAACCAATGACTTTTTCACCCAAACGCTGCTTGACAATTTCTTCGATTCCATCGAAGGCACCACCCACGATGAAGAGGATGTTCTTAGTGTCCACTTGAATCATTTCTTGTTGTGGATGTTTACGTCCACCTTGAGGGGGCACGCTAGCTACAGTTCCTTCGATAATCTTGAGGAGGGCTTGTTGGACCCCTTCACCAGAAACATCACGTGTGATAGAAACATTCTCACTCTTCTTGGCAATCTTGTCAATCTCATCGACATAGATAATCCCACGTTCTGCACGCTCAATGTTAAAGTCAGCTGCCTGCAAGAGTTTGAGGAGGATATTTTCAACGTCCTCACCCACATAGCCAGCCTCGGTAAGAGCTGTTGCATCCGCAATAGCAAATGGCACATTCAAACTTTTAGCAAGAGTTTGAGCAAGGAAAGTTTTCCCTGAGCCAGTTGGGCCAATCATTAGAATGTTTGACTTTTGCAAATCAACATCTTCACTATCTTCACGAGTGTCATGGAAATTGATGCGTTTGTAGTGGTTATATACAGCCACTGCCAGAGCACGTTTAGCACGATCTTGACCAATCACATAGTGGTTCAAGATGTTTAGGAGTTCAATTGGTTTTGGTACCTCAGACAAGTCCGCTAAGACTTCCTCAGCCAACTCCTCACGAATGATTTCCTGGGCCAACTCTACACATTCATTACAGATAAAGGCATTGTTCCCAGCGATTATTTTTTTAACTTCTTCTTGGCTTTTGCCACAAAATGAGCAATAAACCATCATATCATTTTTCCTATTTGTAGGCATGATTCCCTTCCGTTCTAATTATTCATTCTCTCTAAAATAAGGTCATATAAAAAGCATGAATGCTATTCACCAAGTTTGTAAAGGCATTAAGCCAAAGTAGAGTAGCAAGTCCAAAGCGCTTTTTACGAAAAGCGTGTGTTCCAGCTACAAAACAGACAGCACACAAAAGAGCTGTAAAAAATCCAAAAATACTACGCTCCATTAGACTTCCTTTCTCTTTCTATATTCGATGGTAAAATCATAGGCATTTTTCTCATCTTTGCTATAAGATTTGCTTGCAATAGTCTCAAAAACAGTCAAGTCAAAATCTTCCGGGAAATAAGTATCCCCTTCAACTTGAGCATGAATTTGTGTCACAATAATCTCATCAAGATAAGGTTCAAAAAGCTGAAAAACCTGTTTGCCACCAAGGATATAGAGATTTTTATCCTGGTTTTGATACCAGTCTAAAACATCCTCAACATTTTGGAAAACCAGAGCCCCCTCAATTGACTCTTCGGGATTGCGTGTCAAAATCAAGGTCTCACGTCCTGGAAGCAAACGTCGTCCCATTCCATCAAAGGTTACACGTCCCATTAAAATGGCATGATTCAAGGTTGTTTCTTTAAAATGCTTTAACTCTGCAGGCAAATGCCATGGCAAGCGATCCTCTTTTCCGATTACACCCTTTTCATCTTGAGCCCAGATGGCTACGATTTTTTTTGTCATGCTTTCATCCTTTTCATTGATAGTTCTATTTTATCAAAAATCTTCAAAAAAGACTGTTTTGGAATGCCCTCCAGAATAGAAAAAATCCGTAGAAAACTTCTACGGATTTTTAGAAAAATAATGTATCTTACAAACCAGGTGCTTGTCCTAATTCTGCTGCAAGCATCCAGACAGTTTTTTCAAGGTCAGCTTTAGCACCAACGAAGATATCATTGGTTACATCATCACTTTCTTCATCTGTTACATCCAATGCTTTTTGGAAAAGAGTGATAAGGTAACGATAAATCTCAAGGACACGTTCCAAGCTTTCTTCGACATTGCGGAACTCTCCAACTTCTTCTTCGATTTCACTGTGTTGAAGGAATTCTGTCAAAGTAGAGTATGGTTTCCCACCGAGTGTAATCAAGCGTTCGCTGATTTCATCTAGGTAAGCATCTAGACTATCCATGTATTCATCCATCTTAGGATGCCATACCATAAAACCACGTCCACGCATGTACCAGTGTACTTGATGAAGAGCGATATGTGCTACATACAAGTCTGCTACGGCTTGGTTAAGCACTTCCTTTGTTTTTGCTAGCGCTTCAGGCGCTGATTTAGATAATGTTGTTACATCTTTTACTGCTTCTTTTTTTAATTCAACCATGTTTCTTACCTCTTTTCATTTTTTCATAGCCACTTTATCAGTGGTTATAATACAAGTATACTACTCCCAGAAAATGATAGCAAGGAAAGTGTACTATCTGAGAAAAGTTCTAATTGACTGATAATTTAAGAAAATGAATGGCTATGTATTCTAGCTATTTTCACTGTTTTTATTAGAGAATTGGCTTTGATAAAGGTCATAATAGAAACCTTTCGCAGCCAAAAGACTTTCATGATTTCCCTGTTCGATTATCTGTCCATCTTTAAGTACCAAAATCTTATCAGCTTCCTGAATCGTAGAAAGTCGATGGGCAATGACAAAACTTGTTCTTCCCTTCATCAAACGTTTCATAGCCTTTTGAATCAAGAGTTCTAGACGAGTATCGACTGATGAGGTTGCTTCGTCCAAAATTAAGATTTTAGGATCTGCCAAGAGTGCACGAGCGATCGTCAACAACTGTTTCTGTCCAAGAGAAATATTACTTGACTCTTGGTTCATTTCCATGTTATAGCCACCAGGGAGGGTGCGGATAAAGTGGTCAACATTGGCAGCCTTAGCGGCTTCGACGATTTCCTCATCAGTTGCCTCAAGATTCCCAAAACGAAGATTTTCCTTGATACTGCCTTCATAGAGCCAGGCATCCTGTAGAACCATCCCAAACTGACGACGATAGTCCTGACGAGACAAGTCTCGAATATCTTGTCCATCCACTAAAATGGCACCAGCTGTAACATCGTAAAAACGCATGAGAAGGTTGATCAAGGTGGTTTTGCCTGCTCCAGTTGGTCCTACGATGGCTACCATCTCTCCAGGTTCAACATCTAGATTGAAGTTACGAATCAATGGTTTATTTTCTACATATTGGAAATCAACATTCTTGAAGCTGACTTGCCCAGTCAAAGGTGCCAGTTCTTTCACTTCAAAAGCTTGGACTTCTTCCTGTTCATCTAACACTTCAAAGACACGGTCTAGCGAAGACTTAGCACTTTGCATTTGCCCTGCTAGTTGAGTAATATTTTGAATAGGCTGGCTAACTTGCCAGACGTATTGGACAAAGGCCTGCATGTTACCGATGGTCAAACGACCTGCAATAACCTGCAATCCACCTAATACTGCAACAATCAGGTAGGTTAAATCCGATACTATGTGAAGGACAGGCATCATCAAACCTGAAATAAAGCTAGCCTTGAATCCGACTTGTTGCAATTCATCTGTAATCTTTTCAAATCTCTCTTGAGAGTTTTCTTCACGTCCAAAAAGTTTTAAAACATTAAAACCTGTCAAGTTTTCCTGTACAAAGCCATTCATACGTCCCAAGATAGCTGCCTGCTGTTTAAAGTAGGACTGCGAACGATTCAGAATCGTTTTAGCACCAAAATAAGTAATCGGAATGGACAAGATAACAATGATAGCCAACTGAAGATTTAGATAGAGAACCATTCCCATCACAAAAAGAATGGTAAAGACTGCATTGACAATCTGTAAGAAAGATTGTTGGAGAGCGTTCGAAACAGTCTCAACATCACTGGTAAAACGACCTAACAAATCTCCAAACTGGTGCTTGTCAAAGTAGGACACAGGGATGCGATTGATTTTTTTACTCATTTCATTTCGCAAATCCTGTATCATAGACTGCACGGCATTGGTCATGAAGTAGTTTGAATAGTATGAACCCAACTCATAAAAAAGCCCACGTAAGAGATAGATAACCAGAATCACTGCAATATAAGAGGTATTGATCCCTGCTCCTGCAACACCATTTGCCATAGCAAGGAGATTGCTCGTTAATTCTGTGATGGCAAGCCCCAACACAAATGGCTCGATAACACTCATAATCACGCTGATGATTTTCAAGAAAACTGCAAAGAAAACAGAGAAACGGTAGGCTTTTAAATAGCTCCATAGACGAGCTAGACTAGATTGTTGTTTCATCCTTTACCTCCTATTCTTCTGTCAGAGATGCATTTTTCAACTGCGACTCAGCAATTTCTCGATAGATGTCATTAGTTTCCATCAGTTCCTCATGGCGGCCACGACCAACGATTTCCCCCTTATCAAGGACGATAATCTGGTCAGCATCCATGATGGTTCCAACACGTTGCGCAACAATCAATACCGTAGCATCTTGCGTCACTTCCTTGAGACGGCGACGCAAGATTGCATCTGTACGGTAATCCAAGGCTGAGAATGAATCATCAAAGATGTAGATATCTGGTCCCTTGATGACTGCGCGGGCAATCGACAAGCGTTGCTTTTGACCACCTGATAGATTGCTTCCCCCTTCAGCCAGATGAGTTGCAAAACCTTCTTCTCGACTTTCGATAAAGTCTTTAGCTTGGGCTACATCAGCTGCTTGATGCAAATCCTCATGACTGGCGTCCTCCTTTCCGTAACGGAGATTATCTGCGATTGTTCCTGTAAAGAGCAAGGCCTTCTGTGGAATAAAACCAATCTTCTGGCGGAGTGATTTGAGTCGGTAATCTCGAACATCTACACCATCGACCTTAATTTTCCCCAGAGTAACATCATAGAAACGTGGAATCAATTGAACCAGGGTCGACTTCCCTGACCCAGTTGAACCGATAAAAGCAATGGTTTCTCCTGGTTTAGCAGTAAAGGAAATGTTATGCAAAACAGGACTCTCTGTTTCTCCAGGATAGGCAAAGGTTACATTATCAAATTCTAGATAACCATGAGTTTCAGTCTCTTGAACTCCATCCTCATTTGGATCAATGGAAATGGGCATATCCATGATTTCCTTCAAACGCTCACTGGATACAGCAGTTCTAGGATACATGGTGAAGAGGTTTGACAAGAAGAGGAAGGATAAGAGGGCATGGAAACTATACTCGATAAAAGCTACCAAATCCCCAATCTGCAGACTTCCCTGCTTGAGGGGGTCAAGGGCAAACCAAACGATAGCCACAATCATAGCGATAATAATTTGCACAAAAAGTGGCTCCGTCAAACCAGTCAATTTGAACAAACGATTGGAATTATCCGCATAGATGGCATTTTTTTCTTCGAAACGATTTTCTTGGAAGTCCTCACGAGCAAAGGCACGAATAACACGCAAACCCATCAAATTTTCACGGACATATTGGTTAATCTTGTCCAGTGTTTTTTGTTGTTTCTCAGATAAGGGACGCGTTTTAACTGCAACATAAATAACTACAACAGCTAGAAAAGGAACGGAAAAAGCCACAATCCAAGCTAGTGACGGACTGGTCAAGAAAATCATGAGAATACTCGACAGCATCATCATGGGAGTAATAACCCCCAACTTAAGCGTTTGTTCTGCAAACTGCATGAGAACAAAGGCATCACTGGTAATACGAGTAACTAGTGAAGAAACACCAATCTGTTCATATTCATGATGAGAATACTCTTGTAGTTTAGCATAGACATCGTTGCGCATGTCCTTAACCATATTGGTCGTCAACTTACTAGCAGCATAGGATAGGATAATCCGTCCAAATGTTCCCAAGACGATAATGACCAACATGATAATAGCCCAAAAATAGAGCTTTTCTTGATCACCTTGATTAATCCCTTGGTCAATCATGCGAGCCAGAACAGTCGGTAGTCCGAGATTGACAATGACAAAGAAAATAGCTCCGATAAAGTCTAATAGTAGCCACTTAGGATAACGTTTGAGATAAGACCAAATATACAGCATGATTCTCCTTTCTTTTTCTTCTAATACTCTTCGAAAATCTCTTCAAACCACGTCAGCTTCGTCTTGCCGTATATGTGTTACTGACTTCGTCAGTTCTATCCACAACCTCAAAACGGTGTTTTGAGCAACCTGCGGCTAGCTTCCTAGTTTGCTCTTTGATTTTCATTGAGTATAAAATGCAGAAAAGAGCGTGCTTTCGCACGCCTTTTTACTAAAAAGAAGACAGGCAGCCAAAACCTCAAGAGAGGGAACTGTCTGTCTCAGATATTTAAAGATTATTTTACAAAGTCAAGCAATGCCAAGAAGCTTTCTGGATCAAGTGATGCACCACCAACAAGAGCTCCGTCGACATCTGGACAAGCCATGTATTCTGCAACGTTTTCAGGTTTAACTGAACCACCGTATTGAACACGTACTTTATCAGCTACTTCTTGACCAAAGTCAGCTGCTACAACGTCACGGACAACTTTACACATTTTTTGTGCGTCATCTTGTGAAGCAGATTTACCAGTACCGATAGCCCAGATTGGCTCGTAAGCGATAACTGATGCAGCAACTTGCTCAGCTGTCAATCCTGCAAGAGCAGCAGATACTTGAGCACCTACGAATTCAGCAGCTTTTCCTGCTTCGTAAGTTTCAAGAGACTCACCACAACAGATAATTGGAAGCATACCGTTAGCAAAGATTGCTTTTGCTTTTTTGTTGATGTCTTCGTCTGTTTCGTGGAAGTAGTCACGACGCTCTGAGTGACCGATCACAACATAGTCAGTACCGATTTCTTTCAAAACTTGTGGGCTAGTTTCACCAGTGAAAGCACCAGTATTTTCAAAGTAGCAGTTTTGAGCAGCAACTTTAAGGTTTGAACCTTTAGCAGCAGCAAGAACAGTTGTCAAGTCAACTGCAGGAGCTGCGATACCTGCTTCAACAAGGTCTGATGAAGGAAGTTTTGATGCTACAGCTTCAACGAATGCTTTTGCTTCTTCTGGGTTTTTGTTCATTTTCCAGTTACCAGCGATAAATGGTTTACGTGACATTTCACATACCTCTTTTTTCATTTTATTTTCTACTTATTTTATCATAAATAGAGGGAGCTTGCAAATCTTACTCTGTAACTAGAAGTCTTCTTTTCAAATACTTTCCAGTCGTCAATTCTATTTAGAGTCTGGCTTTTTCCTGGTTAATTTGACCACTGCTTCTGTCCTAGCCGTGTGCGGAAACATATCAACCGACTGGATATAATGCAGGTCATAGACTTCCATCAATCTGACTAAATCACGCGCCAGGGTAGATACATTGCAGGAAATGTAGACCATCTTTTCAGGAGCGTATTTGACAATGGTATCCAAGAGCTTGTCATCTAAACCGGTACGCGGTGGGTCTACAATCAAGGCACCGGCACGATAGCCTTCCTTGTACCAACGAGGGATGATTTCTTCTGCAGTTCCAGCTTCATAGTGAGTATTGGTATAACCCATGCGCTTGGCATTTTCTTTGGCATCCTCAATAGCTTCTGGAATAATATCCATCCCTCTCAGACTTTTAACTTTTTTGGCAAAGGCAAAACCAATGGTTCCAACACCACAATAGGCATCAATCAGATGGTCATTCTCATTTACGTCCAAGGCCTTAACAGCTTCACTATAGAGAATTTCAGTCTGTTCAGGATTGAGTTGGTAAAAAGCTCGTGGTGAGAGAGAAAACTCATAGTTTAATACACCCTCACGTATACTATCTTGCCCCCAAATAATCTCTGTCTTGTCCCCATAAATCTCACTGGTTTTAGCCGTGTTGGTATTGACAGCCACAGTTACGATTTCTGGATAATCCTTGATTAGGTCTTTTACAAATTGAGTCAGATTCAATTGACGATTGGTCACAATAATGATCTGGACTTGACCAGTTTTTCGCGCTCGACGAACCATGATAGTTCGAACTCCAAGAATTTTACGTTCATCCGTAATCGGAATTTGATGATAGGTCAAGAGCTCTGCAATGCGGTTGGCAATAGCTTGTGTCTCCTTGTCTTGAACCAGGCAGTCTTTTAACTCGACCAAATAATGAGAATTTTGAGCATACAAACCTGCCTTGACTTGACCTTTGAACTTTCGAGTTTGGAATTGCAGTTTAGCCCGATAATACTTGGGTTCCTGCATGCCAATGGTCGGTCTAATCTCATAGTTTTCGTAACCAGCAGGTGCAAATTTCTTCAGAGCTTGGTGGAGAAGATCCGTCTTGAACTCCAGTTGCTTGTCGTAATGCAGGTGCATGATTTGACAGCCACCACACTCATTATAGATGGTGCAGTCTGGAACCACTCGAAACTTGGATTTTTTATTGACCTCAAGGAGTTTTGCCTCAACGTAGTTACGTTTAACTGAAGTCACCTGACAATAGATATCTTCTCCCTTGAGGGCGCCTGGGACAAAAACGAGAGTTTTCTGGAAAAATCCGATACCTTCCCCGTTTATCCCCATGCGCTTGATTTTTAATGGAATTTTTTGTTTGACTTTTAGATTCATAAGTCTATTATACCACGTAGTTTCTCAATGGTTAAGAATATGTTACAATAAAACCATGAATACAAAGATATCTCATTTTTCCCCATTGGATTTTCCTGAGCAATTACGAACTTATACAGAGGGAGCAACTCTTTCTGACAGCTCTTCTCATTCAGGCGCAAGGGTTCTCTATCTTGATTCAGGTTACTATTTGAAAATAGATCAAAAGGGAAGATTAGAGCGAGAAGCTAGAATTGCAAGTTTGTTTGAACAAGAGGAAATAGGAACGCCAGTCATCCGCTATCTATCTACAGATAAAGACTACCTCCTGACTAAAGAGGCTATTGGCCATGATTCTCTCGCTTTTTTAGATCAACCAGCAAAAATCTGCCGTACCATGGCAGAGGCTCTTAAAAAACTTCACAGCTTTTATCCGCAAAATTTTCCATCAGAAAATCATTTACAGGCCTATAAAGACAGAGCCTTAAAAAACTATGAAAAAGGTGAGTTCTATGCCAAGGCCCTCCTACCCCAATTCCAGATTAACGGTCGCGAAGAGGCCTTCCAACTCATCCAAGAACAAGGGCACCTTTTAAAGACAGATGCCTTTATTCACGGGGACGCCTGTCTACCGAACTTTATTCTAAAAGATGCCGACCAATTCTCTTGCTTTATTGACCTTGGCTTAGCTGATTTTAGCGACCGACATATCGATCTCTTTTGGGCAGTTTGGTCCCTCAACTATAACCTACATGACCCTAAATACGCTGAACTATTTCTTGACTATTATGGGAGAGAGCAAGTTGATATAAATAAACTTCGACTCGTTGCTGCCTTTGAAGCGTTTGGATAAAAGGAAAACCATGAAAATCACAAAACTAGAAAAGAAAAAACGTCTCTATCTGCTAGAACTTGATAGTGACCAAACCTGCTACATTACTGAGGATACCATTGTTCGCTTTATGTTGACCAAGGATAAGGAAATTAGTCCTCAAGAGTTTGCAGAAATTCAGACCTTTGCACAGTTCTCCTATGGAAAGAATCTGGCCCTCTATCACTTATCATTTAAAGCTCGCACTGAAAAAGAAGTCAGAGACTATTTAGTTAAACATGAGATTGATGAGAAAATCATACCACAAGTCATCCAAGCCCTCAAGGATGACAACTGGATCAATGACCGTCAGTATGCCTATGCTATCATCAACTCTAATCAGCTATCTGGTGACAAGGGAAGCTACATGCTGATACAAAAGATTTCTCAAAAAGGAGTTGCTAAGACCCTTATCCAAGACGTCTTACAAGAATTTAACATGACGGAAGTCGCAGAGCGTACAGCCGAAAAACTACTGAAAAAATATCAGGGTAAGTTACCTGCCCGTGCTCTACAAGATAAGATTATCCAAAGTCTCACCAATAAAGGTTTTTCCTACTCGGAAGCTAAAACAGCCTTTGATCAACTAGATAACCAGGTCGATGAAGAAACCGTTCAAGAACTAATTTTTAAAGAATTGGATAAGCAATATCGAAAATATTCGCGTAAGTATGAAGGATACGAACTCAAGCAGCGTTTGACCCAAGTTTTAGCACGAAAAGGTTATGATTTTTCGGATATAGCCAGCGCTCTCAGAGAATATCTTTAATTTTTTCATAAAAAAACTAAGAACTTTAAACAAAAATGTGATACAATAGTAAACGATAAACTTATAAATTGTAGAAAGTTGGTTAGTTATGAAACTTCCAAAAGAAGGCGACTTTATTACAATTCAAAGTTATAAGCATGATGGGAGTCTTCACCGCACTTGGCGAGACACCATGGTACTAAAAACAACAGAGAACGCTATTATCGGCGTCAACGACCACACACTTGTTACCGAAAGTGACGGTCGTCGTTGGGTGACTCGAGAACCGGCTATTGTTTACTTTCACAAAAAATATTGGTTTAATATTATCGCTATGATTCGTGAAAATGGCATCTCCTACTACTGCAATATGGCAAGTCCTTACTATCTAGACGAAGAAGCTTTAAAGTACATTGACTATGATTTGGATGTTAAAGTTTTTACAGATGGTGAGAAACGCCTCTTGGACGTTGAGGAATATGAACGACATAAGCGAAAAATGAAGTATTCTTCTGACTTAGACTATATTTTGAAAGAGCATGTCAAGATTCTTGTTGATTGGATTAACAATGAACGAGGCCCCTTCTCAGAAGCCTATGTCAACATTTGGTACAAACGCTACGTAGAACTAAAGAATCGGTAAAGTTGTCAAACTAGGGTGTCTGCCCTAGTTTTTTTATAATCAAAAAACCTGCCTAATGTGGCAGGTTTTCCTTTAAATGTCTAATTTTGTAACGGTGAACTTGATATGGGAATAATCTTTCTCGATATCCTTATCTACCATAAAGGCTGTTGCATCCTTCTTGACCTGTACCAAATCGATATTCTGGGCTTGAGCGGCATAGACACAGCCACAGTAACATTGGCGATAGATATCGTACTCTTCACACATCTCTACAGAACGTTTGTAACCTTGATTTTTCTTAAAATCACTCGGAAGATAATGAGTGGTGTAGATTTTCTGCACATCAATCCCAATACTATTGATGGTTTGTGAGTTTTTATGTGGACTAATTGTCAGAGCTGAACCAAAGTAGTCAAATCCTAAGTCCATTGCTACCTGCGCTGTCTTATCCAAGCGATAGTCAAAACAAACCTTGCAACGATCTCCACCTTCCGGTTCTTCTTCCAAACCACGGACCAGTTTACGATATTCATTAGGTTCGTATGGTGCTTCTAAGTATTGGACCTTGTTGCCAGTTCGCTCATTAAAATCACTGACAAACTTTTGGGTCACATAGGCACGCTTATGATATTCAGCTTTGGGATGGATATTTGAATTAGCAAAATAGATGGTCACATCGGCATACTTGGTCAAGTACTCTAAAGTGTAGGTGCTACAGGGAGCACAACAGACGTGCATAAGAATAGTTGGTCTCTCTTCATTTTTTTCCCAAACTTGGACCATCTTTTGCATGACACGGTCATAGTTGATCTTTTGATTGGGATTCATCTTACTTAGAATTTCTTCTACATCAATCATGCTCTTCTCCTTTTCTTCTTGCTATTGTACCACAGGATGATACTTTGGGCAAATAAGCTATTGTGCATTCATGAATCTATAGAATGATTACATTAAAAGTAAAAACGCCAACTGGCGTTTTTATGGCTATTAAGGTTTGATACGGTGCAACATACGTGGGAATGGAATAGCTTCACGGATGTGTTTAGTTCCAGCTGCGAAGGTTACCATACGCTCGATACCGATACCAAATCCACCGTGTGGTACTGTACCGTATTTACGAAGGTCAAGGTAGAATTCGTACTCTGTAAGATCCATTCCAAGTGATTCCATCTTAGCAACAAGGGCATCGTAGTCTTCCTCACGCATCGAACCACCGATGATTTCTCCGTAACCTTCTGGTGCAAGCAAGTCTGCACAAAGCACGCGATCTGGGTTACCAGGAACTGGTTTCATGTAGAAGGCCTTGATATCTGCTGGATAGTTGATTACGAAGGTTGGTACACCAAAGTGGTTTGAAATCCACGTTTCGTGTGGAGAACCAAAGTCATCACCATGCTCGAGATGTTCATAGTCAGCGTCTTCATCATTTTCATGCTCTTGCAAGAGATCAATGGCTTCATCATAAGTGATGCGTTTGAACGGCTCTGCAATATAGCGTTTCAAGAGTTCAGTATCACGTTCCAAGGTTTCCAAAGCTTGTGGAGCACGATCTAGAACACCTTGAAGCAACGCTTTAACATAAGCTTCTTGCAAGTCAAGTGACTCGTCGTGTGTCAAGTATGAGTACTCCGCATCCATCATCCAGAACTCTGTCAAGTGACGGCGAGTCTTAGATTTCTCTGCACGGAATACTGGACCAAAGTCGAATACACGACCAAGGGCCATAGCACCTGCTTCAAGATAAAGCTGTCCTGATTGGCTCAAGTATGCTGGTGTTCCAAAGTAGTCAGTTTCAAAAAGTTCTGTAGAATCTTCTGCAGCATTTCCTGAAAGGATTGGGCTATCAAATTTCATGAAGCCATTCTTATCAAAGAACTCATAAGTTGCATAGATAATAGCGTTACGGATTTGCATCACTGCTACTTGTTTGCGTGAACGCAACCACAAGTGGCGGTTGTCCATCAAGAAGTCTGTTCCGTGTTCTTTTGGAGTAATTGGGTAGTCTTGAGATTCACCGATAACTTCAATATCAGTAATATCCAATTCATAACCAAATTTTGAGCGCTCGTCTTCTTTAACAATCCCTGTTACAAAGACAGACGTTTCTTGGCTTAGTCGTTTGATAGTATCAAATTTTTCAAGCCCCACTTCTTCTCCAAATTTTTCGATAAAGTTTGGTTTGAAAGCTACACCTTGGAAAAAGGCAGTTCCGTCACGCAATTGCAAGAAGGCAATTTTCCCTTTTCCTGATTTGTTTGCAACCCAAGCACCGATGGTCACTTCTTGACCAACGTAATCTTTTACTTCGATAATTGTTACACGTTTTGTCATAATATATCTTCCTTTTTTCGTTTAACTTGTCCAAAGACATTATTACCCACTATTGTACCACAAATAATGCCTGATAGCTAGATTCTATCAGAGAAAAATCTCCGCCTAGACGACGAAGATTCTCATTTTTAATTTTCCATAAATTGGTGGAGACGACGGATGGCTTCCTTCAATGTATCCAAGTCTGTCGCATAGCTGAGACGGACATTCTCTGGCGCTCCAAATCCTGCTCCTGTAATCAAGGCCAGACCAACTTCTTCAAGAATAGCCGTTGTAAATTCTGTTACATCTGTATAGCCTTTCATCTCCATAGCTTTTTTAACATTTGGGAAGAGGTAGAAAGCTCCTTGCGGTTTGACTACTTCAAAGCCAGGGACTTGGCACAAGAGAGGATAAATGGTATTGAGACGTTCCTCAAAAGCCTGACGCATGGTTTCTACAGAGTCTTGTGGACCAGTTAAGGCCTCGATTGTTGCGTATTGTGAAACAGCGGTTAGGTTTGAAGTCGTTTGACCAGTCAATTTACTCATAGCAGCAATAATTTCTGGATCACCTACTGCATAACCAACACGCCATCCTGTCATAGCGTAGGCCTTAGACACTCCATTGATGACAATGGTTTGTTTGCGAATCGCTTCTGAAAGACTGGAGATTGGAACAAATTCATGACCGTTATAGACCAAACGTCCATAAATATCATCGGCTAGGATCAGAATATCATGCTCAACTGCCCAGTTTCCAATGGCTAACAATTCCTCACGAGAGTAAATCATACCGGTAGGATTAGATGGTGAGTTAAGAACCAAGACTTTGGTCTTATCTGTGCGAGCCGCTTCTAATTGCTCCACGGTTACTTTAAAGTGGTTATCTTCCTTAGCTTGGACAAATACTGGAAGGCCTTCTGCCATCTTAACCTGATCCCCATAGCTGACCCAGTAAGGAGTAGGAATGATTACCTCATCACCTGAATTAATCACAGCCATAAAGAACGTATAAAGGGAGAACTTGGCACCAGTCGCAAAAGTGACTTCATTAGCTGCTACAGAATAACCATAGTATCGTTCAAAATAAGTATTGACCGCTGCTTTTAACTCAGGCAAACCGGAAGCCACCGTATAGAAGGAAGCACGTCCATCTCGAATGGCTGCAATAGCAGCATCCTGAATATTTTCAGGAGTATGAAAATCGGGCTGACCTAAAGTTAAGAAAAGAACATCTTTCCCTTCAGCTTTTAATTTCTTGGCCCTTGCGTCACTAGCCAGAGTGACACTTTCTTCCATATCTAAGATACGTTTGGATAATTTCATTGTTTCTCCTTTTCGACTAAGGCGCCAGATTCAAAATCTACCAGATAATAGTCTCCTCCAGACTTGATTTCCCAGACTGGCTTATCAGCGTACCGTCCAAAGGTAATCTTATCAATTTCAGTTGCTCCTTTTTCTCTGACAACTGCTTCTGCTTTTTCTTGAGAAGTACCATTTTCTAGTTGATATACGTAAATATTGTTGTTGTTTTTCTCTATTAAAACAGCAACTGGTTTCTGATTTTTATCTTGACCAAGAACACTATAATAACTTTCTAAGCCATTGAATAAATCAACTCGGTTTACCGTTTCTAGATTCGCGTACTGCTTAGCAAGCTTCTCTCCTTCAACCTTAGCAGTCCGATAGGGCTTCATGCTGAGCCATACCAAGTAGAGAAAGGAAGAAGTGATGACTAGAGTTAACAAAGTTATACCAATAATGTACTGAAATAATAGGGAATTTTTTTCTTTTTTCTGTCTCTTTTTCACTCGTCTATTTTACCATCTATCCTAGTGAATTACAAGTGAATTAAGGAGGTCATCCTTAACCTTCGATACATTCTTAGAATAGCGATATTAAGCCTCCATCCTTTATTTTATAGATTTGTCATCATTCTCAATTCTTAAATTTAATCTTACAATTTATTGATTTAAAATTTTCTGAGCATATCCCTTGCAAACGATTTTATTCTGTTGTAACATATATTGTAACAACAGAGTGATTCTGATCAAAAGATTAAAATTAAAGGAGACTCCCTATGTCTAAAAAAATATTGTTTATCGTTGGCTCACTTCGTGAAGGTTCATTCAACCACCAAATGGCACTAGAAGCTGAAAAAGCTCTTGCAGGCAAGGTTGAAGTTAGCTATCTTGACTACTCAGCCATTCCTCTCTTTAGCCAAGACCTTGAAGTCCCAACTCTTCCATCTGTTGCTGCAGCTCGTGAAGCAGTTCAAGCTGCGGATGCTATTTGGATTTTCTCTCCTGTTTACAACTTCTCGATTCCAGGAACTGTGAAAAACTTGCTTGATTGGCTTTCACGCGCCATGGACTTGTCTGACACTCGTGGAGCTTCTGCACTTCAAGATAAGATTGTGACTGTATCTTCTGTAGCAAATGCAGGACACGATCAACTCTTTGCAATCTACAAAGACCTTCTACCATTTATCCGTACACAAGTCGTTGGTGATTTTACCGCAGCTCGTGTCAATGATTCTGCTTGGGCAGATGGTAAGCTAGTCCTTGAAGATAGCGTCACTGCTTCTCTAGAAAAACAAGCTGATGACTTGGTACAGGCTATTCAATAATTGAATAAAAAAAAAGAGGCTGGGACAAAAGTCCTAGCCTCTCAACTTTCTTTGGATTGTCGAGCAAGACGCAGTGGTTGAGTGGGCTCTACTAGGCTGATTTCATCAGCTTTTAAAGCCCTACTCAACTGTGCGGAGGTGGGATAACGAAATCGAATTCTAACGAATGACCGATTTCTGTCCCACTCTCTTTTTGTTAATCAACAAGTTCTGAAATCATACTATGTTTGAGTGGTAGACTACACATCACTAGAAGGAAGATAAAGGCTGATTGAATCCAGAAGAGGGCCAGGTCAAAAATTCCGTGTACAGCAACTACTGTTAAAAATGAAAGATAAAGTCCAAGAATAGGTCGTTTACTTGGTACTTTACTCATATCAATCAACATACGGATTGGATTTGAAGAAGCGATTCCTAATAATACTGTTCCTACTACACCGTAACTCAATATCGTATCGATATAGATACTATGCGCATGCTCATGATAAGGAGCAAAGATACGGGGGTACGAATGCATGTAAGTTAGTGGACCTTCACCCCAGAACGGATTTTGTTTGAATAAGGCCATACCTGCATTCCAGATAGACACTCGTTCTTCCATAGACGAATCGAGCGTTCCCATTCGAACTCCCAAATCACTTGAGAAGAGAAAGGCTAGACCAACACCAAAGACTCCGATACTTAGCCATAAGGCACGCCAGTTCTTAATGGTCGTGAAAAGATAAATAATCGCAGCAAAGATAATGGCTGGAAAAGCTGTTCTATTTTGAGTGAAATTCAAGCCAAACAAATTCGCAAAAATCGCAATGAGAGAGAAAATTCTCAACCATCTCAATCGAGTCGTACTAATTAAGTAAAATCCAATCATGATACAGAAACAACAGATTATTCCATAATAATTAGGATTAAAGAAGGCTACTTCTGCACGGTTCTGATGCCAAACCTGCATCTTAGGTGATAAGAAAGTATAATCAAATTTCTTTACAATTTGAAAATGCTCTAAAGCAGCAAAAACTGATGCTAGCACACTAAGCGACAAAACCGATTGCAATACTATTCTGAAAAACTTAGGGGTTAGATGGGCTTGGTAATAATAAAAGAAAATCGAAAAGAGGAACATTCCTAAAGTAGCAACCATTCCCATCACATTTTGGGCTAAAAGAGAGATAACACCACTATAGCCAATAAACAAAAGTAAGATAGAATGGTGGGATAATCGTTTTAAGATTCCCTTCATCTCTCCTGTAAATATGAGACCTATTAAGTAGGCAATAAAAATGATGACGAAAATATAAAAAGGCAAGAAAATACTTAGAATGACACCTAACAAGACTAGTTCTTGCTTGGATAAGCCTTTCAATTTTTCAATGATACCTATTGATTTCACAACAGATCCTTTCTCTCTGTGCTAAAAAAGCTCAGATAAATGAACTATTAAAACATTTTACCATTTTTCAAGAGATTTGAAAACCACTTTATCCATGGCATCCTGACTAAAACTAGGTAAAATTTTTAAAGTAGACTAAGATACCTCTCCAAGCACGTATCCTTTTTTAAAAATATGGTACAATAAATCTAGTTGTTCCAGAAAGGACCTAGTATGAAATCTTACCAAGAAGTTTACAAAATCTTAGCGAACGAAACAGATTATTTAAGTGGAGAAAAAATTGCTGAGACACTAAACCTCTCTCGCACCTCTGTTTGGAAGGCTATCCAGCGCCTCCAACAAGAAGGTTTAGAAATTGACAGCATCAAAAACCGTGGATACAAACTTCTTCATGGTGACCTAATCTTACCTCAAGAAATAGAAGCCAATAGTCCCATCTCAGTTCAATTTAAACCTATCACCAAATCAACCCAGAGCGATGCCAAGGAGGCCATGGAAGCTGGTGCTAAAGGAGACACACTCTACCTATCAACAGGCCAAACGATGGGACGTGGTCGATTTCAACGCCCCTACTATTCTCCAGAACAAGGTGGGATTTACATGTCTCTCCACCTCAAGCCTAATCTCTCTTATCTAGATCTACCAGCTTATACACTCCTGACTGCAGCCGCCATTTATAAGGCGGTTAAAAACCTTTGTCTAATTGATTTAGATATCAAGTGGGTCAACGATCTCTACCTAAATCATAAAAAAGTAGCCGGCATCCTAACCGAAGCCATCACTTCTGTCGAAACCGGACTGGTCACAGATGTTATCATTGGGGTTGGTATCAACTTTTCTATCGCTGATTTTCCAAAAAACCTACAAGGGAAAGCTGGAAGTCTCTTCTCTCAAAATAGCCCAATCACTCGCAACGAACTGATTGCTGAAATCTGGAAATGTTTCTACGAAACAGATGCAGACGAACTGCTCTACCTATACAAAAAACAGTCAATCGTCTTAGGAAAAGAGATTTCTTTTAAGAAAGATCAAGAAATCATCTCAGGAAAAGCTTGTGATATCTCTGACCAGGGGCAACTACAGATAGAATTAACTACTGGTGAAAAAATTTGGCTCAATAGTGGCGAAATTTCGCTAACCAAATGGTGAGCACTCGTTACCAACATAAAAATCGACCTACTCCAAAGAGAGGTCGATTTTCTTATCTATTATTTTCTCAAACGTTCAACGTCACGAGCAATGACAAGTTCTTCATCAGTTGGGATAACCAGTACACGAATTTTTGCTGCATCTGTAGAGATATCTCCAGTCACACCAAAGACATTTTTCTCTGGGTCTACATCACAACCGAACCAAGAAATACCTGAGATAACTTTCTCACGTACACCAGCTGCATTTTCACCAACTCCTGCGGTGAAGATAATAGCATCTGCTCCGTTTAGGACAGCCAAGTATTGCCCAATGTGCTTTTGGATACGGTCAACGTACATTTCAAGAGCCAATGTTGCATCAGGATCACCTGCTTCCATTGCTGCTTGAACATCACGCATATCACTAGACTTACCTGAAACACCCAACAATCCTGACTCGCGATTGAGGATGCGACTGATATCTTCAGGCTTGTTAAAGTCCTCTGTATATTGCATTAAATAAGGAATGATAGCAGGGTCAATGTCCCCTGTACGAGTTCCCATCATAACACCACCAAGTGGAGTGAACCCCATTGAGGTATCAACAGATTGACCACCTTTGACAGCTGTGATAGAAGCTCCGTTACCAATATGGCAAGTGATCAATTTCAACTCTTCAAGTGGACGTCCCAAAACTTTTGCTGCTTCTTGGGCTACGTACTGGTGACTTGTACCGTGTGCTCCATATTTACGAACCTTGTTTTCTGTATAGTACTTAGTTGGTAATGGATAACGATATGCCTTTTCTGGCATTGTTGTGTGGAATGATGTATCAAAGACTGCTACACTTGTAATATCTGGCAACAATTCTTTGAAGGCACGAATCCCAGCTGCATTGGCAGGGTTGTGCAATGGAGCAAGAAGTCCTAGTTCTTCAATTTTTTCTAAGACATCACCTTCAACAACTGTAGACTCTTTGAAGTACTCTCCACCTGCAACAACACGGTGTCCGACACCAGTAATTTCATCATAAGTTTTAATAATATTAAAACGAATCAAGTCATCAAGTAAAATCTTAACAGCCAAGGTATGGTTTTCAATATCAAGAACTTGTTCTTCAGAACGACCATCAAACTTAACTGTTGAAACAGAATCCTTCAATCCGATTCGCTCAATCAAACCTTTTGCAAGCACCTTTTCTTCTGGCATTTGATATAGTTGCCATTTCAAGCTAGAGCTTCCAGCGTTAATTGCAATGGTTTTTGTCATAAATTTATTCCCCTTTTTAAGCGTTTTCAACTATTATATCAAAATTTACACTAGATTTCATGCCCTTGACACCAATTTTGAAAATTTTCCTTAAATTCCATCAAAATTTCAGGGTCACGAAGACTGGTAAGTGGGTAAACAAATGGTTCATCCCCTTCTCCCGTATTCTTTTGTAGGACAAAAATGGTCTTAGACTGGGCTCCTTGGGCGAAGAGGTCCTCTGGCAAAGCTATAATAGCTACTAATTGAGCCTGTTCAGTTAGCCAGGATTTCAAGAGGTCCCTCTGAGGACTTGTCAGGAGATTGCTAGGAGCTAGAAAAATCGCATAGCCTCCTGTTCGGAGATACTTGAGTGATTGTTCCATTAACAAATGATGGGCATAGGTATGTTCCCCCTCAGCTGCAACTTGGTAACGCGAAGCTATCTGATCATCTGGGTAATAGCCAATAGGAAGGTCGCTCACAATGATATCACTTTCTTTTAACACTTGTGGACGTACCGCATCTCCTTGGACAAAGCCCATTTGAAGATCCATAACTTCCGCCATACTCGCAGCTAAATCAATTAAGAGATCATCTATTTCAATCCCGAGGTAATCTACATTTTTGTTCATAGTTGTCAAGAAGCTAGCACCCAGGATTCCCATCCCAGAGCCCAACTCTAATAGACTTAGATCTTCAGCGGTCCACAATTGCTCCATCAAAAAAATCATCAAGTGACCAATCGCATCCGGTGTGAACTGGTGATTGGCTTGAAGAGGTTCTGTTTGCGCTGCCTTCATTAACAAAAATTGATAGGTCCGTAACCACTCCTCTTTTCGAAGTGCCAATCGTTTTAGAGCCTGGTTATTTTTTTTGACTTGCTCTAGATTGGTTTGACCATCTAGATAAATCCCGTTTTGTTCAATTAAGGCATCATAAAAGTTTGTCGCCAAATCGTTTTGAATGATTTGGACATTTTCTAGTAAATAGGTATATGCTTGTTCAATTTTTTCAAAATCCATAATCTTATCTTACCAAATTCAGAGCTGATTTTCCAGATTTTCATAATACTGAAAACAAATAAAAACCTCTGAGATGACTCTCAAAGGTTTATTCTACTATTTACTATTTTCAACAGCTGCTGTTACAAAAGCAGTGTAAAGTTCTTCTGGACGATTTGGACGACTTGAAAGCTCTGGATGGTACTGACAAGCCACAAAGAATTTGTTTTCTGGGATTTCAACAATTTCGACCAAGCGATTGTCTGGTGAAACACCTGAGAAGACAAATCCTGCACCTTCAAACTGTTCACGGAAGGCATTGTTAAACTCATAACGGTGGCGGTGGCGACGTTGGACCACTTCTTTGTTATGATAAGCTGTTGCTGCCTTAGAACCACGTTTCAACTTAGAAGGATAAAGTCCCAAACGAAGGGTTCCCCCCATGTCCTCAACATCAATCTGATCACGCATGATATCGATGATTGGATATTTTGTATCAGGATCAAGCTCTGCTGAATTAGCCCCTTCAAGTCCCAAAACATGACGAGCAAACTCGATACAAGTCAATTGCATTCCCAAGCAGACTCCCAACATTGGTACATCATTTTCTCGAGCATAGCGAATCGCTTGAATCTTACCCTCAGTGCCACGTTGACCAAAACCACCTGGAACGATAATTCCATCAGCATCAGATAGAAGTTCTGCCACATTGTCAGCTGTCACATCGTTAGCATTGACCCAATCAATCTTCACTTCTGCATCATTGGCATAACCAGAGTGTTTCAAGGCCTCTACGACAGAAATGTAGGCATCTTGCAACTCGACATACTTACCAACAAGAGCAATTTTGACTTGTTTTTTGAGATTCATAACCTTATCAACCATAGCAGACCACTCTGTCATATCTGCTGCCGGTGCATCAATCTTCAAATGGTCACAGACAATTTGATCCATGCCTTGAGCTTGCAGATTTAGTGGAATTTGGTAAAGATGATCCACATCCAATGACTCGATAACTGCTTCTGGTGCCACATCACAGAACTGGGCCAGTTTATTTTTAATTCCTTGTCCAGCTGGCTTTTCTGTACGAATGACCAACATATTTGGCTGGATTCCCAAACCACGCAATTCTTTGACAGAGTGTTGAGTCGGCTTGGTCTTCATTTCTCCAGCTGCCTTGAGGTAAGGAAGCAAGGTCGTATGGATATACATAACATTTTCTGCGCCGACATCAGACTTCATTTGACGAAGCGCCTCTAAGAATGGAAGGGACTCGATATCGCCGACTGTTCCCCCAACCTCTGTAATAATGACATCAGAGTCAGTTGTTAGAGCGGCACGCTTAATTTTTTCTTTCAATGCATCTGTAATATGTGGAATGACCTGGACAGTTGCTCCAAGGTATTCTCCACGACGTTCCTTGCGAAGAACTTCACTGTAGATTTTACCAGTTGTCACGTTTGAGAATTTGTTAAGATTGATATCGATAAAACGTTCATAGTGACCCAAGTCTAAATCTGTCTCAGCCCCATCATCTGTAACAAAAACTTCCCCGTGCTGATAAGGGCTCATGGTCCCTGGGTCAATATTGATATAAGGGTCAAATTTTTGAATGGTTACCTTCAAACCACGGTTTTTCAAGAGCCGTCCTAGACTCGCCGCAACGATACCTTTCCCAATAGACGACACCACACCACCAGTTACAAAAATATATTTCGTAGACATAGATTCCTCTTTCTAAAATGCTCAAGATCTTGTTCACTAGAGGGGGACTAAGAAAACAAGACCTTCACCGATAACTACAATCCAGGTTGATAATTTCCCTGGAAAAACAAAAATAGCTCCCTAATAACTAGGAAGCTCCGACCTCAAAAAGAGGTGCCCGAACAATATCTTACCTCAATTTGGCTCATTTGTCAAATGTCACTCTTTGCTAGATTTATAGTTCTACTGCAGAAAAGAAAAACAACAAGGGAATTCCCTTGTTGTTTGATATTATTCTTCTTCTTCCTCAGAATCTTCGTCATCTTCTTCAACGAGATCGACATCTTCTCCAAGGTCATCTGGTGCAATTTCGTTGATTTCAGCGTCGTAGGCTTCTACTTCGTTCTTCTCATCGTCTGGATTTTCATCATCGTAAGAAAGAGCTGGATCTTCTTCGTAGGCATCTTCGTCTTCAGGATCATCTGCACCATAATCAATGGCATCCGTATCTCCGTCCATAAAGGCATTGACGCGTTTTTTCTTAGCCTTAGGTGCTACTTCTTCATCGTCACTTTCTTCAAGTGCAATGATTTCTTCGTCGATTTCATCTACTCCATACCATGAACGAAGGCCCCATTTGTTATCTCCAAGTGAGATAAAGCTACCATCAAAGTTCAACTCTGTATAGAACAAAGGTAGGGCTTCGCGAATATCGCTATTAGAGGTACCAAGATAGTTTTGGATTTCATTGACTAAATCGCTAAAATGCATCTCGTGATCGCGACCACGTTGTTCCAAGATGGCACGAGCCACCTCAATCATAGATAGTTCACTTTTTTCTTGCCCAGCAAATACTTCTAATTCCAAAGCGTTTCTCCTCTTTTTTTACTACTAAAGCCAGATTATATAAACTCTGGTCTCATTTTATCACGTACTCTTTATTGTACGATAATTTTGCCTAATAGTCAAAGGTTTAGAAGAAATAATGTGAAATATTTCAGCAAATTGAAAGACCTGGGAGATAGACTCACAGGTCTGTTGCTTTATTTATAGCTTAAAGCTCGTTTAAAGGTTTTCCAGATACCTAAATCATCTGTTTGGAGGACTAGGCTGGCATACATACGTCCGATAAAAGCGGTTGCAGTTACAGCAAATACAACTGTTATTGCAAGAGAGATCCAAGCCTCGATGCTATTTGCATAACCATTAATAGCTCTGAAAGGCATAAAGAAGGTCGAGATGAAAGGAATATAAGAACCGATTTTCAAAATCAAATTATCTCCTGCAGCGCCTAGGGCAGTAACGCCAACAAAACCAGCTATTATCAAAATCATCAACGGAGATAAGGCCTTTCCTGCATCTTCAGGGCGAGAAACCATAGAACCTAAGAAGGCTGCCAAAACCACATACATAAAGAGACTGACCAAGACAAACAACAAGGTATTGACCGAAAAGGCTTCTCCCAAATGACTTAGAATACCTGAATTAGCCAAGATAGGCATATCTTTAAAGAATAAGATTGCTCCCAGTCCGCCTACAACATAAATACCAATATGAGTCAAAATGACAAGAAGTAAGGCAATCATACGAGCGTAAAAGTAGTGACTAGCACGGATACTTGAAAAGACCACTTCCATAATTTTTGTCCCTTTTTCACTGGCTACCTCTTGAGCTGTGACACTAGCATAAGTAATCAAAATCATATAGAGGAAGAAACCCAGTCCAGCTGCTGCAAAGGTTTGGACCATCTTTTTACTTTCCTTGGCTTCATCAATCTGCTCTGAGAATTGAATCGTTTGTGCCAAGTATTGTTCCTGTTCCTGAGATAAATGCGCCTCCGTACGGTTGAGTTGGTATTGGAGTTCATTCAACTTAGTGGTCACAGCTAACTTTATACCACTTTCAAGGGAAGTTTCACCGTGATAGACTGCCTTGAGGACACTACCTTCTTGGTCAATCGTTAGATAGCCCTTGATTTTTTCATCCTTGACAGCTTCTTGGGCACTGGCTTCATCCTTGTAGTCAAAATTAATGCCATTGGTCGATTTAAGACCCTCTGTTACAGCAGGCACCGAACTAACTACTGCCACCTTATTATTCTGAGCCAGAGAGGAACCTTGGAGATAGCCAATTCCACCAGACAAGCCGATAAAGAGAAAAGGTGAGATTACCATAAAGAAGAAACTCCAGGATTTGACATGACGTAGATAAGTTTCTTTGATTACAACTAACATATTTCTCATACTTCCACCCCTGATTCTAGTTTAAAGATTTCATCAATTGTCGGAGCTTGCTGGTCAAAGGTCGCAATATAGTGTCCTTGACTCAGGATAGTAAAGAGCTCCTGACCAGCATTTTCATCATCTAGAACGAGCTTCCAAGTCCCCTGCTTGGTCAAGCTCACATGCGTGACATGAGGAAGACTTTCCAACTCTTCCTGGCTCTTTTCACTTGCAACAAAGAGTCTCGTTTTGCCATATTGGTTCCGAACATCTTGGACAGGTCCATGTAAGACTACTTGTCCATCACGAATCATAAGGATATCATCACAGAGTTCTTCGACATTGGTCATGACGTGGTCTGAAAAGATAATGGTCGCACCACGTTCTTTTTCTTTGAGGATAACCTGCTTGAGCAACTCGGTATTAACTGGGTCTAGGCCACTAAAGGGTTCATCAAGGATAATCAAATCTGGTTCATGCATTAAAGTAATGATCAGCTGGATTTTTTGTTGATTCCCTTTTGAGAGGCTCTTAATCTTGTCTGTTAATTTTCCCTTTACTTCTAGCTTCTCCATCCATTGAGGAAGTCTTTCTTTGACTTCTTTTGCATCCATGCCTTTTAGGGTTGCCAAATAACGCACTTGTTCTAGAACTGTCAACTTAGGCATGAGGCTACGTTCTTCGGGCAGATAGCCAATCCGAGCATAGGTTTCCTGACGAATTTCCTGGCCATCAAACAGAATGTCTCCCTGATAATCTAAAAATTTCAAAATACTGTGGAAAATAGTGGTCTTTCCTGCACCATTTTTTCCAACTAGACCTAAAATACGCCCTGGTCGTGCTTGGAAATCTACACCAAAAAGAACTTGCTTAGGACCAAAATTTTTTTCAAGATTGCGGACTTCTAACATATTCCACCTCCTACTAATCTTACCCTCATTATACTCCTTTTTTTAGCCATTACAAGGATTTATGTACATTTTTATTTCTAGTATTTTACGAAGAAATTTTCTATTAAAAACTAAATTTCGAACAGTAAGTCTCGCGACCAATTTTTTTATCTTTCTAATATTAATTACTGACCAGAACAAGAAAAATCCATCCCTAAGGATGGATGGATACTTTCATCTATTTCTACTGTAATCTTTTCTTGTTAGAAAATCTTCTTTTATTGGTCTTTAATTTTACTGATGTCTAAATCACTAGGGGCCTTGATTTCATCTACTTTATTGATATCCCGATAGATAAATTCAAAATAATCTTCATTACTTGTTTTCAAGCCATCTTTTGATTCTACTTGGGTCTTCAGTTCAATCCTTGCCTCATTAGGAATTAGGATTTCTTTTTTCTCAGAAGTTTCCTTTTTCAAAACCAGGTGCATTCCCAAATTTACCCCTGTAATCTCATCTTTATATTTTGTAAAAATACTGCTGTTTAAAAGAGTAGATTGCATTTCTCCCGCCTGGTCTTTATCGTCTGTGATGTCTCCCTGATAATCCAGATAGATATAATTGCCATCCTCAGTTCTGCTAAATTCTTCCGCATACTTCTCATAAAGTTTTAAAATAAGCTCATGACGCCCCACTTCTGGAGCCATCTTATCTCTTTCCTTATTTTTTTCATCTGACTCTTGCTTGGCTTTTTTCCATACTCGCTCCGGTTCTTTACCTTCTCTGTATGGTGTATACGAACTCCTGTATTGAACACCTTCCTCTGGGGAGTAGACTTTTAGTGGAAGGTACATAAAATCAGCTGAACCAACTGTATTAAGGGCTTTATCAATTTCCTCTTTTTCCTCTATGTCAGTCCGTGCACTACTTTCCTGATATTCACTATATTTAAGGGGTTCAAATTGAATTTTCCCATCGCGTATGAGAGTCTCCCCCATATATCTTCTAGCTTCACCCAGGGATGTCAGATTCTTGCGATAGATCTTGCTGACATACTCCATACTTTTTGCATCACGTAAAGCCCCTACAAAGGACTTAATAGCTACAGACTGGGCTGATTCCTTGGGTCCTTCTGGCTGGCAAGCTGAAAGTAGCAGACAAGCAAGAAGACTCAAAAGGCCAAGGTAGATTTTTCCTTTACATTTCATTGTTTTCTCTCCTTTTGTTTACTGCTCGCCTGACTCAACAAATTCATCAGGAACTTCTACTCGAAGGCCACTATTTTGCTTTGAAAATGTGACCTTACTTGTTAAATTTTCAGTGGCTCGCTCATTATCAAGTTTACAAACATAAGTAACAGCCATGGGCATAAAGTTATCCTTAGAGACCAGAAGATTCACTTGGTAACTAGCTTGGTCATTCTTACTATATCGAAATGCTACAAAATTGACGGCGCCAAGTAACATGTTTTGATTAGGTTCAAGAATATTTTTCACATCTGTTGTTTCGAATGTTAAGACATAGTTGTCATCTTGGTTACTAACTTTGAATTTATCTTTTTGTGTTTGAAAATAGCGAATAGCCTCTGGTTTAACTCCCACAGGTTTTTCATTAATCCTATGGGTAGTTTCGCGATTTTCCCACTCACCTTTTGAATTTTTTACGTACTCAATACCCGTGCTATAATATCGTTCCTCTGGAAATTTATATCCCGTAAGAACTCCACGGACTCGAAGAGGTTTTAACTCAAATGTGCCTTCAAAAGTAACGTCTCGGTTGAAATGTTTATTCTTAACATCAACTCCTTCTTTGTATTCTCTTTTACTACTTACCTCTATCTTGATTTCGCCATCTTTGAGGTGTTCAAATGCTTGGAGTCCCTTGTCGACAATTTCTTCCTGACTCAATTCCTTTGGTGCTTCTTTCTTCACTTGAGACTGCTGACAGGCAAATAGGCAGATAAGAGCAAGTACAGCAAATAGGCCCGAGAGTGTTTTTTTCATTTTGGACATCTTATGCCTCCTTTAATTTAGTTTCTGGTGAAAATTTATTTATAACTATGATACCCTAGTTTACGAATAAAGTAAAGCGCTTACATATTTTACGGATACTAAGGATTGCAAAAAAACAGTCGAGAAAAATATTCGACTGTTTTTGATATAAATTATTAACGCACTTCTGCATCTACTTTTTCTTCAAGGGAAGCTTGGATTTTTTCCATGTAGCGTGCGACTTCTTCGTCAGTCAGGCTATCTTCTGGATTTTGGAAGGTCAAGCTGTATGCCATAGACTTCATTCCGACACCCAGTTTTTCGCCTGAGAAGACGTCAAAGAGCTTGATGTCTGTCAAGCGTTTCACGCCCGCAGCTCTGATGGCATCGACCACCTCTTGGTGAGTGACTTCTGCTTTCAAGAGAAGAGCGATATCACGGCTCACCGCTGGGAACTTGGTGATTTCCACAAATGGAGCGGCTGGTTGAAGGGCTGCTTCAATAGCTGAAAGGTTAAGCTCAGCTACATAAGTCTCTGGAATATCATAAGCCTTAGCTGTTACAGGATGCACTTGACCGAGGAAACCAAGAACTTGGTCACTGAGTGAAATCAAGGCTGTCCGTCCTGGGTGGAGACTAGCGATTTCAGATGTTGCTGAATAAGTTACCTCAAGACCCAAGCGAGCAAAGAGGGCTTCCAAGATTCCCTTAGCATAGAAGAAATCAACTGGAACAGCTGCCGTTTGGAAATCTTTTTCAGCGACTAAACCTGTCAATGCAAAGGCAAAGCTATTGATTTCGTTTGGCAATTCTTCTTTTGGATTTCCTGTTTGCTCAAAGACTTTTCCGATCTCATAAAGAGCCAAGTCTTTGTTTTTACGCGCTACGTTGTAGGCAACTGTATCCAAAATGCCTGAAACCATATTTTGACGGAGGACTGAACGATCAACAGTCATTGGCCACATGAGCTCAGTTAAGTTACTTGGCGCTGTAGTGAACTCCACTGCTTTTTCAGGAGTTGTCAAAGCATAGGTGATGATTTCAGTTAGTCCTGCTCCTTCAGCAATAGTGCGAACTTTACGGCGCAATTTTTGAGTTGCAGTCAATTCACCAGCTGTCCCATCATCTTTTGGAAGACTAGTTGGCAAGCGATCGTAACCATAAATTCGAGCGATTTCTTCAAAGAGGTCGGCTTCGATGGTGATGTCCCAACGGCGACGTGGTACGCTAACAGTAAAGCTTTCTGCATTTCCAGAAAGGCCAAATCCAAGACGACGGAAGACATCTTCTACATCCGCGTAGGAAAGTTCTGTACCAAGGACACGGTTAACGTCTGCAAGAGTAGAAGAGACTTCCACATCAGAAGTGTCAAGCTGGCCTGCTGAAACGATTCCCTTACGCACTGTCGCACCAGCCAATTCAGCAATCATGCTTGCTGCTGCATCAAGGGCTTCATTAACGGTTGCCACATTGATGCCTTTTTCAAAGCGTGAAGATGATTCAGAGCGTAAGTTGAGACGACCACTTGTCTTACGGATAGATTTGCCATTGAAGACAGCAGCTTCAAGGACAACACGACTAGATTTTTCAGAGATTTCTGTAGCTTGTCCGCCCATGACACCCGCAAGGGCTACTGGTTTGTCTGCGACAGTGATGAGTAAGTCAGTTGCTTCCAAATCACGTTCTTCCCCATCCAAGGTCACCAATTTTTCACCAGCACGCGCCTCACGTACACGGATGTCGTTTCCTTCAAAGGTATCCAAGTCAAAGGCATGCATAGGCTGACCAAAGTAAAGCAGGATATAGTTGGTCACGTCGACGACATTGTTAATAGGACGGATGCCTTCGTTCATGAGGAGGTTTTGCAACCATTGTGGACTTGGTGCAATAGTCACATTGTCCAAGATACGAGCTGCATAGTAGGGTGCCTTGTCTGTGTCAATGCTGACAGAAAGGGCATCTGCTGCGACTTGATCCGTTTCAGCAAGAGCAAATTCTTTAAAGGTCACTGACTTGTCATAGATGGCTGCTACTTCGTACGCAACCCCACGCATCGAAAGGGCGTCCGCACGGTTTGGAGTGATGGAAAGTTCGATGATTTCATCATCCAAGTCTAGGTAAGAGAATACTTCCTCACCTGGAATGGCATCATCTGGCAAGATTTGGATACCATCTGCAAATTCCTTAGGTACAACGGAATCAGAAATGCCCAATTCGCCAAGTGAACAGATCATCCCTAGTGACTCTAAGCCACGGATTTTCCCTTTTTTAATCTTGTAGTTATCCGCGATGCGAGCACCTGGAAGAGCCACCATAACCTTGATTCCTGCACGCACATTTGGTGCTCCACAGACGATTTGACGGGCTTCTTCTTCACCCACATTGACTTGGCAGACATGAAGATGAGTTTCCGGCACATCTTCACAAGACAAGACTTCTCCGACGACAATTTTTGAGAGACCAGCAGCAGGTGATTCCACACCTTCTACCTCGATCCCTGTGGTTGACATTTTTTCAGCCAACTCTTGTGATGGCACATCGATGTCCACCAATTCTTTTAACCATTTGTATGATACTAACATAATTCTGATCGTAAGATCTCAATAAGTGAGACCTTTTCAATTCCTTTCTTTTTCTTAAAGTCAGTCCTCACCATTTCTCACCGATAGAAAATGATCAGAACTGTATAGGATTGTGTTTCAGGTTTCAATCTTATTTAAACTGTTCCGAGAAGCGGACATCACCTTGGTAGAATCCACGAATATCGTTGATTCCATAACGGAGCATAGCTACACGTTCTTGTCCAAGACCAAAGGCAAAACCAGAGTAAACAGTCGCATCGATTCCACTCATTTCAAGGACACGTGGGTGAACCATACCGGCACCCATAATCTCGATCCAACCTGTTTTCTTACATACGTTACAGCCGTCTCCTCCACACTTGAAGCATGAAACATCGACCTCAACAGAAGGTTCCGTAAATGGGAAATAAGATGGACGCAAACGAATCTGACGTTCTTCACCAAACATTTTTTGCACAATCAACTGAAGTGTTCCTTGAAGGTCTGCCATAGAGATGTTTTTCCCAACAACCAACCCTTCGATTTGGTGGAATTGGTGACTGTGGGTTGCATCGTCCGTATCACGACGGAACACACGCCCTGGTGAGATCATCTTCAAAGGGCCTTTAGAAAAATCATGGGCATCCATAGCACGCGCCTGAACAGGAGATGTGTGAGTACGGAGCAAGATTTCTTCTGTGATATAGAAAGTGTCCTGCATATCACGAGCTGGATGATCTTTTGGAAGGTTCATACGCTCGAAGTTGTAATAATCTTTCTCAACTTCAAATCCATCCACGACTTGGTATCCCATTCCGATGAAGATATCTTCGATTTCTTCACTTGTTTGTGTGAGAACGTGACGGTGACCAATCGCAACTGGACGACCTGGAAGCGTCACATCGATACTCTCACTGGCAAGTTGTGCTTCAACTTTCTTTTCTTCCAAAAGCTTAGCTGTTTCTTCAAAAGCGGCCGTCAAGATATCACGTGCTTCATTGACGTGTTTTCCGATAACAGGGCGCATTTCTGCAGAAACGTCTTTCATCCCTTTAAGGATTTCAGTAAGAGAACCTTTTTTACCTAGGACAGAGACACGCAATTCTTGCATCTCTTTTTCATTTTCAGCAGTAATCTGCTTCAAGCGATCTAGCGTTTCTTCACGAAGCGCTTTTAATTGTTCTTCAATAGTTGACATAATTCCTCCATCAGTCTCTCGTAGATAAAAAGAAAACCACATGCCAAAAACTCCACTCGGAGCGTTGACACGCGGTACCATCCGTTTTTATCTGACAAGTCAGACCTTTATTTCTGAATCCATAGGCAAGTGAATTCACCCAGCTTTCATATAGAGAGCTTTCAGTCACGGCTCTCCTCCCTGATATACTTCCCCTGAGATACTAGTCTTGCAGATTCCTATTTAATTATTATTTATTTTATCAGATTTCAAACATTCTTGCAAGATATTTTGCGACTAATCAACATAGTCCCCACCTTCAAAGCCGTAATACTCTTCCAAGCTGAGACCACTTGCAGCGATGTCCTTGGCTTCTTTTCCGACGTAGCGAAGGTGCCATTCCTCAGCCATATAGCCTGTTTCTTTTTCCTTACCTTTTAGATAACGAACGACGAAGCCATAATCTGCAGCATGGTCCAATAGCCATTGAGCAGCCTTTTCTTCAGTCACTAAATCTCCATCTGTACCGATAAGGTCAAATGCTAGTCCAGTTTGGTGTTCACTATATCCAGGCCGAGCAGAATAGCGGTCAGCCTCTGCCTTTCCGTCTTTGTTGACATAGTCCTGATAAAGTTGAGTTTGAGTTTCATAACTTCTGAAACCACTATAGTGGTCGCTGATTGGGAAGCCTGCTTCCTGCATGGCAGCAATCAGCTTCAACAACTCAGCCTTTGCTGTGGGATTTTCCCCGGGATTGTAATCTTTAGACAAGGGATAGTGTTTGTTAGCGATCACAATCTCGTCGTACTTACCTTGAATGCTATAGTAATCTCCCTTATTAACTACTTCTGCCTTTTTCTGGCTTGCTTCCTGAGATTTACTACCGACAGTCCCTTCTTGGACGGTTTTTTCTTCAGTTGAAGTCTGATTTTCTGAAGTTGCTGGCTTTTCTTGTGAACAAGCCGCTAATGTCAGGGCTAGCAATCCTGATAATACAAGGTATCTTTTTTTCATTGTTTATCCTTTCATTTCTATCATTTGGTCCAAAGTTTCAGATAAGGTTTCAACCAAACCTTCTAATTTGCTTCCCTTAACCTGATATTCTTCAGCGACCATTTCTTCCCAAGGAACCCACCAAACTGGACCACGACCATTAAGACCGTGTCCCTTCATATCACCCTCTCGTCTCGGAAAAATATGCCAGTGAGCATGTGCATCTCCATTCCCTAACAACTCTACATTCATCTTTTGAGCTGAAAAAGCTTTAGAGACTGCTTCCTGAACCAGACTCATTTCCTCTAAAAAGCGGAGTCTAACACTTGAATGTAGATGATGCAATTCTGTGACATGTTCCTTGGCTAAGAATAAAGTGTAACCTTCAAAATACTGGTGGTCACCGATCACTACATAGCCTGTTTCTAGTTCTTTGACAAAGTAGGGGTTTTCCCCTGCCTGAATCAATTCAATTCGTTGACAAATCAGGCACATCCTAGTCCACCAACTCACTCTTAAGATAAGCATCGACCATACGCTCAGTAGCAACTACAGAATCGATATGAGTACGCTCATAAGAGTGACTAGACTCAATACCAGCTCCTAGAAGAGCGTGTTTGACCTCTGCTCCAGCTGACATCGCTGCAGAAGCATCCGAACCATAAAATGGATAGATATCGAGTTTAAATGGAATGTCCTGCTCTTTTGCCAAGGCAACCAAATGTTGACGGAATTCATAGTGGTAAGGGCCTGAAGCATCTTTGACACAGATAGACACTGTGTACTCATCCGTCTGCTGATCATCTCCCATCGCTCCCATATCCACAGCCAGATATTCGACAACCTGGCTCGGGATACTTGAGTTAGCACCATGTCCCACTTCCTCAAAGACTGAAAAGGCAAAATGCGTAGTGACAGGAAGTTCAACTCCTTCTTCCTTATAGACTTTGAGGAGATTGAGAAGGATAGCCGCACTGACCTTATCATCCAAATGACGCGATTTGATAAATCCTGTCTCAGTTACGACAGTTCGTGGGTCAAAGCTGATAAAGTCACCAATCTCAATACCAAGTGCGCGTGTTTCTTTTTCATTGGTCACTTTTTCATCCAAACGAACTTCCATATTGTCCTGCGTGCGTTCAGCAGTGCCAGCATCCTTGTAGACATGACAAGAAGTCTGGTGGATCAAAATGGTACCAGAAACAGTTTTACCTGTACTAGCCACATGAACTGTACAGTTTTCGCCTTCAATCATATTCCAAGGATAGCCACCGATACGGTCCATTTTGAGACGACCGTCTGGTTTGACAGCACGAACGATAGCTCCCAAAGTATCTACATGGGCAGTCACATAACGCTGCTGCTGGTCATTTTTACCTTTAACAGTGACATTCACACCACCTTTAGCAGTACGGATTGGTTGATAGCCTAGTTTTTCAAGAGTCTCAACTAAATAATTCGTAATTTCACGTGTGAAACCAGTTGGGGATGCAATAGCAGTTAATTCTTTGATATATTCTACAGTTTGTTTCATTTCTTCACCTCTTCCTAATATTATATCACTTTTCCCATTTTAGTATGTGTAAAAAGGAAAAACGAATATACTTTGATTGCAAAAGTATTTTATGGTATAATGAAAAAAAGTTCTTATGATGAAAGGAAATAAGATGAACAAATATTTTAAAACGACACTTCTCTTAGCCTTACCGTTGGCATTCTTAATGGGATGTTCAAAACAAGCATCAACAACTTCTAACTCTTCAAAAGCAGAGACAACTGAGGTAAAAACTACTGAAGTTGAAACAACTGAAAAGAAATCCGAACTAAAAACTGTTACTTTTGTAAATGATTCTCAGCCAGGCATCCAGTCAACATTGACCTATACAGTTGACGGTGATATCGTTGTGAAACAAACCGCTCATAACGTCGCTGACCCTGAAGCACTAAACAATAATGCAGATGATTTAAAAAATCTAATTGAAGAAACCTACAAAGGATACAAGGGACTCAAAGGGGTCACATTATCAGTCGAGATTAAAGATGGTAAAGTCGTTCAAGACCTTGAAATCGACCTTTCAGTTGCAAGCATAGACGAACTTAGAAAAGCTCTACCAGAAGAATACTCAGGCGTTGGAAAAAACGTGAGCTTTAAAGCCTCTAAGAAAATGTTAACAGAACATGGTTATAAAGAACAAACGAACTAAGAGTAATAAAAAAACCTTGGCATAAGCCAAGATTTTTTTATTCCATCTCAAAAGCTTCACTCTTTTGCTTATTTGGAAGAACAAGGGAAAGTAAAATCCCAATGATCGCTGGTACTAACCATGGCAATGAAGCCTTAGCAAATGGTAGAGCATTCACAATGTTGGCAAGGAAGGTCACTTCAAATGAACTTCCCAAGACACTAGCTACAGCAATAGCTGTTACAAGTCCCATTGTCAACTGCATACCTGGTTTTGAAAGTGGTACAAACTTGTTCACAATTACAATCATAACAATCACAATGGTAATTGGATACAAGATAACTAGGACAGGGATTGAATATTTAATGATTGCATCAAGACCAAGGTTGGCAATTGCAAAACCAATCAAGGTAAAGACAGTCGCATAAACCTTATAGCTGATTTGTGGAAAACGTTCGTTAAAGAATTCCGCAGTTGAAACAATCAAACCTACAGTCGTTGTGAAGCAGGTTACTGTTACCATGGCTGCTAGGAATAATTGAGCTGTTGAACCAAAGATTTCTTGGGTCGCTTGCGACAAGATATAAACTCCTGGAGTTCCACCCTTCATCGCTTCTTCTGTCATCGGGAAGTGATTTCCAAGGAAACCTAAGCCAATGTATAGGGCACTAAAGCCAATTGCTACGACAATTCCGACTACCCAAATAGTTGAAATATACTCTTTTTTACTTGAAAATCCAAGTTGTTTCAAGGTTTGAACAGCGATTACACTGAAGGCAACAGAGGCAAGAGCATCTAGAGTGTTATATCCTTCAAGGAATCCTGCTCCAAATGCTGAAGCCTGATAAGCTCCTGAAGCCGCTTGTGGTGCATTTCCACCGTATTTAAAGGCTCCAAGGATGACCAAAACAACAATTAAGAGGGCAAAAACTGGAGTCAAGACACGACCAATACGATCCAAAATCTTTGAAGGATTAAGAGCGATCAGATAAGCTGCAACAAAGTAGATAAGTGTGAAAACAATCAAGCCTAATCCCTTATCTGCTTCGGCCAAGAGTGGACTAATCCCTACTGCAAAAGAAGTTGTCGCTGTACGCGGAATCGCAAAGAATGGACCAATCGACAAGTACAAAACTGCTAGATAAACTGTCGCAAACCATGGAGAAATTTTCTTAGAAATCTCATAGATATATCCCTTAGGATTCAAGGTTCCGATGATCAAGGTCAAGACGGCAAGTCCGACACCTGAAAGTACAAATCCTGCAATGGCAGGGAGAAAGTGGTCCCCAGATTGAGCACCTAAGGTAGGGGGGAAAATCAAGTTACCCGCACCAAAAAATATTCCAAACAGGAGTAACCCTGTTAAAGCACCTTTTTTAGCCATAAACTCTCCTTATAAAAATAAAATACTTTCTTAGTATAACATGTTTAAAGGCTTTAAAAGGCTATCTCAAAATAATTCTAAAATGTTTTCAATTTTCTGATTTTTACAGCAAATAAAAACCCTTTAAAACCTTTCTTATTTTCGGTCTTAAAGGGAGTTTTTCTTATTCTAAAGCATCCATACCGCCTAGAACATTGATAACCTCATATCCTTGTTCTGCTAAAAATTGACAAGCGCGTGCTGAACGCATTCCTGATTTACAAATCACGTAGTAAAGATTATCTTTATCTAGTTGTTTATAAGTATCAGCTAATTGGCTGAGAGGTAAATTACGAGCGCCTTCTAAATGAAGAGTCTCAAATTCCTCTACTTCTCTCACATCTAATAGAGAAAGCGACTCTTTCTGGTATAGTTGGTAAAAATCATTAAAAGTAATTTCTTTCATTTTTCTTCTCCGAGAATTTTTTGAATTCTAGCTTTCAAGTCAGGTAAGACTTCTTCCTCAAACCACGGATTTTTCTTCATCCAGATTTGGTTACGTGGTGATGGGTGTACCAGAGGGAAATAATCTGGCAAATACTCTTTAAATCGATGGACACGATCTGTTACCTTTCCACTGACTTTCTCATGCAGATAGTATGCCTGTGCATACTGCCCAATCAAGAGTGTCAATTGAATATCTGGCAATTCTTTCAACAGTTTAGGGTGCCACTTTTCTGCAAAACCTGGACGAGGTGGTAGATCACCGGATTTCCCATGTCCTGGAAAATAGAAATCCATGGGCATGACTGCAAAATAACCTGAATTGTAAAAGGTATCCTCATCCACACCCAACCAGTCTCGCAATCGATCCCCACTTTTATCCTTCCAGTACAGCCCTGCTTCCTGAGTTTTAAGACCAGGTGCCTGCCCAATGATATTGATCCGAGCTGTCTTTGGTGCTGCAAAGAGAGGCTCGATACCTTGTTTCGTATAACTGGCATTTTGTGGATCCGCCATGATGGCTTGTTTGATGTTTTCGATTTGAGACATCTGTTTTCCCTCCAAAAAGAAGTCTAAGCATACAATCTCAGACTTCTATAGCATTATTTGATCAATTCGTAGATCGCTTCAGCATAGATAGCTGCTGCACGGAAGAGATCGTCCAAGGCGATAAATTCGTTGGCTTGGTGCATAGTGTCGATAGAGTCTGGGAACATAGCACCATAGGCTACACCACGTTCTAAGAGACGTCCGAAAGTTCCACCACCGATAACTTGTTCATGCCCTTGAAGACCTGTTTGTTTTTCATAAACGCTCAACAAGGTTTGTACAAGTGGATCTTCCATTGGTACATAGTGAGGTGTATGTCCGTGTTCTGACAAGCTAACAGAAATAACTGGCAAGTTTTCAAGAACTGACTTGATTTGCTCTGGACTTGTTCCTTTTGGATAACGGAAGTTGAGGGCAATGGTATTATCAGCACTTGTTTCGTCAAAGCGGAAGACACCAGCATTCATAGAAAGGGCACCCATCTTTTCATCCACATGAGCAACTTTCAAGTTCTTCCCTTCATGGTCATTCAAGAGAATCTTACCAGCAATGTCAAGGTAGTCTTTTGCAGGTCCTTCAAATGCAAACTGGCTGAGGAAAAGGGCAAGATAAGTCGCACCGTTGACACCTGAAGCAGGCATAGCACCGTGGGCAGATTTACCAATTACAGTTACCTTGTACTGACCGTTTTCCTCTTGAATTTCTCCTCTAAGTTTGTGCTCTGCAACAAAGGCATCTAGTTTCGCTTGCAAGTCAGCCAAGTCACCTGAAACGACTGCAGTCGCTGATTCAGGAACCATATTTTCACGCAAACCACCTGTGAAGCTGTGAAGACGAGCTACACCCTTGTTTTCACCGGCAAAATGGAGATATTCTGTGATATTTCCTTTTTCACCATTGATGATTGGGAATTCAGCATCTGGAGAGAAACCAAAGTCTGGCTTCGCAAGTCCTACATGTTCAAAGTAGTAGTCCATGTCTGCCCAACCTGATTCTTCATCAGTTCCGACAATAAAGCGAACTTTTTTAGAAGTTGGAAGACCAAGCTCCTTAATGATTTTCAAACCATAGTAACACGCTGTAGTTGGTCCCTTATCATCAGAAGCACCACGCGCATAAAGACGACCATCTTTGATAGTTGGAGTGTAAGGATCAGTGTCCCAACCGCTACCCGCCGGTACCACGTCCATGTGGGCAAAGATTCCAAGAACTTCTTCCCCTTCACCAAACTCAAAATGTCCTGCATAATTGTCGACATTTTTTGTTGGGTAGCCATCACGGTCTGCGATTTCAAGGAATTTCTCCAAAGCTTTTACTGGACCAGGTCCAAATGGGTTCTGAGCATCTGCCTTACTGTCATCGCGTTCTGAGTTGATTTCCAAAAGGCTAAACAAGTCAGCCAAGAGGGCTTCTTTACGTTTTTCTACTTCTGCTGTAAAATCAATAACTGTCATATTTACTTCCTATCTTTTTTCGATAATTTCATCTACTGGCAAGCGGTAACTTGGTTCCAACTTCTCGTCTGTGTATCCTACTGTGATCAAAAGCTCTGGACGGAAGCGTTCTTCAATTTCCAAGACTTCATTGGCTTTTGATTTGTCAAAACCAAGGATTATGTTTGATCCGATTCCTTGGTCAGTCAATGCAAGGACTAAGTTCATCGCAACCAATCCTGCATTAAGGGCTAGGTAGTCACTCACTTGTTGTTCATTGTAACGCGCAAACTCTGCTGGAAGATTCTTCATAAAGTACTGAAGTTGTTCTTCTGAGAAGTTCTTTGCTCCACCAACACGGGCAATCTTGCGAGCACGTTTAGCTAGGTCAGTATCTGTAAATAAGGCAATGGTCACAGGAGCAGCTGCGACTTGCTCAAAGTTTGAACCGTAAGCCAATTTTGCGAGTTCGGCATTTCTCTCACGAACTACAACAAACTTCCAAGGCTGACTGTTGTGAGCACTCGGTGCCAAGGTTGCGATTTCAATAGCTGTTCGAACATCCTTGGGATCAACAGGTTTATCAATAAAATGCTTAGTCGCATGACGTTTTTTATTTAACTCAAGAAATTTCATAATTGATTTCCTTTTCTATTTCTACTGCTTCCATTTTACCACATTCTGAAAGAGCTTGCAGAGATTTTTCATTAGTAGACTAAATTATCTTTTTCTGTTCCGACTTGACTTTTAGATGACAGATTCAAACTGGAAATTATAATATTTCTCTATCGCCTCTATAAAAAATATATATTGGATATTTGATTGATTGTCTGGTAAGCTAGATAGCATTAAGTAAAGGAGACTCTTATGAAAAAATTATTCTTATTCTTAGCCATCAGTCCCCTGTTGGTTGCCTGTGGACAAACCAAACAGGAAAGTACTTCAACTTCCACCGCTAGCCCTAAAACCATTGTCGTAGCCACTGCTGGGGACATCCCACCTTTTGACTTTGAACAAGATGGTAACCTAACAGGATATGATGTTGAAGTTTTAAAAGCGGTCGATGAAAAATTGGACCAATACAAGATTGAATTTCAAAAAACTGCTTGGGAGAGTATCTTCCCTGGAGTGGATGCTGGCCGTTACCAAGCTGCTGCTAACAACTTGAGTTATACCAAAGAAAGAGCAGACAAATATCTCTACTCACTCCCTATCGCTAAAAATCCTTTGGTTCTCGTGAGCAGAAAAGACAAAGCCCTTACCTCTCTTCAAGACATCGCTGGAAAATCAACCCAGGATGACACTGGAACTTCTACGGCCAAGGTCGTTACTGACTGGAACCAAAGCCACTCCGACAACCCTGCAACCATCCAATACTCTGGTGAAGATGTGGCTAAACGTCTCACTGATCTATCAAATGGCGAGTTTGATTTCCTAATCTTTGATAAAATTTCTGTTCAAAAAATTATCCAAGACCGAGGTTTGGACTTGAACGTAGTCGACTTGGAAAGCAATGATAATCCAAACAACTACATTATCTTCTCAAGTGACCAAAAAGAATTCAAAGAGCAATTTGACAAGGTCCTTAAAGAACTCTATCAAGACGGAACCCTTGAAAAACTCAGCAAAACCTATCTCGGTGGTTCTTACCTGCCAGACCAAACTGAACTAAAATAAAGAACAAACAGTCTCGAATATAAGCAAGCTCTCGTATAGAGGGCTTTTTGCATACAAAAAAGCCATCCTTGCGGATGACTTACTAGCAACCGAATCGGTGCTTAGTGTTATTATTCATTTTGGAACCATTCGAAACAAGACAATTCTAAAACTATAAAACATTGATACTATCAATCTATACATCTCATTTAGACAGCTTCCCTTATCTTTTTTTGTATGCTTCAAAACTATATCTTGTACAAATTATTTAATCTTTCTAACTCTAATACACTCATAGATACTTCTACTCCAATAACTACCCCCTTACTATAAATAATTCCACAAGAAAACACAATCCTCTTCTGACTCAAAATATTTGACAATATTACAAATGATTCCAAAACATAATCCTCTATAGTAATAAAACAATTATTTTCATCTTTGAAAAACTCTATAAATCCAATATCCTTACACCTATCACGTAAATGAAACTTAAGTGATTTTAAAAAATAATCAAAAAACACATCACTCTCCATAGAAAACCCTCTCATTTTTTTTTAAACATTCTGATATAATCATACAAAAAATAAATTTTGGAACCATCCGAAACAACACAGTCAAAAGATTTTCTTTTAAGTTAAATATGGTTATCCATAATCAGTAACGCGCGACACTTATTCGGTGCTTTTTTTATTTTATTATCCTAATTTATTATACTCCTAATTTGATAAATAAACAAATAATATTGCAGCGTTTTCATAATTGTCAATAAAATAATTCCTTAAATAAATTAACTTGTGTTTAAGTACTAATCTAAAATACCCCTAACACTTCTCCGTGCTAGGGGTTGTTTTAATTCCTTAAATATTTCACATATTCGACTAATACGTAGATGAGGATCGTTAAACAAATGATAATTTCTACCCAAACGAGGAGGTTGAGAACTGGAAACTGCAGAATGCCTTGAGCCATTTTCAATGAAGTTGCTGTGATGATGGTTGGGAAAGTTAGAGCTGAAAAGGCTGGTTGGAAACCTTGTTTTAAAATCCTTGACAAGCGACTAAGAACAAAGAAAAAGAAGGCCTGTGATGCAAGGATCATGATTACTAAACTCCAGTTAGGTAGATTAGGACCTCCAACTCGGATTAGCGCAGCTAAAAGTAGGGAAAAAGGAGCGCAATAGATGCCTTCTTGTCCCAGTAAAGCCAGCGGCAATGGATTTCTCTTCAAATCTTGATAAATCAGAGGGTAAAGGATAAGGGTTAAGATAAAACCAAATATCCAAGCTCCATAGGCAATCCCGACTATTCCCACCACTGGGTAGGTCAAGCTTGCTACTGCTATTCCCACATAAAGAACCGTCCAACTTGGCGTTGCACTCGTTCTTGGTTTGGCCTGCACATAATTTTTAGTGAAGTAGATGATTAAACCTACATCTAGAAGAAAAGCAAACCACCAGAGAATCTGTGCAAGAATGCTCATGTTCGTGGGTAAGATTCGTAACAAATAAGTCGATAAGATCATCCCTGCCATAGGAAAGGGCGCCGTTGCCGATAAAACAGGCGCTTTCTTCAACTCCTGTTTACTTTCTTGCCAATGATGCAGATGACTGTATAAAAAATAAAACCATAAAATCAAGCTTGACAAACTAAAGACCTGCGATAAGAGTGGAAAAACATCCAAGATGAGATTTCCTGCTCCAGCTAAGCCCAATAAGCAACCTGAAAAAGCTAAGGGGAGTTTTTTCATACCAACCTCCAATAATCATGTTATTATCAGTATAACATAAATAAAGCTCAGTTAGACAAATCTTCATCATTTTTTTAGGCTATAAAACGATTGTTCCCTTTTAAAATACTCACTAACAATAATGATTGAAATAGATTCATCAAAAAAAAGTACTTATCAAGTGATAGGTACTCTTTTCTGTTTCTTTTTGATGATTCCTTATCCTTTAAAGGTAACGATAGTCGCTCCAGATCCTCCAGCATTTTGAGGTGCATAGCCAAAGCTCTTGACTTGCTTGTTCCTTTGTAGGTATTTGGTTACCCCTTCACGGATGACCCCTGTACCAATCCCATGGATGATATCTACTTGAGCCATGTTGTTGAGTAATGCTTGGTCGATAAAGGCATCCAAGGCTTCCATAGCTTCCTCGTAGCGTTTCCCACGAAGGTCTAGTCGAGCTTGAGGCCCTTTGCCACCTGCACGTTTGACGACATTGACTTGTTTCTTCTTGACTGGTGTTTCTTGCTGAGCTTGAACCAAGTCAAACTCTTTTTCCTCAAGCGTCATCTTGATTAAGCCAACTTGAGCTTCCCAACGACCGTCCTTGAGTTGATTGGTCAAGGTTCCTCGTTGACCATAGCTTAAAACGATAATATCATCCCCAACTTTTGGTGCTCGTTTTTTCTTGGCCTTTTGAAGGACCTTGTTTTTAGAAAGATCAACTTTTTCAGGGGCTAACTTCTTGAGCTTAGCCTTGGCTTCGATAATTTCATGTGGTTTTAGTTGAGATTTACTGTGAAGATTTTTAAGAATATCATCACTCTCTGCCAGAGCCAATTCAACAATCTCAGCAGCTTGCTCACGCGCCTTATTGAGTTCTGTTTCCTTCTCACGATTGAGCTCGTTGTAGAGTTTTTTAAGAGCACGGTTCATCTTGAGGTTTTCTTGCTCGACTTGGCGAATATTTTCAAGACGTTTCCGACTTTCAAGGGTCTGCTCTTCCAATTGCTCAATGATGCGATTAACATCATTGTCTTGGTTAATCTGCTTGCTAGCGTCACCTACAATGACATCTGACAATCCTAGACGTTTAGCAATTTCAAAGGCATTGCTTCGACCAGGTACTCCTTGCATAAAGCGATAGGTTGGACGCAGGCTAGCAGTATCAAACTCCATGCTGGCATTCTGAACATAGGCTGTTTCAATTCCGTAAGCCTTGAGTTCAGGATAGTGAGTGGTGGCCATAGTCTTGACCTGGCGCAGGCGCAAGTCTTCTAGGATAGACATAGCAAGAGCAGCTCCTTCCTGAGGATCTGTACCTGCTCCAAGCTCATCTAGTAACAAGAGCGAGTTTTGGTTAACCTTACCAAGAATATCAACAATATTAGTCATATGACTAGAGAAGGTTGAGAGACTTTGTTCGATGGATTGTTCGTCTCCGATATCCGCAAAGACCTCTTCAAAAATTCCCACACGACTTCCCTGATCCGCCAAAATCGGCAAACCTGACTGAGCCATCAATTGCGTCAATCCTAAGGTTTTTAGCATGATGGTCTTACCACCCGTATTGGGACCAGTGATAACGATTGCTGTTAGATCCTTACCAAAGTGTACATCATTAGCAACAGCATTTTGCACCAAGGGATGACGAACATGGAGGAGTTGAATCTCCTGTTCCTCAGAGACTTGAGGGACCACTGCTCCTGTCTCTTGGATAAAGCGCACCTTTGCTCGAATCAAGTCTAAGTGCCCAATAATCCAGGCATCATTTGCAATTTCAGCTGCGTGTGGTCGTACACGCTCAGAGAGTTCTTGAAGGATACGCAACATCTCATAGCGTTCATCTGCACGAAGACTAGCAATCTCCTCACTTAGCTTGACCACTTCACGCGGTTCGATATAGACAGTATTCCCACTGGCAGAGATATCATGAACAACACCAGCAATCTTGTTTCGATAGGTATTTTTGACTGGAAGTACTTGACGTCCATTTCGACTAGCGATGATGCCTTCTGTCAACATCTGCGCTTTTTGTTTAAGAAGATCCTGCAAGACATCACGAACCTGGCTCTCACTGTCGTGGATTTTCCGGCGAATCCGTGCCAATTCTTCACTTGCAAAATTCTCAATAAAGCCAGCTTCATTGATGGCTTGGAGATTGCCCTGCAGATGTGGGAAATCATGAAGTTTTTCAAACCAATTAGCCAGGTGGTCCAAACTCACATTTTCAAGATTATCATAGAAGTTTTTCAGTTCACGACTGGCAAAAATGACACGTTTGAGAAGGAGAAATTCCTCGATGTTGAGATCAGCCCCCATCTCCAAACGCTTGCAGGTTGCAGCAATGTCCTTGGTGCTTGAGATACTGAAATGCGGATGCTCGACAAAAAGTTCTTGCATCTCCTTCATCTCAGTAAAAGCTTGCTGAATCTTGTCTCCTTTATCACTCGGAACAAGTTCTTTTAACTGCTCTAACCCTTGTTCCGTCAAGAGATGTGGCTCAAATAAAGCCTTGACCTTATTAAATTCTAACGTTTCTAGTATTTTTGTATTCATCTTATTTCCTTCGTAAAAAAGTTATGGCTTTTCTTATTTTCACCTTTTATATCAAGCTCATACTTTTCGAAATTGTAAACAAAAGGCTAGGAATGATTCCCGCCCTTTTTATCCGATTATTTTAGTAACCCAAAGCTGTTTAATCAACCCAGTTGTAAATGGGATGCTTTGAATGATATGTCTAGCTACAAAGCTATTTTCAAGTGAATTTTGAACAATTTGTAATGGCACAGTAGCGAGGATCGTTAGCATCATTTGGAGCACAAACAAGGTTACTACGATTGATAGCACACCTGCACCGATACGATAGTATTTACCTTCAAGTATCTTGGTCGGCACTAGGTTTAGAAAAAGACCAAGCAAGCGACCGATACAATAAAAGACAGTAAAGGCTAAGAGAAAACCGATTCCTGCATAAAAGACTTTATCCAGTTGGAAAAGCTGATTGGACGGGAAAAAGTAAGTTCCCTGTCCTTCCTGTGGGTTGGCATAAGGGATTAACAAGTTGAACTTCTGCCCTAAAGATAGGTAATAGTTGCTTGCAAAATAAGCTGAGACAATCGTAGCCACAAGATAATAAGCTTGCAAAAGAATTCCTCTGCGGTATCCGATATAAAAGCTCCAAGCAAGGATCAATAAGAGTAGGATGGAAATCATAGAGAATCCCCTATCTTACTCTGCTCTTGTTTAGCAGCGACCAATTTATAACGGAGCGATTCCAACTCTTGCTCCTTATCATCAAACTCAATCTCACGGCTAAGCTGGGTTGACAAGCAGTTAACTGCCAAGAGAATCGCCACTGTCTCATCATCAGCTCCAGGCATTTGTTCTTTAATTGCTTCATATTTTTCCGTTGCAACTTTAGCAATCTCCTCCATGAAAAGATTATCATGCTCCGTTGTCAACGTTAATGTTTTTTTCCCAAAAGTAAACTTGAATCGATTTAAATTTGCCATAAAATTCACCTCACGATATTATACCAAATTTCACTAAGTTTGTCAGTTTTAACCAATTCTATCGCTTTTATGATACAATAGAGACTATGGCAAGTATTACATTAACACCGAGTGAAAATGAAATTAAAGCTTTTGTTCAAAAGCATGAAAAAGCCCTCGCTCCAAGTAAAAATCCATATATTCGCTACTTTTTCAAGCTTCCTCAAGCCAGTGTTTCCATCTATACATCTGGAAAAGTTCTCTTGCAGGGAGAAGCCGCTGAAAGCTATGCCAGCTTTTTGGGTTATCAAGTAGCGCAAGTTGCTAGCGGGCAAAATTTCCCCTTAATCGGAACAGATGAAGTCGGAAATGGTTCCTACTTCGGTGGTCTCGCTGTTGTGGCGTCCTTTGTCACTCCTGATCAGCATGACTTTTTAAGAAAACTCGGAGTTGGGGATTCTAAAACACTGACCGACCAAAAGATTCGTCAGCTTGCTCCCCTTCTAAAGGAAAAAATCCAACATCAAGCACTCCTACTTTCTCCGAGTAAGTATAACGAAGTGATTGGTGAGCGCTACAATGCAGTTTCCGTCAAAGTAGCTCTGCATAATCAGGCCATTTTTCTCCTTCTTCAAAAGGGAGTCCAACCTGAAAAAATTGTTATCGACGCCTTTACCAGCTCACAAAATTATGAAAAGTATCTAAAAAATGAAGCCAACCATTTTCCCAATCCAGTCACGCTGGAGGAAAAAGCTGAGGGCAAGTACCTAGCCGTCGCAGTTAGCTCCATCATTGCACGTGATCTCTTCCTAGAAAATCTTGAAAACCTAGGACGAGAGTTAGGCTATCAACTTCCAAGTGGGGCTGGAACTGCTTCTGACAAGGTGGCTAGCCAAATCCTTCAAGCATATGGCATGAAGGGGCTCAGCTTCTGTGCCAAGCTGCATTTTAAAAACACTGAAAAAGCCAAAAAACTTCTATAGAGGTAAACCATGAAATATTTAAAATCGTTTATAAGAGAGTGGGGAGTTTTCTTCCTGATTATTTCCTTAATAGGACTCAGCCGTCTCTTTCTCTGGAGCAATGTCCGCGTAGAAGGGCACTCTATGGACCCTACGCTAGCTGATGGAGAAATTCTCTTTGTTGTCAAACATCTCCCCATTGATCGCTTTGACATTGTTGTCGCTCATGAAGATGAGGGGAATAAAGATATTGTGAAACGGGTCATCGGATTGCCAGGTGACACCATCCGTTACGAAAATGATAAGCTCTACGTCAACGGTCAAGAAACGGATGAGCCTTATTTAGCAGATTACCTCAAACGCTTTAAAGAGGATAAACTCCAATCTACCTATGCTGGAGATAGCTGGGATGGAAAAAAAGGCGAGTACTTCAGAAGCATTGCTGAGAAAGCTGAGGCCTTCACTTTAGATGTTAATTACAATACTAGCTTCACCTTCACTGTTCCAGAGGGACAATACCTTCTACTTGGTGATGACCGTCTAGTATCTAGTGATAGCCGACATGTTGGTACCTTTAAAAGAAAAGATATCATCGGAGAGGCTAAATTCCGCTTCTGGCCACTCAAACGTATTGGAACATTTTAAGAACACTAAGAGGCCGAGAACTATAAATCTCAGCCTCTTCTCATTCTATTCTGAATGATTTGCTCTCATTCATGAATGTAAAGGAATTTTATGGAAGTTTATTTTACAGGTACGATTGAACGTATTATTTTTGAAAATGTCAGCAACTTTTATCGTATTCTCCTTTTAGATATCGAGGATACCAATGCCGAAAACTATGATGATTTTGAAATCATTGTTACTGGTACCATGGCTGATGTCATAGAGGGAGAGGAATACACTTTTTGGGGGCAGATTGTCCAACACTCAAAATATGGTGAACAACTCCAAATTACTCGTTACGAACGAGCGAAGCCAACTAGTAAAGGATTGGTTAAGTATTTCTCAAGTAGCCATTTCAAAGGGATTGGTCTCAAAACCGCCCAAAAGATTGTGGAACTCTATGGGGAAAATACTATCGATGAAATCCTAGAACATCCTGAAAAACTTGAAACCATCTCAGGTCTGTCTTCTAAAAGTCGTGAGGCCTTTGTATCTACACTCCGTCTCAACTACGGTACAGAAATGGTCTTGGCCAAGCTTGCCAACTATGGCATTCCTAATAAATTAGCTATTCAAATTCAGGATACCTACAAAGAGGAAACCATCGATATTGTTGAAAATTATCCTTATCAGTTGGTAGAAGATATCAAGGGCTTGGGTTTTACCATCGCTGACCAATTGGCACAAGAATTGGGCATTGAAAGCCAGGCACCTGAACGTTTCCGAGCAGGACTCATTCATAGCCTTTTAAACGCTTGTATGGAAAGTGGGGATACTTATGTTGAAGCTAGAGATTTATTAGAAAAGACTCTAGATTTACTGGAATCCTCACGTCCTGTAGAACTGGAACCAAGTCAACTTGCTCAAGAATTGTCCAATCTCATTGAAGAAGAAAAAGTCCAGCAGGTTGACACTAAAATCTTTGATAACAGTCTCTTTTTTGCCGAAGAAGGTATTCATAATCACCTCATTCGTATCCTTGAAAAAGAAGAAAGCGAACAACACGAAACCGAAATTATCCAGGAGCATATCGCAACGGTTGAGGAAGAATTAGGCATTCAATACGATACCATTCAAAAACAGGCAATCTGCGATGCTATCCAAAACAAGGTCTTTATCCTGACCGGCGGACCAGGTACGGGTAAAACCACTGTGATCAATGGTATTATTGCTGTCTATGCTCTATTAGAGGGACTGGACCTGAAAAAAAAGAGTAGTCTTCCAATTCTTCTAGCTGCACCAACTGGTAGAGCAGCTCGTAGAATGAACGAGTTAACTGGCTTACCGAGTGCAACCATTCACCGCCATTTGGGGATGACTGGAGATGACGACACTAGCCATTTGGAAGATTATCTAGATGCTGACTTTATCATCGTAGATGAGTTTTCCATGGTAGATACTTGGCTAGCCAATCAGCTATTCTCAAATATCTCCTCTACTAGTAAAATTCTCCTCGTTGGAGATAGTGACCAGTTGCCATCGGTTAGTCCTGGTCAAGTTCTAGCTGACTTACTCCAAATCCCAAGCATCCCGCAAACGCGATTGGAAAGAATCTACCGTCAGAGTGAAGAATCAACCATTGTCACCCTCGCTAGTCAGATTCGTCAGGGAATTTTGCCTGCCGATTTCACTCAGAAAAAAGCAGACCGTTCCTACTTTGAAATCACTAGTAACCATATCCCTGCGACCATTGAAAAAATCCTAGACGCTGCCATTCGAAGTGGCATCCCTGCTCGAGACATCCAAGTCCTGGCTCCTATGTATCGTGGTGCAGCAGGAATCGATGCCATCAATCAACTCATGCAAGAACTGCTCAATCCTCTTCAAAAGGGACAGATTAGTTTTGAATCAAGTCAGTTTCAGTATCGCACGGGAGATAAGGTCATTCATCTGGTCAACGATGCAGAAGTCAATGTTTTTAACGGAGACCTAGGCTACATCACGGACCTCATCCCTGCTAAATACACCGAGTCCAAACAAGATGAAATGATGATTGATTTTGATGGGAACGAAGTCGTCTATCCACGCAACGAATGGTATAAAATTCGTCTTGCCTATGCCATGAGTATCCATAAGTCACAAGGTAGCGAATTCCCAGTTGTGATTCTTCCAATTACCAGTGCTAGCAAGCGCATGCTGGAGCGTAATCTCATCTACACTGCTATTACTCGGGCCAAAAGCAAACTCATCCTACTCGGTGAACTTCAGGCCTTTGACTATGCAACCAAACATATCGGAACTGCTCGCAAGACCTATCTGATTGAACGTTTCAGTGACTTACCTAAAAGCTCTGAGGAACGAAACGAGCCTGTTATCGAAATCACAGATCCGACGAACCCTCATCAAACTTACATCCTGACCGAAGATAACTGGACTAGTATCCCAGCTATGATTGGGATTAGCCAAGATGACCTTGATGAGTTTTTCGGAAAATAAAGCACAAGAGAGAGTGGGACAGAAATCGGTAATTCGTTAGAATTCGATTTCGTCGTCCCGCCTCCGCACAGTTGAGTGGTGCTGTAAAAGCTGATGAAATCAGCGTAGTAGAGCCCACTCAACCACTGCGTCTTGCTTGACAATCCAAAGACAATTAAAAGGCTAGGACTTTTGTCCCAGCCTTTTATCTTTTCAGATTATTTTACTGTTGCAGTGCTTGTGATCAATTCAACAGCTTTCTTGATTGTGATATCGTGTTTCAACATGTCAGTTGAAAGTAAGCTTTGTACTTGAGCAACTTCCATGTTGTAATCTGCAGCCAATTGCTCGATTTCTTTTTGGATTTCTTCTTCAGTAGCGTCAAATCCTTCAGCTTTCGCAACTGCTTCGATAACAAGGTTCGTCTTCGTGCGTGACTCAGCTTCTGCTTCATATTGTTTGTGAAGGTCTTCTTGAGTAGTTCCAGTGATTTGGAAGTACATGTCAGGGTTGATACCTTGACGTTGCAAGTTTCCAAGGAACTCATTTACTGAGCGGTGAACTTCTTCGTGGATCATTTCTTCTGGAAGTTCTACGATTTCAGCGTTTTCAACTGCTTTATCGATTGCTGCACCTTCAACGGCATCATTGTATGCTTCTTCTTTAGCAGCAGCCAATTCTTTGCGGTATTTTTCTTTCAATTCATCAAGAGTTTCAACTTCTTCGTCGATATCTTTTGCAAGTTCATCGTCAAGAGCTGGAACTTCTTTAGCTTTAACTTCGTGGATAGTTGTTACGAATTTAGCTTCTTTACCTGCAAGGTCTTCTGCTTGGTAGTCCTCTGGGAATGTTACGATAACGTCAACAGTTTCACCAGCTGAGTGTCCAACCAATTGGTCTTCGAAACCAGGGATGAATTGACCTGAACCAAGTCCAAGTGAGAAGTTTTCACCTTTTCCACCGTCAAATTCAACACCGTCGATAGAACCAACAAAGTCAATCACAACAGTGTCGCCATTTTCAGCAGCACCTTCTTTGATCACCAATTCAGCCAAGTTGTTGCGTTCACGCTCGATACGCTCTTCAACATCAGCGTCAGTTACTTCTTTATCTACATCAACTGATACTTCAAGGTTTTTGTATTCACCCAATTTTACTTCAGGTTTTGTAACAACTTCAGCAGTGATAACCCAATCTTGACCTTTTTCCATAGATGTTACGTCAATTTTTGGTTGCGCAACAACTTCAAGACCAGCTTCTTTAACAGCTGCTTCATAAGCGTCTGGCAAAAGAGCATTCAATGCATCTTGGTAAAGTGCTTCTTCACCAAATTTTTGGTCGAAGATAGGACGTGGAAGGTGACCTTTACGGAAACCTGGAACGTTAAGAGTTTTCTTTACTGAGTTAAATACACGGTCCAATTCTGGTTTGATTTGGTCTTGAGAGATTGTGAAAGTCAAGACACCACGGTTTGTTTCTTTGTTTTCAAATGATACAGACATTCTGTCATTTCTCCTTAAAATTTTTAATACAGTCCATTATACCATATAGTAGCGAATTTTTTCAAGTAATGGATGCGCTTTTCGTCCATGCTTCAGTTACATCCCGTGTCCCCTAAAATTCATCAGGACCTACCAAGTGATGTTGAAAGGCATAGACAGCTGCCTGGGTACGATCACTGACCTCAAGTTTGGCTAGGATATTGGAGACATGGGTCTTGACTGTCTTGAGTGAGATAAAGAGCTCATCTGCAATGCGCTGATTTTCATAGCCCTTGGCAATCAGTTGAAGGACATCGCGTTCTCGCGCAGTTAAGTCTTCATGAAGTTCCATATGATTGCGGTGGTATTCTACTTTCTTACTCACCTCTTGTTCGATAGCTAGCTCTCCAGCTGCCACCTTTTGAACAGCATGGAACAATTCATCGGCACTTGATGTCTTGAGCATATAACCCCTAGCTCCAGCATTTAAGACTGGCATGATTTTTTCATTGTCTAGATAAGAAGTCACAATCAAGATTTTAGCTTCTGGCCATTCTTTGAGAATAGCTAGAGTTGCGTCAATCCCATTGACTTCTGGCATCACAATATCCATCACAATCACATCGGGGCGAAGATCCAAAGCCATTGCAATTCCTTCAGCTCCATTAGTCGCTTCTCCTACAATTTCTACATCATCTTGCAATTCAAAATAACTTTTTAAACCAAGACGCACCATTTGGTGGTCATCTACCAATAATAGTTTCATTTTATTTCCTTTTTTCGTCAATCAAGCAAGGGTATGCGAATATCAACAGCTAAACCCTGCTTTGGCGCTGTTAATAGTTGGATGCTCCCTGCCATATCTTCCACTCGTTCTTTGATATTGCGTAGTCCATAGCTTAGTTCATCAACATCACCTAGCTGAAAGCCACGACCATTGTCTACTACCTTTAACTGCAACTCTGTTTCTGTTTGATAAAGATAAACATCCAGACAAGAAGCTTGAGCATGACGAAGCGTATTACTGAACAATTCTTGGACGATACGAAAGACATGTTCCTCAATCTTTTTAGGTAGTTGGTCTACCTGATATTTAAAGCTGACTTTGAGTTCACTTTTTTCTTCCAATTCTTTGAGGAGCAACTGAATCCCCTCAACCAGACTCTTTTGTTCCAGTTCAATAGGACGCAAATGCAAGAGTAGAATACGTAAATCTCTTTGGGCTGTCTCCAAAATAGCTGTCACACTCTGGAGTTGTGTCTGCATCTTCTCTTTGTCTAATCTAGAAGCTTGTTGACTGAGTCCTGATAAAATCATATGGGCAGCAAAAATTTCTTGGCTAACCGTATCATGCAAGTCTCGCGCAATTCGCTTGCGCTCCTTTTCAATAACCTGCTCTTCCTTGACCAAGGCTTGATTATCTGCTTTTTGAATAGCCTCTGTCAACAAAGCAAGCTTGCCTGATAAATTTTTAAAACTTGCGTCTAAGTCGGCATCCCCAAGACTTTTAATCTCTTTACCAGCCAGCAAATCCTTAAGATTTGCTTGGATTTTTCTACGTGAAATCTCATCAACCATTGTCCAAAATAGGACTAATAAAAAGGCTAGAGCAAGACTAAACATCAAAGCCAGAAATAGGATTTTCTCTGTCTTTTCTAAATCTTGGAAGAGAGAAGTCCATTCCAAATCCAAGATTTTAAAAATGCTTCGAAATAGAAAAGCGACAAAGAGAAATGATGTGAGACCAATTAAAATATAGGGTTGCTTTTTCATCCTCTCACCACCTCAACATCTCCAACCATAGTTGTCAAAAGAATCTTAACGCTCTTTGGACTCTTGAGATAATCTCTGGTTTCTTGATGAAATTGCTCATTACGCAAAGCACGTTTAGGCTGGTCAAAAAAGGTTAAATCTCCGTACAGAGAATTGACGCTTAGACTGACTTCAACATCCACTGGTACGATAATTCTAGTCGTACCAACCAGTTTTCTCAAGATGATGACATTATCATGATTGCTCAAAATCACGTGCTCTAGATGAATGGTATCCTTCCCCATAAGGCGAAAGAGATTGATATCATCAAAACGACAAGTCTGATAACTTGAAAAATGGTGGAGATTCCCAAACCAGCGATTTTTCTCCCTCTTTACCGTCACAACTTCTTCAAAAACCAGATTGGTATCTTCTCTTTCCTGATTCATCATAGGATAAAGCAAGAAGAGACTATAAATCAAAGCCACAAAGATAGCCATGATGACAAAGGGATTGAGCATGATGATAAAGAAAAATAGGATACTCACTGCTACTAAAATAAAATTGTTTCCCTGTTTTCCAGTATAATATCGAATCAGCAGTAAAAACAAGAGCAACATCAGTAGAAAACGGGAAAAATGCTCTGATACCATCATAATCAGAGCTCCTGTCAATAAACAAGCTTCAATAAATAGAAAAATTTGAAATTTTCGCATGTATCCGTCCTCTCTATTTAATTGTATCACAAATCCCAAAAGTCACATCAGTCTGAGGAATGAGAAAGAGAGGCTGGGACAAAAGTCCTAGCCTCTCAATTGTCTTTGGTTTGTCGAGCAAGATGCAGTGGTTGAGTGGACTCTACTAGGCTGATTTCATCAGCTTTTACAGCCCTACTCAACTGTGCGGAGGTGGGACGACGAAATCGAATTTTAACGAATGACCGATTTCTGTCCCACTCTCTCCTTACAATTGGTCTTTTGCTTCTTTTAATTTTCCATAAAGAATATAATCAACCTCTTGCAAATCCTCAATCCTTGCACAATTAAGGGCACACATAATCAACCGTAGTTCTTCCTTCCATGCTTCAACAATGGAAATCACGACTTCAACAGAGTAATTCTCAACCAGCTCTAACATCGTGCGTGATAGACCAACTGCCTTGGCTCCAAAGACCAAGCATTTGATGATATCTAGTGGATTGCGAACTCCTCCACTAACCAACAGTTCCATCTTGTCTTTCCAGTCTTGGGCATTCAGGAGAGCCTGCATGGTCGATTGACCCCAATCATTGAGGTAGTCACGTTGACCACTGCGACGATTTTCAATATAAGCAAAGCTCGTTCCCCCACGACCAGACAAATCAACGGTTCGGATCCCCATCTCATAAGCCTTAGCAATGGTTTTCACATCCATGCCAAAGCCGACTTCTTTTAAAACAAGAGGTACCGAGATTTGATTCGCATAATCTGCCAGATTGTTTTGCCACAATCTAAATTGACGTTCACCTTCTGGCATGAGTAGTTCCTGCATAACATTAACATGAACTTGTAAGAGAAGGGGATTCATCTCTTTTACTGTTTGTAGACCCAATTCAACTGGCTTGTCTAAGCCAATATTGGTTCCAAGAAGGAGGTCAGGGTAACTAATTTTGACTGAAAAAGAGTCATCTGAAGGATCCTTAAGAGCAGCGCTGTAGGAACCTGTCACAAATAAAATCCCACAAGCCTCTGCTACCTGAGCCAACTTTTGATTGATTTCTTTACCCTTTTCACTCCCACCTGTCATAGCATTGATATAAAAGGGGAAATCCCATTTTCGCCCTGCAAATTCTGTTGAAAGGTCAATTTCATCTAAGTCGTATAAGGGTAGCGAAGAATGAATCAGTTCAACTTCATCAAAACTATTATAAGTACTGTTTTGTTCAAGGGCATAGCGGATGTGTTCATCCTTCCGATTTGTCGTCATGTCCCATCCTTTCTTGATACAAGAGCTCAATTCCTAAATCAGCCCAGCGTTTTTTCAGTAATGTAGTCGAATCTTGGTCAAAGCTAAGTGCAATACCACAATCTCCACCACCAGCACCACTACTCTTCGCAACAGCTTTCAAGTCTCGGCTGGCATTTTTGAGTTGTCTGAGCGAAGGTGTGTAAATGTCTGAACTCAAATCTTCTAAGAGCAGGCTAGCTTGTTCTAGTTGCTCAATCACTTTTTCTTCGTGACCTGTCTGCAAAGCCTTCACCAAGTTAGCTACTGTTTCTTTTGAAGCTTGCAAGAAGCTGGCATCCATATGATTCTTGATTTGTTTAACCATGTGACTAGATACAGCCACTTCCTTGGTCCAACCAACCAGAAAGTCAAATTCCAAGCCAGGTTCAACTGTCTCAATAGAAAAGCCCCAATCACGTTCTAATACAATATGCAAGTCTTCCTTTTCGAGCCAATGTGCCACTTTCTCTCGATCAAACGACTGATAAAGGACTAGGTCTTCTGATACGATACAGGCAATGTCCCCCATGGAGCCATTGTCCCCACGTTTAAGAAGCACAGCACTCGCCAATTTAAACAAGACTTCTCTGTCAGCTGGTCTTTCATAGAAAGCAAGCATGGCCTTGATGACCAAGACAACCACACTACCACTCGAACCCAGGCCAAATTTCTTCCCCTCGCGTTCCATTTTCCCACGAATGTCTAAGGAAAAAGGCTGCAGTTTAACTCCTTGAACAGTCAAGTATTCCTCTACCAAGGCTACTGTTTCTTGAATCAAGGCATAAGAAGAATCTGGTCGCATGTCCACACTATAGGTAAACATATCTGAGTAAAGGCGATAATCATCAGACGCTGTAATCTCAGCCGTCATATAGATCGGAATAGCCTTGATTAAGGCTAATTGACCTGGTTCTAAAATGGCATATTCACCAGCCCAATAGAGTTTCCCACAAGTCTTAACAAGCGTCATCTTGGCTCAAATCCTTTGTCTTTGATACAATCAAGCGATAGCGTTGACCTAAGAGTTCTGATAGATGTTCCAAGTCTTTCTCTAGACAAAGAACCTTGACATTAGGTCCCGCATCCATCGTAAAGTAGCAAGCTTCTCCTTGTTTGCGTAGTTGGCGAACAAAATCCATAGCCTCATAACTAGCATCTGTCAGATAAGAGAAGGATGGAGTAGCTGTCTTTGTCGTAGCATGCATAGCAAGGGCGTTCTTTTCTGTTAATTCTCCAACTTTTTTAAAGTCGTTCTCCTTGAGATAGACCAACATATCCTTGTAGTCTTGTTCAGACTGACGAACCCACTCATCAAAAGTCGTCGAAGTTTCCACACAGAGCTTCATGCCATCTCGACTAGAGATTGGTTTTTTCTGGTCTTCCAAGACCAACATAATCATAGCAAGTTTCAAGTCAGTTTCAACTGGATAAATCTCTCCACTATCCTTGTCCCAGGCCGCCAAGGGGCCATAAAAACTACGAGATGAAGAACCCGATGCAAACTTAGCTTCCAAGGCCAATTCTCTGCGATTCAACCCAAGTTGGAAATAGGCATTACAAGCTTTTACTAAAGCAGACAAACCACTAGAACTCGAAGAAAGACCTGCCGCTGTTGGCATATTGTTCTTAGTATCTATACGAACAAAACCTGCTCCTTCAGGGCGATAGCGATCAATGATTTTACTCATCTTGGCATGCTCTGCTTCGTTTTGCAATTGACCATTGATGTAAAAAGCATCCGCAGTTGCATCTGCTGGCAAAGGAGAAAGTGTCGTCTCCGTATACATATTTTCTAAAGTCAGAGAAATACTGCTAGTCGCAGGAACCATCTCTTTTTCTGCTTTCTTCCCCCAATATTTGATAATGGCAATATTGGCATAGGAACGTACTGTTACAGGCTTTCGATCCATGTCTGAACAGCTCCTTTCTCTTCTAATCTTTCTGCTAATTCTTGCGCTTGGCTCTCATTAGCAGCCAAAGCAATGATGCAACCACCTAGACCACCACCACTCATCTTAGCTCCTAGAGCGCCATATTGAAGAGCAGTTTCAACCAAGACATCTGCCTCAGGGCTACTAACCCCTATTTCTTTTAGATTACCATGTGCTTTTGTTAAAATCTCTCCCAGCTTCACGGCATCTTTTGTCTTTATTGCTTCTTCTGCTTGCTGGGTCAAGTCTCCTAGCGCATGCAAGAACGGTAAAGCATCCTTACCCTTACTCTGTACAACTTGGATAGCTTCACGAGTATGCCCATAGACTCCTGTGTCTGCAATGACCAGATAAGCCGACAAATCCATGGCTAGTTCTTCAAAACCAACATTCTTGATAAAACGAATAGGCTGGTCACTCAGACAAGTCTTGGCATCCAATCCACTAGGGTTCATATGGGCGATCATCTCAGCGCGATTGACCAAAATTTCTAATACATCATGAGGAAGTTCTGCTTCAAAATAATCAAACACTGCGCGAATGGCTGCAATGCTAATGGCTGCTGAGGACCCCATCCCCCGTTTTTCAGGAATAGCCGAGTCAATTTGGCAACGGATGCACGCTTCTTTGATATTCAGATACTCGAGAGAAGCATAGACAGCCATAGACAAAGTGTCCTCTTCAAAAAGGCGCCATGGTGTCGCTGCTGGTACGACCCGACAAGTCACTTCAACCTCTAAGAGAGGCAAGGAGATAGCTGGATAGCCATAAACGACCGCATGCTCTCCTATTAAAATAATTTTACTATGTGCCTGACCGACACCTACTTCTTTTGTCATTTAATCCTACTATCAGACGAACATCGTCTTTTTCTAGAACAATTTTTAGAACTTTATTCCTTTCTATTTTATTATATTTTCACAAAAAAAGCGATTGTTTCCTTCACAATCGCTTATCGTTGAGATAAAAATTTAAACTGATGATTTTCTCATCCCTTAAAATAGAGTCAAGCAATGGGTCAAAAAAGCACTTGCTTGTATGCAAGTGCTCTTCGACTTTAATTGATGAAATATTACTTCTTATTCTTGCATGGTGTAACCCACACCACGCACGGTTTTAATGTAACTTTTTTGACCTTTTACATCAAGTTTACTACGTAGATAACGGATATAAACATCCACGATATTGGTTTCGGTCGCACTTTCATACTTCCAAACACTTTCCAACAACTGCTCACGAGTTAATACCTTCTTACTCCCCATAAGAGTCGCTAAAAGATCGTACTCCCGGCGTGTCAGAGCAATCATCTCATCACCACGATAGACAGTATGGTGTTCAACATCCATACGGAGATTTCGATAGGATGTTGGAACTTTCATTTGACTACAATGCTGGTCAATGAAGTCCCGGCCTCGAAAAATGGCTGCAATTCGTTCTACCAAATTTTCTATAATCACAGGCTTATAGATGTATGAAACAGCAAAACGCTGGATAGTTTCAAGTTGGTCTTGCAACTCTTCTCGGTGGTCCAAAACCATGATCACTGAGGCTGGCTTTGTCCAACTCAGCTGTTCTGCAAAATCCTGGGCTGTCATATCCCCTAAATGAGCATTCAGTAAAATCAAGTCATAGTCTGTCTGAAGAGCCATGGAAAGGGCATTTTTGCCCTCTTCTACCTGATCAACTCGGTATTGCTCTTTTTGGAGTTCCAGACTTAAAAAATGAGCTAGATTTCTTTCCTTCTCAAGTAATAAAATCCGTTTCCCCATGGCTGACCTACTTATTTTTCGTCATACCAAGAGTAGTGGAATGTTCCTTCTTTGTCTTTACGTTGGTATGTGTGGGCACCAAAGTAGTCACGTTGTGCTTGAATCAAGTTAGCTGGAAGATCCGCTGAACGGTAGCTATCAAAGTAAGTGATGGCTGCTGAGAAGGTTGGTACTGGTACTCCAGCTTGAACCGCAAGAGCTACGATATCACGAACAGATTGTTGGTACTTAGCAGTGACATCCAAGAAGTACTCATCCAAAAGAAGGTTAGCAAGGTCTGCATCACGGTTGTATGCATCCGTGATCTTTTGCAAGAAACGAGAACGGATGATACATCCATCGCGCCAGATAGAAGCGATGTCTGCAAATGGCAAGTTCCAGTTGTTTTCTTTAGATGCTACACGCAATTGTGCAAAACCTTGCGCGTATGAAATGATTTTTGAGAAGTAAAGGGCTTGACGAATCTTTTCGATCAACTCAGCCTTGTCTCCTTCAAATTTGAAAGCAGCTGGTTTTGGAAGCACCTTGCTAGCGTGTACACGTTCTTCTTTGTAAGTAGAGATGTAACGGGCAAATACTGACTCCGTAATGAGTGACAATGGGACACCAAGGTCAAGCGCTGATTGGCTAGTCCATTTACCAGTTCCCTTGTTACCTGCAGCATCCAAGATATAGTCTACGATTGGTCCATCTTGACCTTCATCATCTTTACGTCCAAGGATGTCCGCAGTGATTTCGATCAAGTAGCTATCCAATTCGCCCTTGTTCCACTCAGTAAAGATTTCAGCCATATCTTGAGCTGAAAGACCAAGCAAGTGTTGCATCAAATCATAGCTTTCTGCGATCAATTGCATATCACCGTACTCAATACCGTTGTGGACCATTTTCACGTAGTGACCAGCTCCATCAGGACCGATGTAAGTCACACATGGTTTGCCATCTTCTGGTGCTTTTGCAGAGATTTCTTCAAGAACGTCAGCTACCAATTCATAAGCTTCTTTTTGTCCACCAGGCATGATAGAAGGACCTTCAAGGGCACCTTTTTCACCACCAGAGACACCGGTACCGATAAAGTTGATACCAGAGTTGGCCAATTCTTCATTACGACGGATGGTATCTTTGTAGAAAGTATTTCCTCCGTCGATCAAGATATCGCCTTTATCCAAATGTGGAAGAAGAGCTTGGATGGTTGCATCTGTACCAGGTCCTGCTTGAACCATAAGCATGATACGACGTGGTTTTTCAATTGAGTTTACGAAGCTTTCGATATCATAGCTTGGCACGAAGTTTTTATCAGGATGGCTAGCAATTACATCTTCTGTTTTTTCTTTACTACGGTTATAAATGGCAACTGTATAGCCACGAGATTCAATATTAAGGGCAAGGTTACGACCCATTACGGCCATACCCACAACACCAAAGTTAGCTTTTGTCATGTGACACTCCTCTTGTTTAATATGTTTTATTTTATCATGTTTATTTGTGAAAAGAAAGAATTTGCTAACAATTGACTAGTAGTCTAAATCATCAGCATGGCCTGAACCGTTCCCTACAAAGTATCCTGTCTTACAGTTTAGAGTGAAGAGATAAGTTCCATCTGGTTTATAAAGATTATAATATCCATTGCCATTCACAATGTTTACACGTTCCAAGATATACTGGTTTCCGGAGATATAACCACGCGCACGAGATGTCTCAAGAATCTGTTCAAGAACACCATCAGCAAAGTTCCATGCAGGATTACTGCTATCGTTCACAGCAGATTGATTGTATGGTACTCGGCTAGCGCTTCGTTGTAAATTAACGCCTTCGCTTGACAAGCCATAGTTTGTAGATGCTGCAGTCTCGTTTGTTGAAGTAGATGGACTACTTTCTGTAGTTGGACTTGATGCTTCTTGGCTAGCAACTGTTGTCGAAGCTGTACTTGTTGTTGTACTTGTTAATTGACTCTTACCGAGGCTGATTGCTTTATCTAGCAGTTTATCAATTTCTGTATTACCAGTCTTGATTTCCGTGAATTTAGCATTCGCTTTAATTTTCGCATTTGTATCCAAGACGCCATCTGTAATAGCTGGGGTTTCAAATTGAGTATTCACTTCTTGGATAGCTTTTATTTGTGTCTCTAAGCTATCGTATTTTGATTTAGCTAGAGTATATTCTCTCGCTCCTTCAAGTTTGTCTAGAAGTTCCTTCAATTGATTTAGTTGACTAAATTGGCTATTTTTAAGAGCTGTTTTGTTTTCATCCGTATAGAATGTGTCGTAGAGTGTATTAAATTGTTCATAGACTGACTGATTGCTTACCAAGCCTGAATCTGCTGCCTTAGTTTGAAGCTCTTGAGAAGAACGCGCAATTTGACGATAAACGTAATAGCCACCTCCAAAAATGAAAAGGAATACTAGAATAATGGCTGACAAAATGACCCATTTCTTTTTATTTTGTGGTTGATCATCTGCTTGAGCAGAACGAGACAAGGGTTGCAGTTGATCTTCATTTTCCTCAGAAACCACTGCAGCTTCGGAGTTAGCAACCTCAGCCATTTCAACAGCTTCCAATTCATCCTTAAAAGGTTGCTCGAGAACTCTCGTTTCCTCTTCTGCTGCTTCTTGAGCAATGATTTCAGTTGTCTCTGCAGCTACCGCAAGTGCAATTGCTTCCTCATCCGAATTTAATGTATTTTCTGGATCAGTAGTTTCTCTCACTTCCTGGATCATCTCATCCAGGCTTTGTGTAACTTCGTCTTTTTTCGTTTGTAGATTTTCGAACTTATCGGCTTCGATTTCTTCACGGTGTTGTTTGATATATTTGTCTAAAATGGTATCATCTGGAGTCACACCAGCCTCAACTTCTTCGTTCTTACGAATGACCTGACCAACCGTTAAATCTTTAGCTTCTTCAAACTCAAATTTAGATTCTTGCTCACCCTTGTGATGGCGATTGCGTCTTTTCTTACTCATTTGCATTCCTTTCTGTTTTGACATCTTGTCTTTTCACTCGTTGACCAAAATATTGATATAAATCAACTTTCAAAGTACCGTTATAGAGTTTCCGTTTTTTATCAGCCTGACTACCATATTTACTTTCAAAAGCTTCATCACTGGTCAGAATAAATTTACTCCAGGTTTTAAGTGGTGCAAATACCTCTCCCATTTCAGCATAGAGCTTAGTGACTCCAGCGTCATCGGATAAACGTTCTCCATAGGGAGGATTGGAGATAATGACACCATTAATCTTGTCTGTTCGCAAGTCCTGCACACGCATCTGCTTAAAGTGGATATCCTTAGATACTCCCGCCGCCTGGGCATTTGCCTTAGCAATTTCCACCATGCGTCCATCAATATCACAGCCCATGATGTCTAGTTCAATCTCACGATTGATTTTTTTGCTTGCTTCCGTACGAACTTCCTGGATCAAACGGTCACTAACCCAATTCCAATCCTCAAAAGCAAAGGAACGTCGCAAACCTGGCGCCATATTACGAGCAATCATAGCAGCTTCGATACAGAAGGTTCCTGAACCGCAGGTTGGATCAATCAAGGGTTTATCTGGATACCAGTTTGATAACTGCAGAATTGCTGCAGCCATATTTTCTTTGATTGGTGCTCCACCTTTTTCAGTACGATATCCTCGTTTGAAAAGACTAGAGCCACTTGTGTCAATCATGACAGTCGCAACATCTTTAAGAATCGAAACCTCTATTTTAAACTCTGGACCATTTTCCATCAGGGGAACGCCTTCTGGTCGAGCATAATGTTTCTGCAATTTCTTGACAACTGCCTTTTTAGAAATAGCTTGAACACTAGGTTCATTATGAAGTTTTGATTTGACACACTTAGCTTTTGAAATCGGGAAACGCGCTCCAAGTGGTAGATAGTTTTCCCAATCTAAGGCAAAAACTCCTTGAAAAAGTTCTTCAAATGTTTTTGCAGGGAAAGTTCCAACAACAATCTTAATCCTATCTGCAGCTCGAAGCCACAAATTGGTTTCAATAATTGCCTTCACATCTCCTTCAAAGCGAACGCGACCATTCTCAACTTGACAGTCATAGCCAAGTGCACGAACTTCACGACCTACAACGGCCTCTAAGCCTGCTGCAGCAGTCGCGATTAAATTAAATGTTTGTTTCATGTCAGTCTTTAAAGACCTTTCTCTTGTTCACCTTTAAAAAATGAGGTTGAGAAAATTTCTCAGCCCCAACCTATATGCAATTTTCTATAAGCCATGTTTTGTTCCAGAAGTGACTAGGACCACTTCTTTCGATAATCATCTGTCTACCACTAACAGCAAAATGCTGCTAGCAGTCAGAGTACTACGTTCGTTTCCGCGCACTCCATGCCCCGACCAAAATTTGGGTTGCTAGCTTGAGGGGTTTACCGCGTTCCACTCTCTCTGTTTCCAGAGAGACTTCGTCACTGTGGCACTTTCAGAGCTACTAAAACATATCCGAAAACTTAGTCTATTCACTCGCCGTAACGATTTCTCGTCCCTAGGCTTATGGTTTCGCCTAGCACAAACACTACAGGCATCACAGCCTGTGCTAGCATGGACTTTCCTCATGAAAAGGTAAACTCTCCACGCGATTATCCAAAAATTGCACAACTGTATGATTCTTAGAAATCAGAATTTTCTGCGATTTGTTTACCAAATACTTCTTTTTCCAGACGATTCAAGCGTTTCAAGATATCAAAGTTAGTCATAGAAGTCGTACTTCCAAGCTCGGCAGGTTCAGAAGTTACAGATACCGGTGCCGACTGAGGCTTTTTCGCCAATTCTTCTTTCAATTCTGCGACTTCCAAGCGTAGTGATTTCACTAGTGCAGCATAAGTTTCATAATCCTTGATAACGTCATCTAAGAATTCATCTACCTCTGCTTTACTGTATCCACGTACTTCTCTTCCAAAATCCTGTTCAAAAATATCCTTCGCTGTAAAAATAATACTTGCCATGTCTCTCTCCATTCTCAGTTACTAGTATTATTATATAAAAAAAGGCAAACAAAAAGCAAGGTCAAAGGCTCAATTTTCGGAAAAATTTTCGGACATTTCGTTTAAATCCTCAAATGTTAATCTTTTTGTAATATAGTTGTCTTTCTTTTTCATCAGTTCGTAAAAAAATCTCAGTTTTGTTTCGTTTTCTTCATCGTAAAAAAGATAGGCTCCGTCTGTGTTTTCGAGCAAAAAAATCTGATAATCTCTCAATTGACCTTTATGTTCATAAGTCGGATAGGCATACTTAATAAAATCTACCTGTTTAAAATCACTCAATTTGACCTGGTTAGCTTCATTCCAATTCGAGCCATGTGTCTCAAAGTCAAAAATGGTCGCTAGTTGAAATCCATAGTCATCTTTCATGTCTCTAGCCACTTCTAATACCCAGTGTTCAAAACCAAGAGATCCCGTAAACACTAGCCATTGCAAGCCTTCCTCAGCCAATCTTTCCAAATCTCTACGAATGGCTTTTTTGATAATTTTTAAGCGAATATCCTTATCATTGAATAAACCTAAATCAAAAGCAGAGTATCCCAAAACCAAGGCTGTATGCATTTTTTCACCCTTTCTGAAAACGTTTGTGGTATAATAGAGTGATGTTATTGTACCAATAAGGAGGACTATGGTCAACTATCCACATAAACTTTCATCTAAATCAAGTAAAAATTCCTTACCTCAAACTAAAAATTTCGCAAATCGAGGAATGAGCTTTGAAAAGATGATAAATGCTACGAACGACTACTATCTATCACATGGAATAGCGGTTATTCATAAAAAGCCAACCCCAGTTCAAATTGTTCGGGTCGACTATCCTCAACGGAGTCGTGCTAAAATTGTTGAAGCCTATTTTAGACAGGCCTCAACCACTGACTACTCGGGTGTTTATGAAGGATTCTACATTGATTTTGAAGCAAAGGAGACTCGACAAAAAAATGCCTTCCCGATGAAGAACTTCCATTCCCATCAAATTCAACATATGGAACAAGTTCTTGAACAAAAAGGGATTTGCTTCGTCCTCATCCATTTTTCTTCTTATCAAGAAACATATTTATTACCGGCGATTGACCTCATCCGTTTTTATCATCAGGATACGGGGAAAAAATCAATGCCGCTTGATTATATTCGAGAGCATGGTTATGTAATTGAACAACAAGCTTTTCCTCAAATTCCTTATCTCGATATCGTCAAACAACATTTACTAGGTGGTAAAACAATATGAATAAACAACTTATCTGGCGTATTGCTAAGTATCTAGGAATTGGATTCTTAGTAGCCTTTATCGCTTCGATACTCATCGGTGGGAGCCTCTTCTTTTATTATGTATCTAAAGCTCCAGAACTCTCTGAAAGCAAACTAGTTGCAACAACTTCGAGTAAAATTTACGACAGCAAAAACGAATTGATTGCGGATTTAGGAGCAGAGCGTCGTGTCAATGCTCAAAGCAGTGAGATTCCTATCGAATTGGTCAATGCAATTGTCTCTATCGAGGATCATCGCTTTTTTAACCACAGAGGGATTGATAGTATCCGTATCATGGGTGCTTTCTTACGAAACCTTCGAAGTAATGGCCTCCAGGGTGGTTCAACCTTGACGCAACAGTTGATTAAGCTAACTTATTTTTCAACTTCTTCGTCAGACCAAACTATCTCTCGTAAGGCTCAGGAAGCTTGGTTAGCAATTCAGTTAGAAAGAACTGCAACCAAACAGGAAATTTTGACCTATTACATTAATAAAGTCTACATGTCTAATGGTAATTATGGTATGCAGACTGCTGCTCAAAATTACTATGGTAAAGATTTAAAAGACCTATCTATTCCACAACTGGCTCTTCTAGCCGGAATGCCACAGGCGCCTAACCAATACGATCCTTATTCTCACCCCGATGAAGCCAAGGAGCGTCGTGATCTAGTTCTATCTGAGATGCAAAAGCAAGGTTATTTAACAGCTGAACAATATGAAACGGCTATAAATACACCTATTACTGATGGTTTACAAAGTCTGAAAGGAAGCAACACCTATCCTCCATACTTAGATAATTACCTTAAAGAAGTGATTGAACAAGTTGAAACAGAGACAGGTTACAACCTTTTAACTACTGGAATGGACGTCTACACCAACGTAGACCAAGACGTTCAAAAGCGTCTTTGGGATATATACAACACAGATGAGTATGTTTATTATCCGGATGATGAACTTCAAGCAGCTTCTACTATCGTAGACGTTACAAATGGTAAAGTTATTGCTCAGCTTGGTTCAAGACACCAGTCAAGCAATGTATCCTTCGGACTCAATCAGGCCGTTGAAACCAACCGTGACTGGGGTTCTACTATGAAACCAATCACAGATTATGCACCTGCTTTGGAGTACGATATCTATGATTCAACTGCTTCAATTGTTCACGATGTTCCTTACAATTATCCTGGAACGGATATTCCTGTTTATAACTGGGATAAAGCATACTATGGAAACATCACACTACAATATGCAATCCAACAATCGCGTAACGTACCTGCCGTTGAAACACTGGAAAAGGTTGGTTTAGACAAAGCCAAGACTTTCTTGAATGGTTTAGGTATTGACTATCCGGATATGCACTATGCCAACGCTATTTCAAGTAACACGACTGAGTCAAATAAAAAGTACGGAGCAAGTAGTGAGAAAATGGCTGCTGCTTACGCTGCTTTTGCTAACGGTGGTATCTACCATAAACCAATGTACATCAATAAGGTTGTCTTTAGTGACGGTAGTTCAAAAGAGTTCTCTGACGCTGGAACTCGCGCTATGAAAGAAACAACTGCCTATATGATGACAGAAATGATGAAAACTGTACTTACCTACGGAACTGGTCGTGGTGCTTACTTATCATGGCTCCCTCAAGCTGGTAAGACGGGTACATCAAACTATACTGATTATGAAATCGAAAATTACATTAAGAGATACGATTATGTAGCTCCAGATGAATTGTTCGTAGGATATACCCGCAAATATTCAATGGCGGTTTGGACAGGTTATTCAAATCGTCTCACTCCAATCGAAGGAGATGGTTTCAGAGTAGCGGCCAACATCTATCGCTCAATGATGAGCTACCTTTCCGAGGATGATCACCCAGGTGATTGGACAATGCCTGAAGGTCTCTATCGCAATGGTGAGTATGTCTTCAAAGTCGGCGCTCGTAGCAACTGGATTCCTCAAACTACCCAACAAGCTACAACAGAGGCTCCTACTACAACGACTGAAAATCAAACCTCAGTCGTTGAAACCACGAACCCAAATACCGCACAGAACCCAACTGCTCCAAATGCAAATCAAAACCCTCAACAAAATCCAAATCTGCAAGGACAACAATAATCTTAAAAGACCTAGGAAACATCTTCCTAGGTCTTTTATTAATGAAAAAGTGGAGTTAATTACTAACTCCACCTTCTTTTATTTTACATGGCTTGCAAGATCTTCTTGCGCTTTTTTATTAGATTCTTCTTTTTCTTTCTTCCATTTATCTTGAGCTTTTTGATATTCATCAGCAGTTACTGGTTTATCTTGAAGTTCAAGGTACTTGTACAAGAGGGCTTCACTCATACCCTTGTTACCTGAGTATGCAAATGGAAGGGTGAATGGCACCATCTTAGACAACATTGGACGTCCAGTTTGAGAAGTTGTTGGAATAATCAAAGCGCTATCTGTCAACCAAGCTTGGGCAGCGGCATATTTATCATAACGTTTTGAAACATCTGTGACTTCATTGTCAGCTTCAACAACCATCTTTTCGTAATCTTCCAAACCAACTTGCTTGGCAGCGGCGTTGTTTGTACCAGAATCAAATCCTAGATAAGTCTTAGTATTTTCACCTACAGACGGTTTGATGATATCAAGGTAAGTAGATGGGTCAATGTAGTCTGGAGACCATCCAACGTTATCTGAGAGATCCCAATCTTCTCCAGCAGCTGTTTCAGCAAAGTAGGTAACATTAAGAACTTCATCTTTTTGAAGTTGTTGAATGTCAATAACAACATTGTCAGTTCCTAATGTTGCTTCAAGCGATTGTTTCAATGATTGAACACGTTGAACTTTAGTAGTATTAGTCTGGTCTACTGGCATATCCAAGTGGATTGGGAATTGAACACCTTCTGCTTGAAGAGCTTTCTTAGCCTTTGCAAATTCTGCTTTCGCTTTTTCAGGATTGTAAAGACCATCTTGAGCGTCATCTAGATTGACATCTTTCCACTCATCACCATAGGTTACCAATTTTTCTTTAACTAATTCACCAAAGTTTTTACCATCAGCTTGAACAAATGTTGGTGGTACAAACAAGTTACGAAGAAGTTTGCTTGCTCCACTTTCTCCATTGACTTGAGAAGCATAGGCTGTTCTATCAAAACCAAAAGCAATGGCTTGACGGAAGTCTTTGTTTAGGAGAGCTTTTTTAGTTGATGTCTTTTGTTCATCCGTAGTCTTAGAAGTGTACTTGTAAGACTGACGGTCAATATTTGTACCTACTAAGAAAGTTGCAGAGTCCTGAGGTGTATATACGATGTTATCCTTAAACTCTTTTTCAAGTTCAGGATATCCTGCACTTGTTGGGAAGAGACGAGCCATTGAGAAGCCGCCATCCTTAAAGGTATCTGCAAGTTTGCCTGTATCTTGACCATCCCAGAATGATAGTTTTACTTTATCAATATGAACATTGTCCTTATCCCAGTAGTTTGGATTCTTTTCAAATTCTACTGATGATTTAGCTACCAATGATTTCAACAAGAAAGGACCGTTGTAAAGAATACTGCTTGGATCAGTTGCTTTGGCAAAGTCACTTCCTTTAGAAGTAAGGAATTCTTCATTGACTGGTGCAAGAATACCCATGGTTGTCTTAGAATTCCAGAAGCTTTCTGGTTTATTCAAAGTGTATTGAACCGTCTGATCATCAATTGCCTTGATTCCAACTTCTGAGAAGTCTTTTACTTCACCTTTGACATAAGCGTCAAGACCTTTAATGGATTCTTGAACAAGATAAAGGGCTTCTGACTTATTATCAGCTGCATATTTAAGACCTGTTACAAAGTCTTGAGCTTTCACAGGTGCATACTCTTCACCTTCAGAAGTGTACCACTTAGCATCTTTACGGATTGTATAAGTGTAAGTCAAACCATCTTGAGATACTGACCAGTCTTCTGCCATAGATGGCACGAAGTTCCCGTAACGGTCATTCTCCATCAAACCGTCAACAACATTACTTGTGATATTAGCAACCGCAGCCTTACCTGTTGTCAGATAGTTGAGGCTGTCTGGATCTGTTTCATAAACGTAAGAAAAAGTTTTCTCACCTTTTGCACTAGAGCCTGAACCTGAACAAGCTGCCAAAACACCTGACGCTAACAGAGTCACTCCTGCTAAGGCCATTACTTTTGAAAATTTCATAATAAACTCCTTTTTGACTTTTTATACATTATAGTCCCTTTTCAGCCATGTGTCAATACAATTTTCAGAATTTTTCAAATTAATTTGAAAATATTTTCTTCCTAGATTTCTAATGTGAAAATCTTTTTAGGAAAATTTCAATCATTGACATTTATCAACTATATCTTTATGATATAATGAAAGAAGAAAGTTGAAAGGAAATACCATGTCAAAAGAAGTTATTGTTGAAAGTTTTGAACTAGACCATACGATTGTAAAAGCTCCTTATGTCCGATTGATTGGAGAAGAGACTGGACCGAAAGGAGATATCATTTCTAACTTTGATATCCGCTTGGTTCAACCAAATGAAGACTCTATCCCTACTGCTGGACTTCATACAATTGAGCACCTCTTGGCTAAACTAATCCGTACTCGCATCGACGGTATGATTGATTGTTCACCATTTGGTTGTCGTACAGGGTTTCATATGATTATGTGGGGACGTCATACTAGCGCTGAAATCGCTACTGTCATCAAGGATTCACTGAAGGAAATCGCTGAAACAACAACTTGGGAAGATGTCCCAGGAACAACTATTGAATCTTGTGGCAACTACAAGGACCACAGCTTATTTTCAGCTAAGGAATGGGCAAAATTAATTCTCCAACAAGGAATCTCAGACGATGCCTTTGAACGTCATGTCATTTAATAATAAAAAAGAGGCTAGGACTTTTGTCCTAGCCTTTCAATTATCTATGGATTGTGGAGCAAGACGCAGTGGTTGAGTGGGCTCTACTACGCTGATTTCATCAACTTTTACAGCCCTACTCAACTGTGCGGAGGTAGGACGACGAAATCGAATTCTAACGAATTACCGATTTCTGTCCCACTCTCTTTTTTATTTTCGAAATCTTGATTTAGGCTTTTTCACGAATGACCAAAACACCATCTTCCATGTCAGCTTCTAGGTGTTTAGCATCAAGATTATCCAAGTGGAAATCTGTCACTTTATCTCGGATTTGTTGTTCAACCACACGACGGAGTGGACGAACCCCCATAACTTCATCATATCCTTCCTCAGTCATGTATTCTTTGGCTGCATCACTCACTGCCAAGTCAATTTCTTTCTTAGCAAGTGTCTTATTGACATCAACCAACATCAAATCAACAATTTTAGAAAGATCTTCCTTGCTCAAGTGTGAGAACTCAATCACTGCGTTAAAGCGATTCAAGAATTCTGGACGGAAGTAAGGTTTCAAACGATCCATGAGTTCTGGTTTGTCCGCATCTTCTGTCAAGTTAGCTTCATAACCAAAGCCAGCGTTTGAAGTTGCGATAATCACCGTATTCTTGAAGTTGACAGTGTTACCTTGACCATCTGTCAAACGACCATCGTCCAAGACTTGAAGGAGAAGGGTGATGACTTGAGGGTCAGCCTTTTCAATCTCATCCAAAAGTACGATTGAGTATGGATTGCGACGGACGCGTTCTGTCAAGGTATTGTTGTTGTCATCGTAACCAACATAACCTGCAGTTGTACCAATCAATTTAGATACGGCTGTACGATCACTGTATTCTGACATATCCAAACGGATGATAGCATCTTTAGTACCGAACATATCAAGCGCTAATTGTTTAGCCAACTCTGTCTTACCAACACCAGTAGGTCCTACAAATAGGAAGCTACCGATTGGACGGTTCCCTTCGTCAAATCCTGCACGGTTCCGACGGATCGCTTTTGCAACGGCTTCAACGGCCTTATCTTGACCGATAACCTTGGTTTGCAAACGGTGACCCATATCTTTCAAACGTTCGATATCAGTTGCACCCATTTGCGATACTGGAATACCAGTCATACGTTCGACAGACTCTGCTACGTCATTGACAGTTGCAGTTACCTTGTGATCCTCTGTATGGTTAGCAATTTGTTTTTCCAATTCTTCGATACGGACTTTTGCATTTAGAGCTGCTTCATAGTCTTCTTTGGCTGCTGCTTCTTCTTGTTTGATTTTTTCCGCTTGGATTTCGTGCTCAACCGCATGTACATCTGTTACTGGGTGTTGAGCCGCCAAGTGAGCAGCTGTCACGTCGACCAAGTCGATTGCCTTATCAGGCAAGCTACGTTGTGGAATGTATTGAACAGAGTAATCAACGGCAGCTTTCAAGACTTCATCTGGCAAGACAACATTGTGGTGTTGTTGATAAAGATCACGAATCCCTTGGAGGATCTTGAATGTATCTTCAGCAGATGGAGCATTAACCTTGACTTCGTTGAAACGACGTGCTAGGGCAGCATTTTTCAAGATGGTGTTACGGTATTCATCCTGAGTAGTTGCACCAATAACTGTCAATTCACCACGAGAAAGGGCTGGTTTCAAGATGTCCGCAAGGCCTTTAGAACCTTGACCATCACCTGTGCTACCTGCACCTAGGATTTGGTGGATTTCATCGAAGAAGAGAATAATATTTCCAGCTTCTTTGACCTCATTTACCAAATTTTGAATGTTTTCTTCAAAGCTACCACGGTATTGAGTACCAGCTTCAAGACCTGAAATATCTATAGAAATGATTTCTTTGTTCTTGATAGCTGCTGGAACATCACCATTTACAATAGCTTGTGCCAAACCTTCTACTACTGCAGTTTTACCAACACCAGCATCACCAACAAGAACTGGATTGTTCTTAGTACGGCGAGAAAGAATTTCAGAAGTTTCTTGAATTTCTTTATTACGTCCAATAACTGGATCCAACTTACCTTCACGAGCTTCTGCTGTTAAGTTACGTCCAAGTTTTGCAAGAATCCCATCTTGTTTCATAGCTTTACCTTGAACGTATTGAGCTTGTTCACTACCTTCGCTTGGTAGTTGACCTGTTTGACGGTAAATAGCAAATTCTTCAGGTGTTACTTCACGACCGTTAATCAAGTAACGACGGTTTTCTGAACTGTATCCACGCATACCACCCATCAATTGGTTAAATAAATCATCCATGTTGTTAAAGTTATTAAAGTTGTTGTTCATATTTCATACCTCGTTTGTTTTCAAATTTACTTAGTCAAAATAATTTGACTTACTCTGACCTTTGTTTTAAAAAATTTAGACTAGCTATTTGCTACTCTACGTATAATTTCAGGTTTTTCTTTATCCAATACAGGTTTTTCGATTGGACTTCTAAAAATACTAATGTTAACCATAGGTTGTACCTCTTTTCTAGGTTTTACCCATACTTTGATCTTAAGATACTATATACAATCACCTTAAAATCAAGGTTTTCTAAGGACTTTCCTTATCCTTATGTTCTTAGTATATCACTTTGGTCAGTTTTAGTCAAGAGATTTGACCAAATTTGACTAATTTTTTTTAAAAAATTTTTATAACAAAAAAACCAGTCATATTGACTGGTTTTTAAATTGCTATTTATGAATCTTAGCTCAATGCATCATCCATTGAAAGTACTTCGTGGAAGACACGTTGTGTCAATTCAGTTTTTTGTTCTGGAGTGAGGTATTTAGTGTTTACACAGTATCCAGAGATACGTACGATTACGTCTTCACCTGACATGATCTTTTCGTAAACATCGTTCAAGTCCATAACGTTCAAGTTCACGTGTTGTCCACCGTTTTCAAAGTAACCATCAAGGATTGTTACCAAGTTATCAACTTGTTCGTCACGAGTTTTACCAAGAGCACGTGGTGATACTTGAGTTGTCAATGAGATACCATCAGCTGCATAACCAAAGTCAAGGCTAGCAAGTGAGTTCAAGTTTTGCAACCATCCACCTTTAGCTTTGTTAGATGGGTTAGCACCTGGTGAGAAGAATTCCAATTTAGACAAGTTCACAGAACCATCTTCGTTGAGGTATACACCTTTGTGGACTGGTGAGTTACCAGTTTGTTTAGAGTAAGCAACGTTAGATGTGATTGTCAAAAGTGATACTGTAGCTTCTGCGTCTTTGTAAAGTTTGTGGCTACGTAGACGAGTTGTATAAGCTTCAATCAACCATTCTGCCAATTCGTTTGAACGTGGGTCATCTTCACCCCAACGTGGGTATTCACCGATTGTTTCGTAATCGTAGATGTAGCCATTTTCGTCACGAATTGGTTTAACTGTAGCGTACTTGATAGCTGACAATGTGTCAACAGTGTTAGCGAATCCACAGATACCGAATCCCATGTTAGCACGTTGTTTAGTTGGCAAGAAGGCCATTTGAACAGCTTCGTAGTTGTACTTGTCAGTCATGTAGTGGATGATGTTCAAAGCATCTACGTAAGTGTCAGTCAACCAGTCAAGAGATTTTTCAAAGTTAGCTTTAACTGATTCGAATTCAAGAACTTCGTCACGGATAGGATCGATGTCAAATACTTTGTAGTCTTTGTGAACATCGTCGTAACCACCGTTCAAACCAGTAAGAAGAGCTTTAAGAACGTTAACGCGAGCACCGAAGTACTGGATGTTGTGACGTTGTTCTTCGTTTTCTGGGTCAAGTGGAGACACACAACATGAGATACAGCTCATTTCACCGTATCCATCTTTAGCCATTGTTGTAACACCTTCGTATTGGATTGAAGAGTGTTTGTGGCTCATGTGCATACAGTAGCGACGGAAGTTGTATGGCAATTTGTCAGTCCAAAGAACTGTCAAGTTTGGTTCTGGAGAGTTACCGATGTTATCAAGAGTGTTCAAGAAACGGTAGTCCATCTTAGTAACACGGTGACGACCGTCGTTACCCATACCAGCCATAGAAGTTGTGATGAAGGTTGGGTCACCTGAGTACAATTGGTCATAAGCTTTTGTACGAGCAAATTTAACTGTACGAAGTTTCATAACGAAATCATCAACAAACTCTTGGATTTCTGATTCAGTAAATGTACCACGAGCAAGGTCACGTTCAGCAAAGATATCCAAGACGATTGGCACACGACCTAGAGATGTAGCTGCACCGTTGATAACGCGGCAGACAGCCATGAAGGCAATGTTTACCCATTGGATAGCTTCTTTAACGTTCATCGCTGGTTTACGAACATCAACTCCGTAAAGGTCACCTAAACGAACAACTTCTTGTAATGCTTGATATTGAAGGTAGATTTCTTCACGAAGACGGATTGTCTCTTCATCGATTTCTTTGATAGCATTCCAATCATTCAATTTTTCTTGCATCAAGAAGTCAGCTCCATAAAGAGCAAGACGTGCGTACACACCAATGATACGTCCACGTGAGTATGAGTCTGGAAGACCAGTTACAGTGTGAGCGTGACGAGCACGACGGATGTTTGAAGTGTAAGCACGGAAGATACCATCGTTAACAGTTGTTACGTATTTAGTGAAAATTTCGTGAACAGCTGGATCTGGTTCGTATCCATTTTCTTTCAAAGTAGTTTCAGCCATACGGATACCACCTTTTGGCATGAAGTTCAATTTGAAGAGTTCATCGTTTTGGATACCATAAATCAATTCGTTTTCTTTGTCGATAAATCCAGCAGGAATATCAGCAATAGAAGTTGGACGAGTGTCCATTGGGAAACGAGTTTCTTCGTAGTGTGCTTTAGTTTCTTCTACGATTTTTTTAATGTGAAGTGAACGCTCTGTTGGTCCTGCAAGGAAGCTTTCATCTCCATCATAAGGTGTGTAGTTAGCTTGTACAAAGCGTGTTACACTTGCTTTTTCTTTCCAGTCAACACCTTTAAAGCCTTCCCAGGCTTTGTCAAAAATGTCCTGTGCTTCAACAACTGTTTTAACAACCATGTTAATGTCCTCTTTTATCTTTCTAGTAACAGTCATCTGTTACATTCATGTATTCAGTATACCACACAGTAAACGATTTCAACAAGTGAAATCACTATTTTTAAACACTTTCTTTTATAATACAGTTGTTATTTTCTTATAAACTGTAGTATAGTTTTGAAAAAGAATTGACTATTTCCTATTTTTTCAGAAAAAAGGTATAATAAGGCTAGAAAATCTACCAAAGAAAGGCCATTTCATGCTGATATTTCCACTGATGAATGATTTATCCCGTAAAATTATCCATATTGACATGGATGCCTTTTTTGCTGCTGTGGAAATTCGTGACAATCCCAAGCTAAAAGGCAAACCCGTTATTATTGGTAGCGACCCTAGGAAAACAGGTGGTCGGGGTGTTGTTTCAACCTGTAGTTATGAAGCCAGAGCATTCGGCATTCACTCAGCCATGAGTTCCAAAGAGGCTTATGAACGCTGTCCTCAAGCTATTTTTATTTCTGGGAACTACGAAAAATATAGTACTGTTGGCCAACAGATTCGAGCTATTTTTAAACGATATACGGATAAAATTGAACCCATGAGTATCGACGAAGCTTATCTAGATGTAACTGACAACAAGCTTGGTATCAAATCTGCTGTTAAAATTGCTCGTTTAATTCAGCAGGATATTTGGAATGAATTACAATTAACAGCTTCTGCTGGTGTATCATACAATAAATTTTTAGCTAAATTGGCAAGTGACTATCAAAAGCCTCGCGGTTTGACAGTCATTCTTCCTGATGATGCTGAAGATTTTCTCAAACAAATGGATATCGCAAAATTCCACGGTGTGGGCAAGAAAACAGTTGAAAAACTCCATCAAATGGGTGTATATACGGGTACTGACCTTTTAGAGGTTTCTGAAATCACTCTCATTGATCGTTTCGGAAGACTCGGTTTTGATCTGTATCGCAAAGCTCGTGGCATTGATAATTCTCCCGTCAAATCAAATCGTATCCGTAAGTCCATCGGAAAAGAAAAAACCTATAGCAAAATTCTCAACATTGAAGAAGATGTCAAAAAAGAGCTAACTCTCCTTTCGGAAAAAGTCGCCCTTAATCTTCAAAAACATGACAAATCAGGAAAGATTGTTATTTTAAAAATTCGCTACTCTGATTTTACCACCTTGACGAAGCGAAAAACTTTAGAGCAGCAAACACAAGACCCTGAACAAATTGCTCAAAGTATTATCCAACTTTACGAAGCACTGAGTGACAAAGATAAGGGTGTTCGCTTATTGGGTGTCACTGTGACTGGATTTTAAAAACCTTGAAGGAATTTACCCTCAAGGTTTTTTTCTTATACAAATAAACGAACAAAGCTATAAAGTAGCAAGACACTACCAAGGACAATGCGGTATTTACCAAACACCGTAAAGTCGTGTTTTTTGACATAGCTAGTTAAGAAACGAATGGAAACCATGCTGACTGCAAAAGCCACTACCATGGCTACCAAGAGCAAGAAGAATTGACCAAAGCTCAAGACTTCTCCTGCTTTGATAAATTTAAAAATCTTCAAAGCGCTGGCTCCAAACATAACTGGAATTCCTAGATAGAAGGTAAACTCTGTCACCACCGAACGACTAGTACCGTTCAACAAACCACCTACGATAGTGGCACCTGAACGACTAGTACCTGGCAAAAGGGCCAAGACCTGGAAAAGTCCAATATAGAGGGCTGTTTTATAAGGTAATTTATCTAACTCAGTAACTGTTGGCTCAATTGCTTGCGCTTTGTTGCGTTTTTCAAGATAGATAAAGGCAACCCCATAAACAATCAACATAATGGCTACTGATACCATATTGTGAAAGTGAGTGTCAAACCAGTCATCAAATTTAAAGACTAGAAGAAGAGGTAAAGTCGCAACAAAAACTTTGGACCATAACTGCCAAGTTTTACGGACTTGTACCTTATCCTTACCTGGCTTGAAGGGATTAAGCTTGTTAAAGTAGATAACCATAACGGCTAAGATGGCACCCAGTTGAATGACTACATTAAACATAGACATGAAGGCTTCATTTTGATCTTTATACTGGATAAACTCTTCCGCTAGGATTAAGTGGCCAGTACTTGAAATCGGCAACCATTCCGTAATTCCTTCAACAATCCCAAAAAAGATTGATTTTAAAATTTCAATAAAATACATAGATTACTCCTTTTTCTATCTTTCATTATATCATACTTTTAAAGGCTGTGTTGAGTTTTCTTTAGAAAGCACCAACACTTCCACCACCGCCACCACCTGAGAATCCTCCACCAGAGCCACCACTCCCAGATGATACAGAGAAGGTACTTGCTGTATTTGCGACCGAAGTGTATTGATGAATGTGAGCAGTAGACGTATAAAACTGTTTATCCCATCCAGCAGATACATAAAGATTCATATCTGCATTTTCAAGTTGGATATTGCGAAGCTTCATGATTTTATTCACTTTCTTGGCGTATCCATAGAGAGTCGCATAGACCAAAAGGCGATTCCAAAGTACAATGCTCTCTAGTTCAGCCTTATCAAGATGAGCTATATCCCGAAGCATGTTTTCAAAACTTGTCCAGAGATAAAAGGCTTCTGCTCCCTCTTCATTTAAGACTCCATCACGAGAAGGACCTCGAGTCACAAAATGAACTAAAGTACTAGCTAGCAACCCCATGAAACCGAGTGACAGTAAAGGAAGTGAAAAATAACCATGTGTTCGTAAGCTATAGTAGAAGATGAGAAGGCCGACAATACCTGTTACAGCCGAGCAGACTTTCATTTTTTTGACAATATTATTTTCTTGATCCGTCAAAGGACGATAATAACTTGGAATTCGTAAAATGTTCACCTTGTCTCGAACACAACTTTGCATACGTTCAAGTCGTCTCTCGAAGGAACGTTTGAGGTGAAAGCCAAATTCTCGAATATGCTTCTCATCAGCTTCCTTAGCTCCATGGAACAAAACTGAAGAAACTTGATACTCAGGGAAAAGATCTGAAAGAGCCAGTTCTTTATTTGTAGAAAGAGTCATCCGTAGGCATTCCTTCTCAAAATTAGACAAACCCTTTTCATTGTTAATTTTGATCCATGGCTCTTCTTCACCTTGAAAAATGGATAAATTCCCGCGATCGACTAAATCTAACAAGGTTGCCTGGATTAGTTGTTCAAAACTGAACTTACCAAACTTCTGCTTGTTTAGAGGGCTAACTTCCTCTAAGGATGTTGAATAGATTGCTTCTGCCAAAACCATTGGAGGTAGGTCCATTGGGGGTTCGTAAAGACGATGATTCTTTGGATATACCTTTTTAAGAGTCGTATGCTGACGAAATTCTCTATAATAGTGGATTGTTACTAGCAACAGAGCCGTAAAGAAGATTGGAAAAATCCATTTTATCATGACCTTGGCGTGAACTTTTTCAGCCTTTATTTCTACCTCAACTCTTTTAAAGTTACTTAGATTATCTTCATCCAGTCCTTGGCTTGGAGCACTTGAGAAAGCTTCTCTCGGCCAATAGGCATGCAGCTCAACTTGACGATTTCTAGGAAGATTTTTCATCTTCACCCGATACATATCGTTTACCTTCTCTACACTCCCCTCATTGAGGAGTTTACCGGTATGGAAAAAGAGTTTTTCGGCTGGTTTGTCCGATGTTACTCGAAATTCTAAATCTTTAATATCCCCTGAACTATCTGTCAGTGGTTGCCAATTCAGCTCAGCAATATCCTGATATAAGAAAAGAAGATTTTTCAATTGCCAAGTAACAGTTACCCGAACAGTATCTCCTGCATTTCCCGGATTAAAGATGGTGACCTTGTAGCCTTCCTCTTCTTCCTTAGTATACGAGAGAACGTCTTGAACAAGTTGGCCATTTTTGGATACTAAGACAGTTGGTTCATCATCAATCTCAAAGCCTTCTGGCATTTTCCCTGCTTTTCCTAGTCCAATCAATTGACCATTAAAGTCATCTTTAAATTTGTAGGTGATTGTTTGTTGGAAAACTGCTGTATTATCTGCATGAATATTCAAATCACCCTTATAGGATAGAATGTCGAAGTCTACTGCAAAAACAAGGCTCGGTATAAATAGTAAAAAAGTAAATACCAGAGCAAGTAGCCATCTCTTTTTCATCTTACATTCCCTTTCACATTTTTTCACTATTATATCATTTTTTAGAACTTAAGATTTGCTTGTATTGAAAATCTCACCATTTTTAGATACAATAGAGGGAGCCATTTTTAGACTAGAAATAGGAGAAAACATGAAAAAATTATGCTTATCTATCCTTGCTAGCCTAGCCCTGACCCTAGGACTAGTTAGCCAGGTCCAAGCCGATGAATATTTACGCATCGGGATGGAAGCAGCTTACGCACCTTTTAACTGGACCCAAGACGACGATAGCAACGGTGCTGTCAAGATTGACGGAACCAACCAATACGCTAATGGTTATGACGTTCAAATTGCAAAAAAAATCGCTAAAGACCTCGGTAAAGAACCACTGATTGTTAAAACAAAATGGGAAGGACTCGTTCCAGCGCTGACTTCTGGCAAAATTGATATGATTATTGCAGGTATGAGCCCAACTGCTGAACGTAAGCAAGAAATTACCTTCTCAAGCAGTTACTACACTAGTGAACCTGTTCTCTTAGTAAAGAAAGACTCAAGCTATGCTAATGCTACTAGCTTAAATGACTTTGAAGGTGCTAAAATCACTTCTCAACAAGGTGTTTACCTTTATGATTTGATTTCACAAATACCAGGAGCTAAAAAAGAAACAGCTATGGGTGATTTTGCACAAATGCGTCAAGCTCTTGAAGCTGGTGTCATTGACGCCTATGTTTCTGAACGTCCTGAGGCTCTAACCGCTGAGTCAGCAAATGCCAAGTTCAAAATGATTCAACCTGAACCTGGTTTTAAAACTGGGGAAGAAGATACCTCTATCGCAATCGGTCTTCGTAAAGATGATGACCGTATCAGCCAAATCAATGCTAGCATCGAAACCATTTCTAAGGAAGAACAAGTTGCACTAATGGATCGTATGATCAAGGAACAACCTGTTCAAGCTACAACTACTGAAGAAAACAGTAGTAGTTTCTTTAGTCAAGTTGCTAAAATTCTAACTGAGAACTGGCAACAACTCCTGCGCGGTGCTGGAATCACACTTTTGATTTCAATTATCGGTACCATCGTTGGTCTCGTTATTGGTCTTGCTATCGGTGTTTTCCGTACTGCCCCTCAATCTGAAAATCAATTTATCTACCTTATCCAAAATCTACTTGGTTGGATTCTCAATATTTATATTGAAATTTTCCGTGGAACACCTATGATTGTACAATCTATGGTTATCTACTATGGAACTGCTCAAGCTTTTGGAATTAACCTTGACCGTACTCTTGCTGCTATCTTTATCGTTTCCATCAATACCGGTGCCTACATGACCGAAATCGTTCGTGGTGGTATCCTGGCTGTCGACAAGGGACAATTTGAAGCGGCAACTGCACTTGGTATGACTCATAATCAAACCATGCGTAAGATCGTTCTACCTCAAGTCGTTCGAAACATTTTGCCTGCAACTGGTAATGAGTTTGTTATCAATATCAAGGATACTTCTGTATTGAATGTTATCTCTGTTGTAGAACTTTACTTCTCAGGAAATACGGTAGCGACACAAACCTACCAATACTTCCAAACCTTTACCATCATCGCAGTTATCTACTTTGTCCTCACCTTTACAGTGACACGTATCCTCCGCTACATCGAAAAACGGATGGATATGGATACCTATACTACAGGTGCTAACCAAATGCAAACGGAGGATTTGAAATAATGAATCAACCCATTCTTGAAATCAAACACCTCAAAAAATCCTATGGACAAAACGAGGTTCTAAAAGATATTTCCCTTACTATTCACAAAGGTGAGGTTATTTCTATCATCGGAAGTTCTGGTAGTGGTAAATCAACCTTCCTACGTTCGATCAACCTTCTCGAAACACCAACTGAAGGTGAAATCCTTTATCACGGTGAAAACGTCCTCGAAAAAGGCTATAACCTCACTCACTATCGTGAAAAATTAGGAATGGTCTTTCAATCCTTCAACCTCTTTGAAAATCTCAACGTACTTGAAAATACAATCGTTGCCCAAACAACTGTACTCAAACGCGACCGCTCAGAAGCAGAGAAAATTGCAAAAGAAAATCTTGAAAAAGTTGGTATGGGAGAACGTTACTGGCAAGCTAAACCTAAACAACTTTCCGGTGGTCAAAAGCAACGTGTGGCTATTGCTCGCGCACTTTCAATGAATCCTGATGCCATCCTCTTTGACGAGCCTACTTCAGCGCTTGACCCTGAAATGGTTGGTGAAGTCCTTAAAATCATGCAAGACTTAGCTCAAGAAGGCTTGACCATGATCGTCGTGACCCACGAAATGGAATTTGCTCGCGATGTATCACACCGTGTCATCTTTATGGATAAGGGCGTCATTGCTGAAGAAGGCAAACCAGAAGAACTATTTACAAATCCTAAAGAAGAACGTACAAAAGAATTTTTACAACGTTATCTTCGATAAAAAAGACTGCAATTGCAGTCTTTTTTCTATTCCTACAAATGAAAAGGCAGATTCTTTTCGAACCTGCCTATATCCAAAGACTAATCTTCAAATTTTTCATGATTTTTATTGTAGAAATCAATTAAGCCGAGGGCTGTTTCAAAGGAAATGTTTTTAACTTTTGCACGTCCCTGAGCCAAAGCAATGATAGACATCTCACGCGCATTCGTTTCCTTAGAAATACGATACCCTGTGATTTTCTTATCACGAACCCAGCTAACAACTGCTTCTACTTTTTCAAAGTTAGACTTAGCCATGTTATTCTCCTATTGTTTTTCTTTACGCAATTTCATTCTATATATTTTTATAATATTTGTCAATTAAAACACATATATTAATAACGTTATTGCGTTAAGATTGTAATTATTTAGCTTTCAAAGCTGATAATATATGGGTTCGTATATCTTCAACTCCATTAGGATTTGCTGGCAAGAATATTGCATTATTTCCTTGTTTATCTGCAAAATTATTCAATGTATCCAAATACTGATTGGTTAATAGGATTGACATAATTTGTTCTTCAGTTAATTCGACATTGGCTCCTTTTAACTCTTTAATAGAATCAGCAAGTCCATCAACAATTGCTTTTCGCTGCTCTGCGATCCCCACACCATGGAGGCGATCTTTTTCTGCCTCAGCTTCTGCCGCTGTAACGATCTTAATCTTATCTGCTTCAGCCAATTCTTGAGCTGCCACTCTCTTACGTTGGGCAGCATTAATTTCGTTCATGGATTGTTTGACTTCTGCATCCGGCTCAACTTTGGTAATGAGCGTCTTAACGATAATATACCCATACGTCGACATTTCTTCTGCTACTTGCTTTTGAACTTCTAATGCAATTTCATCTTTTTTCTCAAACAATTCATCCAAAGTTAACTTAGGAACAGATGAGCGCAATGCATCTTCGATATAAGATTTAATCTGAGCTTCAGGTCTCATCAATTTATAGTAAGCGTCTGTAACGTTTAACTCATTTACACGGTACTGAGTTGCGACATTCATGGTCACAAAAACGTTATCTTGGGTTTTGGTTTCAACCACGATCTCACTCTGTAAAAGGCGTAGCTGCACACGAGCTGCAATTTTGTCAATGCCAAATGGTGCCCGTAGATGAATACCACTATTACTTAACTTTTGATACTTACCAAATCGTTCGATAATTGCAACAGACTGTTGACGAACGACATAAACAGAGCTCACTAACACAGCTCCTACAATAAGCATTAGAATTAATAGAACAAGTAAAACTTTTAAAACCATGGGAATCTCCCCCTTTCTTCACTTACATTATAGCACTCGTATATAGGTTAGGCAAATAATATGATAAAAATTTTATAGGATTTTAAACAAGCATATTATATAAGGTCTCGTTCCCATTCAAGTTAATATAAGACGGATCAAACTTCTCCATCCGGTGGATTAACCCAGCATAATCATGCTTGTTAGCAAGGGCAATCCCAATTAAGACAGGTCCTGTTCCCTTACTAGCACGTTTAATATACTCAAAACGAGTGATATCATCATTCGGTCCCAAGATATCATTTACAAATTCTCGAAGAGCCCCTGGACGTTGTGGGAAGTTGACCACAAAGTAATGCTTGATTCCATCATAAATCAAGGCACGTTCTTCCATCTCTGGCATCCGGTTGATATCGTTATTGCCTCCAGAGATGATACAACAAATGGTCTTACCTTTTATATAATCTGACAGTACTTCAAGAGCCGCCACACTAGCAGCACCTGCAGGCTCAGCTACAATCCCTTGTTTAGAGTATAGATCAATCAAGGTTTCAGAAATCAAACCTTCATCCACTCCGATAAGCGTTTCAACGTTTTTACGAGTTGCTTCATAGGTCAACTGCCCAACCTTCTGCACAGCAATCCCGTCCGCAAACTTATCAATTTCTTTGAGTTTAACCGGTCCCCCAGCCTCAAAGGCTGCCTTCATGGAACGAGCTCCGTTAGCTTCTACACCGATCACTTCAATTGTTGGATTTGTTTCTTTTATATAAGTAGAAACTCCCGCAATGAGCCCTCCACCTCCTACAGGCACCAAAACAGTATCAAAATCAATAGATTCTTTTCGTGCTTCTTCTAAAATTTCGTAGGCTACGGTTCCTTGACCTGCTTGAACATAGGAGTCATCAAAGGGATCAATAAAAGTACGATTTTCAGCAACTGTATAGTCTTGAGCTGCCTTGGCCGAGGCATCAAAGGTATCACCAACTAATTTGATGGTTACAAAATCTCCACCAAAGAAACGAACTTGCCCAATCTTCTGTTGAGGTGTTGTAATGGGCATAAAAATGGTTGCAGGAATTTTCATCTCATTACAAGTGTATGCTACTCCTTGGGCATGATTTCCGGCTGATGCACAAACTACTCCACGTTCACGCTCTTCCTTAGTCAGTTGCGAAATGGCATAATATGCTCCACGAATCTTAAAAGAACGCACTCGTTGGGCATTTTCTTTTTTGAGATAAATTTTTGCGCCGTATTTTTCTGATAGGTAATGATCATAGTCAAGCGGTGTTTCAGCTACCACACCCTTTAAAACTTTATGGGCTTTCACCACATCTTTTGCACTTATCATATTTTCTCTTTCTTGATAGGATCCAAAATGTGAAAGCGAGCTCGGTCCCCCCAACTCGCCTTCATGTTTACATATTAGTTGTAGATTTTGAATGCGTCATCGTCGTTTTTACCGACAAATGGCATTGCTTTACGCAATTCAGCACCAACCTTTTCAATTTCAAGGTTCGCAGCTTGTTCACGGTAGGCAGTTAATTTTGGACGTCCAGCTTTGTAGTCGTTTACGAAGTCATTTGCAAATTTACCATTTTGGATGTCCGCAAGAACTGCTTTCATGTTTTCTTTCACTTGTTCAGTAATGACACGTGGACCTGAAACGTAATCACCGTATTCAGCAGTGTTTGAAATAGATTGACGCATTTTCTTGAATCCACCTTCGTAAATCAAGTCAACGATCAATTTCATTTCGTGAAGGACTTCAAAGTAAGCCAATTCTGGTGCATAACCAGCTTCAGTCAAGACTTCGAAACCTGCTTCCATCAAGGCAGTCAAACCACCACAAAGAACGGCTTGTTCACCGAACAAATCTTCTTCTGTTTCTTCTTTAAAGCTTGTTTCAAGAAGTCCAACGCGTGCTGAACCAACACCTTTAGCCCAGTCCATAGCGATATCTTTCGCATTTCCTGTAGCATCTTGATAAACTGCATAAAGTGCTGGAACACCAAATCCTTCTTCGTAAGTACGACGTACCAAGTGTCCTGGTCCTTTAGGAGCACACATGAAGACATCAACATCTGCAGGAACTTTGATGAATTCAAAGTGAATGTTGAAACCATGTGCAAATCCGACAGCATTCCCAGCTTCCAAGTTTGGAGCCACTTCTTCTGCATAAAGGTCAGCTTGGATTTCATCTGGTGCCAAGATCATGATGACATCCGCTAATTTAGTTGCTTCTGCTACTGTGTAAGTATCAAAACCATCTTCTTTTGCTTTCTCAAAAGATTTACCAGGACGAACCCCGATGATCACATCATGACCTGAATCACGTAAGTTTTGAGCGTGTGCATGTCCCTGTGAACCATAACCGATAACGGCGATTTTTTTACCTTCAAGTGCTGCTACTTTTACATCTTTTTCGTATTCCATTTGAACTGCCATAGTTTTTTCTCTCTTTTCTATTTTTATTGCCTGTTAGGCTATTTTAACAAATTTAGGTTATTTTTTACTCAATGAAAATCAAAGAGCAAATTAGGAAGCTAACCACAGGCTGTACCTGAGTACGCCAAGGCGAAGCTGACGTGATTTGAATTTGATTTTCAAAGAGTATTAGTCACGGGTAAATCCAGTTGCACCAGTACGAGCAATATTCTTAATACCATATGGTCGAATAACCCGAATCAAGGCTTCACTCTTTTCTGCATTCCCAGTCATCTGAACGGTGATGGAGCTTGGAGCTACATCAACTACCGTTGCACGGAAAGGCTGGATAATCGCTAAGATTTCTGCTCGCTTCTCCGCAGGAGCTGAAATCTTTACCAAAATAACTTCGCGCTCTAAGTGCGGTTTATCTGTGATATCACGAACACGAATCACATCGACCTGGCGGTTGAGTTGCTTGATGATTTGTTCCACTTCATCCTGAGATGCGACATCAATGATAATCGTAATCCGTGACACATTGGGATTTTCTGTCGCCCCTACCGAAATACTCTCAATGTTAACTTGGCGTCTAGACAAGACACCAGTAAAGCGATTGAGAACTCCGGATCGGTTTTGAAGTTTGGCTGTTAACATTCTACGCATTAAACTTCACCCCCAACATTTCATGGTTACTCTTACCAGCTGGTACCATTGGTAAAACATGCTCTTTACGAGAAATGTCTACCTCGATAAACATTGGTACATCCTCTGTGATGACTTCCAGATCCTTCTCTAATGTTTCAGGATTGTCAAATTTATAATTCTTAATTCCATAGGCTTGAGCCATCAACTGGAAATCTGGAAGGCTATCAAAGACTGACTCTGATGTTCGTCCATCATAGAAGGCTTCTTGCCACTGACGAACCATGCCTAGTGAATGGTTATTCAGCATGATGACCTTGATTGGAATCTTATAAATGTTTAAGATTGCCAATTCCTGATTGGTCATTTGGAAACCACCATCACCGACAAAGAGAACGACTTCTTTATCTGGATTGGCAATTTTTGCTCCGATAGCTGCAGGAACTCCGAATCCCATAGTTCCTAGGCCACCTGATGTTACGAGTTGACGCTCGTTTTGGTATGGATAGTATTGAGCCGTCCACATTTGGTGTTGTCCAACGTCAGTTACGACAATGGCATCACCCTTGGTCAATTCACCAATACGTTCAATAACTGCTTGTGGTTGGACAACACGTTCCTTCTTATCATAAGAACGAACACGATTCTTATCTTTTGTAACTTTTTCAATCCATTTTTCAGTATTGTTACGAACGATTGGCTCCGCTAGTAACTGCTGCAAAGCCTTTTTCGCATCACCAACAACTGGAATATCAACTGCAATAATCTTACCAATCTCTGCGGGATCGATATCTATATGCGCTACTTTAGCATTCTTAGCAAAGGTCTTTGGATTTCCAGTCAAACGGTCATCAAAACGACAACCAATAGAAATCATGAAATCTGCTTCAGTCATAGCAATGTTAGCTGCAAAGGAACCATGCATTCCACCCATTCCCAAAAATAGAGGGTGGCTAGTTGAAATTGTTCCTTGTCCCAAAAGACTTGTCACAACTGGAATTTGATAGCGCTCTGCAAATTCATTTAACTCTGCAGCAGCCTCAGCATAACTAATACCACCACCAGCCAATAAGACTGGTTTCTTAGCCTTAGAGAGTTGTTTCAAGATTTTCTTGATTTGCATCTCATTTGGCTCTAGAGTTGGTTGATAACCTGGTAAATCTATCACTGATGAATAGACGAAGTCCGTTTCAAGGGCAGAAACATCTTTTGGTAAGTCAATGACAACTGGTCCTGGGCGACCTGTAGTTGCAATATGTACAGCCTCTGTAATCACACGTGGAATATCCGCCGTCTCTCGAACCTGATAGTTGTACTTGGTAATCGGCATGGTAATCCCAACAATATCTGCTTCTTGGAAAGCATCCTTACCGATTCCCGCTCTTGCGACTTGTCCTGTGAAAACCAAAAGGGGAACACTATCACTCATGGCATCTGCAATACCCGTAATGGCATTCGTAGCTCCTGGTCCACTTGTGACGACTGCGACACCAAGTTTTCCTGTTGACTTAGCATAACCTTCAGCTTCATGAAGACAACCTTGTTCATGACGACCTAGAATATGGCGAATACCTTTAAAATTATAAATAGCATCATATAAAGGCAATACAGCTCCGCCTGGATAACCAAAGATCGTGTCAATTCCTAAATCACGGAGTGTTTCCAAAACAAGTTCTGATCCCGACTTTGGTGAATCTAAAATGATTTTCTCCATCGTTCCCCTTTCTGTTCTCTTAAAATGACTTGTTTCTATAATACCATTTTTTCAAAAATTTTCAAGGCAAAATAAGCAATTTTCTGAATTTTCTATCTAGACGTTTTTTCACATACTTTTGCTTGCTTATCTTGATACTCGATTTCATTATTTTGAGAAATATAAAAAGGTTGAGACAGATCTGTCTTCAACCTTTTTTTTATATTTTCTACTTATTAAAGTGAGTTAACGTCAACCTTGATACCCACACCTTGAGTAGTTGTGATTGTCAAGCTTGTTACGTAAGTTCCTTTAGCTGTAGCTGGTTTAGCTTTTTGGATTGTTTCGTTGAATGCTTTGAAGTTTTCAACCAACTTGTCAGCTTCAAATGAAACTTTACCGATGATTGCTTGTACGATACCTGCACGGTCAGCACGGTAAGTGATCTTACCACCTTTAGACTCTTCAACTGCTTTAGCAACATCCATTGTTACAGTACCAGTTTTAGGGTTTGGCATCAAGTTACGTGGTCCAAGGACACGTCCAAGACGTCCAACAAGAGCCATCATGTCAGGTGTAGCGATAACTACGTCGAAGTCCAACCAACCGTCGTTGATTTTCGCAACAAGGTCGTCTTCACCAACGAAGTCTGCACCAGCAGCTTTTGCTTCTTCAGCTTTTGCACCACGTGCAAATACAAGAACGCGAGCTGTTTTACCAGTACCGTTTGGCAATACCATTGCTCCACGGATTTGTTGGTCAGCTTTTTTCACGTCGATGTTCAAGTTGTATGCAACTTCTACAGTTGCGTCAAATTTTGCAAAGTTAGTTTCTTTTGCAAGAGCTACAGCTTCTTCTACGCTGTATGCTTTTGTGCTGTCGATTTTCTCAAGAGCAGCACGAAGTTGTTTGCTTTTTTTAGCCATTTTCTATTCTCCTTGTAAGTGGTTCAATCGATTTTCATCTCCCACGTCACTTCTCGAAATGATGAAGTCTTGCGGGTTATATAGGGAAGTTATTGATTAGTCAACAACAGTGAATCCCATAGAACGAGCAGTACCTTCGATCATACGCATTGCAGACTCAATGTTTGCAGCGTTCAAATCTGGCATCTTAGTTTCTGCAATTTCTTGTACTTGTGCACGAGTAACTGTAGCAACTTTAGTTTTGTTAGGTGTACCTGATCCTTTTTCAACACCTGCAGCTTTTTTCAAAAGAACAGCAGCTGGTGGTGTTTTAGTAACGAAAGTAAATGATTTATCTTCGTATACTGAGATAACAACTGGAATGATCATACCAGCTTGATCAGCTGTACGAGCGTTGAACTCTTTTGTGAATCCCATGATGTTGATACCAGCTTGACCAAGAGCAGGTCCAACCGGTGGAGCTGGTGTAGCTTTACCAGCAGGGATTTGCAATTTTACAAGTTTTTCGACTTTTTTAGCCATTTTTAAATCCTCCTTTGTGGTTTTGGCGGTAATTTAGAGATTTTTACCTCCCACAAGTATGTTTTACACATACCCTACTATTATACACTAATCTCTCTCAAATGCAAGAGAAAAATTCTATTTTTAGAGAAATTTTATAACTGAATTCGACTATTATTTCTTTCGTTAAAAACCCCTGAACTACAAACAAAAAACCGCTCTATTTTGAGCGATTATAAGGGATACTAAATTTTGTAGGAGTCCAGCTTTAAGAGCAGGCTTGTCCCTTTTTCAGTACTTCCGCTCTCCACAAATCCAAGGGACTCAAAACATCGTCTGGAGGCATAATTGAAATCATAGATTTCCTGAACTTTTAATTCTTTCCATCCTCTTTGTCGAGCTAGATCAATCAAAGTCTTCAAAACCTTACATCCAAGTCCTTGATGCTGATAAGTTGGATTGCCAATCACAATAGGAATATTCTCCAGAGATAAGGTGACATCCCCAATCGGAAGCCACTCTCCCTTTTCTCGAAACTCAATCCAGAACAAATCCCCGTGTTCCTCTAAATAGGAATACATGGCATTTAATTTTTCCAAACTATAGGGAATTCGAATGCCATCTACCAGTTCCACCAAATCCACATCTTGATACCAGGATAAAGCTGTATCACGATGATCTGCTAAAAAATAGGGAACTAGACGTAGATAATCATCTATCTGAATAATCTTTGGCATCTTTTTTTACTCCTAACAACTGCTTCACTGCTTGATTAAAACCATCACACCAGTTGTACCATTTTGCTTCATACTCATCTTGTGGTAAGATACGATTTTTTAGATCCAGAATAGAGTATATTTTCTTTTCCTCGCAAGCTTGTGCATAAAGGTTATATAGCTCATCACCACCATCTTTATCCCATTCAGCAGAAATCGTATTTTGACCCGCCAACAAAGCTTGATAAGCTCTGTGATGTCCGTCTGTAATTAGCAAGCGATCTCCAAATGCAAGAACACTGATTGGATTAATACTTGGCTTTTCTACCGACTGATAAAGCATCTGAATATCTTGCAACTTCTTTTCTGATAAGTATAGTTGGGTCGGATGAAGATCTTTTATCTTGACTTCCATTTTTTCTCCTCAAGAAGAGTTAATAACTACTTTTGTTTGCCTGTGAAGCGCCATTGAAAGCGAAGTTTGTCATAAAACGGAAATTCAATGAAGAGAATTCCAAGACCTAAGCACAAGCTAGCTAGAACATCTGACGGATAGTGGACACCTAGATAGACTCTGGAAATGATCACACTTACTAGGTAGATTCCCAGTGAAATCTGGAGAATAAGTCTTACAGTCCTATCTTTCACTCTCTGACCCACAATGATGATTAGAGAGCCAATTAAAAGAGTTACTGCTAGAGAGTGCCCACTAGGGAAAGAAAATCCTTTCTCCTCCACTAAGTGTAGAATTTCTGGCCGTGGACGTTGATAGAGGAGTTTTAGAGACACAATTAAAATACCTGCCAAGCTAAGATTACCTGCTACTAAAAGACTTTCGGACTTCCACTTTTTTAGATAAAAGATTGCAGTCAATAGAATTGCCCAAGAAATAACGTTTGGCAAGTCAATCAGGCGAGTAATCCCCCGAAAGATAGTTGTCAATATAGCTGGTAAATCTCCACGGATTGCTGTCTGGATAGACGAATCAAATGGTATCAATTGTTCTGGATAAAACTTAACGACATAACCCAGAATTACAAATAGTAAAAGGGCGAAAGAGCCCTTTGTTAAATATGTTTGTTTATCTTTCATAACGTTTTAAAGTTACCTTTAGGAAGACATAAATCAACCAAAATGCTAGTGCAAAGATAATACCCTCAATTAAGTTAAAAGGTAAAACCATTGTCAACAAATAGTTACTAAGTCCTAGTATTTTCTCAATATCAAAATTAGCAAACTTAGCATATAATGGGACAGCATAAACATAGTTAAGAACTAGCATAGCCAAGGTCAAACCAATCGTACCAGCAAGAGAAGCTAGAGCAAAACGAATTGGCGTCCGATCTTTTTTCCAAATCAAACCAAATGCAAGAACAAAAACTCCTAAAGCCACAATATTCATGGGCAAACCGATATAGGTGCTGACTCCTTGATTGTTTAAAATTAACTTAAGCAAGGAACGGAGTAAAATTATCACAAAAGCTGCAGGTAAATCAAGTACTATTAACCCTACCAAAACCGGTAAGATGCTGAACTCAATCCTCAAAAAGGGCGCCGCAGGCAAGAGTGGAAAGTCAAAGTACATCAACACAAATGAAAGTGCTGATAAAATTGCAATAGTCGACAATCGACGTGTGTTTGTCATAACAGGTTCCTCCAATTTTCTATAAAATCAGAAGAAGTTGGAAAGTCCCACTCTATCTATCAACTCAACTATATCAAAAACAATCTATTGGTCAAAAACACCAAAAGAACTTCCTATATATTTAAGTGGAATAGATAAAATTATTCTTTCGTCTTCTCCCATCCAGACTATACTGTCGGTTGTGGAATCACACCACATCAGCTTGCGCTCGCGGACTTCTTTTAGAGTAAGGAAATGGAGATTTTTCTTTTAGACTAGGCGACAAGCTGTAGGCATAACTTTTGGTTAGGCAAAGCTTGGCAACAAAGTATAAAAGGAAAAGAATATTTCCGAGTAAAAGTCACCGCCGGTCGGGAATCTCACCCAGCCCTGAAGACCCTTTTATGATAACAAAAAAAGCATGCAAGCGCAAGCTTTTGATATCTTATAACTATTTTATTTCAACTTATCCGTTTCGTAGGTGTGTACTAATTCGAGACCTGCAAAGTTTTGCTGACGGAGAGCCTCGTAGACAATCATACATACTGTGTTGGATACATTTAGGCTACGAACATGTTCATCATTCATAGGAATTCTGAGAGCTTTTTCAGGATGATCGCGCATAAAATCCTCAGGCAAGCCCTTATCTTCACGCCCAAAGAGAAAATAGTGATCCCCTTCTGTCGTAAAGTCTGCATCTGAGTAGACCTTTTCTGCAAACTTAGAAATCAAGTAAACCTGGCCATTCATTTTTTCCATAAATTCATCTAAACTATCATAAAAATAGATTTCAAGCTTATCCCAATAATCCAGGCCCGCACGCTTCATTTTACGATCATCAATCGGAAAGCCCATCGGTTTGATAATATGAAGGGGCGCATTCGTCGCCGCACAGGTTCGTGCAATATTTCCCGTATTTTGTGGAATTTGTGGTTCAAACAATACAATATGATTGGCCATGCCTTGCTTCCTCTCACTGGTGCAAAAAAATAGCCACACTGCCCGGAGTCAAGCTCAGCAAACAGCGTGGTTAAGGCATCGTTAACTTACCTCACAACAGGTTTGAAGTAAATCAGCGAAACTACTTTTTTAGTATATCACTTTCAGCCTGATTGTCAATAGAAATGATTTGATTTTTTTCATTTTTTTTACAAGCATATTTACAAAAGTTAAAAATCCAACTTTCAACCACAAATTTCATAAAATTTACCTAGATTGGGAATTTTCGGAACAAGTTTTTTCATAAACATATGATGTTTAAAGCAAAATATTTATTCGAATTCCCCTAATCCCTTTATTAAAGAAGGAAACAGTCGGTTGTTGAGTGCATTTTTTTCTAAAAAAAGGTATGATAGAGACATATTGAAAAAGTAGGTTAACTAACTATGAAGATTATTCTTGTCGGAGGGGGAAAAGTAGGTTCTGCCCTCTGTCGTTCACTTGTTGCTGACAACCATGATGTTGTCTTAATTGAACAGAACGAAACTGTTCTAAAATACTTGACTAGCCGTTTTGATATTATGGGAATCGCAGGTAACGGAGCTGACTTTGCTATGTTAGAAGCAGCCAATGTTCAAGATTGTGATATTTTCATTGCCATGACTCAATACGACGAGGTCAACATGGTTTCGGCTGTTTTAGCCAAAAAAATGGGAGCAAAAGAAACCATTGTTCGTGTGCGTAATCCTGAATATTCCAACCCTTACTTTAAAGAAAAAAATATTCTTGGATTTTCACTCATTGTAAATCCTGAACTCCTAGCAGCTCGTGCTATCGCTAATATTATAGACTTCCCCAATGCTCTTTCTGTTGAGCGTTTTGTGGGTGGTTTAGTAAGTCTAATGGAATTTGTCGTTCGAAAAGATAGCAATATTTGTCAGATGTCTATTGCTGATTTTCGTAAAAAGTTCGGCAACGTTATCGTCTGTGCCATCGAACGCGATCATAAACTGATGATTCCTAGTGGAGATTTTGTTCTAGAAGATAAAGACCGCATCTTTGTAACAGGACATCGTGTCGATATGATGCTCTTCCACAACTATATTAAGTCCAGAGTTGTTAAGAGTCTGCTCATTATTGGAGCTGGTAAGATTGCATACTACCTACTAGGTATTTTAAAAGACAGTCGAATTGATATAAAAGTTATTGAGGTTAATCCTGAAAGAGCTGCCTTTTTCAGCGAAAAATTCCCTAAACTCTATATAGTCCAAGGTGATGGAACAACTAAGGACACCCTCTTAGAAGAAAGCGCCCAAAACTACGATGCTGTTGCCACTTTGACAGGAGTCGACGAGGAAAATATCATTACCTCTATGTTTTTGGATAATGTAGGCGTTCAAAAGAATATTACTAAGGTAAACCGAACAAGCCTATTGGAAATCATTCATGCGACAGATTTCTCAAGTATTATCACGCCTAAGACAATCGCTGTTGATACCATCATGCACTTTATCCACGGTCGTGTAAATGCGCAGTATTCTGACCTTCAAGCCATGCACCACCTTGCAAACGGACAGGTAGAAACCCTTCAGTTCTTGATTAAGGAAGCCAATAAAATGACTGGCAAACCTTTGTCTCAACTGAAGCTCAAAAAGGATGTCTTGATCGCTGCTATTATCCGCAATGGAAAAACAATCTTCCCAACTGGAGAAGACACACTTCAAGTCGGTGATAAGCTTGTGGTTATCACTTTGCTATCAAACATCACCAAGATTTATGATTTGTTAGAGAGGTAAGCTATGAATAGAAGTATGGTACGCTTTCTTCTTGCAAAGCTACTCTTGATTGAAGCTGTTCTACTCTTGGTACCAGTTAGTGTCGCTTTTTACTATCAAGAATCCAGTCAAGTATTTACAGCTCTTTTCTATACCATTGGAATCCTTGTTGTTCTGGGTCTTCTCGGAATTATCAAAAAGCCTAAAAAACAACGTATCTACGCAAAAGAAGGAGTCTTAATTGTAGCTCTATGTTGGATTCTCTGGTCTTTCTTTGGTTCCCTTCCCTTTGTCTTTTCGGGTCAAATCCCCAATTTTATCGATGCCTTCTTCGAAACTAGTTCCGGCTTCACTACTACGGGAGCAACTATCTTAAATGACGTTTCTGTATTAAGTCGTTCGCTTCTGTTTTGGCGGAGCTTTACCCACCTCATTGGAGGGATGGGGGTGCTAGTTTTTGCCCTAGCTATTATGGACAATGCAAAAAATAGTCACCTTGAGGTTATGAAGGCTGAGGTTCCTGGACCAGTGTTTGGTAAGGTAGTATCTAAGCTAAAAAATACAGCCCAAATCCTCTACATCCTTTACCTGGCAATGTTTGCCCTTTTTGTAGTGATCTATTACCTCGCTGACATGCCACTCTATGATAGCTTCGTTATCGCTATGGGGACTGCAGGAACTGGTGGTTTCACTGTTTATAATGATGGTATCGCCCACTATCACAGCTCTCTCATCACCTATCTAACGAGTATTGGGGTGTTGATGTTTGGTATCAATTTTAACCTCTACTACTACCTCATGCTCCGTCGTGTTAAAGAATTCTTTTTCGATGAGGAACTTCGGGCTTATCTCTTGATTGTAATCATTTCGACTGGCCTCATTACTCTTAACACACTTCACCTATATAGTGGGGTTTCACAAAGCTTTGAGATGGCCTTTTTCCAAGTTTCCAATATCATTACGACAACTGGTTTCGGTTACGGAAGCACAACCAATTGGCCTTTATTTTCTCAGTATATCTTACTGATGCTGATGGCCATTGGTGGTTCTGCCGGATCCACTGCTGGTGGTCTCAAAGTGATGCGTGTAGTCATTCTAGCTAAAATTGCTAAAAATCAATTTTTGTCAACCATTTCCCCTCACCGTGTTTTAACTCTCCATGTTAACCAAACGGTCATCGATAAGGATACCCAGCACAAGATTCTGAAGTACTTTGTCGTTTACATCATGATTCTACTCAGCTTAATGTTCATTATCAGTTTAGATGCTAACGATTTAATGATTGTTACGAGTGCCGTTTTCAGTTGTTTTAACAACATCGGTCCAATACTCGGAACAACTGCAAGTTTCTCCATTTTTAGTCCATTTTCAAAACTCGTCCTATCCTTTGCAATGATTGCAGGACGTCTTGAAATTTATCCAATCATACTACTCTTTATGAAGCGAACCTGGTCTAAACGTTAGCAATGTTATTATCAAAAAGCACATCCCTCAAAAAATGAGGGATGTTTTTTTCTGTGAACAGTATTTTTCAAAAAGACAATTGAGAGTCAAAAAATAACACTTGGGAAAAAGATGATTTTTCATGAATCATTTTAGTTATAATTTTTAAAAAACGTGGGGGTTTTATATGGAAAAAATGAACAAATCAATCCAACTTCTTTTATTGATTTCCTTGGTATATTTAGGCTGCTGTAGTTGCTTAGTTTGGCCTGGTATTGCATTAACACTCAAACAATCCTGCTTTTACTTTTTACTTCTCTTAATGTTATTAGCAGGTATCTGTACATTTATCCACTATCTTTCAGGACATAATCATGTAAAAAGTCAACTACATAATCGTAGTCGATCCTTCTTTTTATTGTATAGCAGTATGGTTATCATTAACGTTGCTGGAGTCTGTTTTATTTTATTTGAAAGTATAAGCACTGACACTCTACTACAAAAAGAAATAGTTGACTTGTTACTAATCTCTTTCTTTTTCCTTTTCGGACTTGATCTTGCTACCTTTCTGCCATTAAACAAATGGAAAAAATTACCAACTCACAAAAAGTCAGGCAAGCTAACGATTCTTATCTTTTTTAGTTTGTTTTTTCTGCACAATCCTTTAACCATACTTTCTGTCGCCTTTTATATCCTTTTGGGAGCTAGCTTTCTAAACTTTTTATTTCCTAAAACCTTAAGACAAGATTTATCCTTTTATAGCCATATCATCCGAAACATCTTACTTGTATTATCGGTACTTATGTTCTGGTAGTTAATAGAATTCCTGTCAGAAATATGCTATAATGTAATAAATTTTTTAGGAGATATATGAATGAATTTTTTTAAAGATTATCGTAAACGACTTGCATGGTTTGGTATTTTACTGGTAGCAATCGTTCTTTCACAGACTCCAATGGCACTTCTGGGTTTGCTAGCCCAGACTGAGATTCCTTCCATCTGGTCTGGACTCATTGTTAGCCTTGTTTCTATACTTGTTTTAGCTATCTTTTTGTATGGTGCTCATAAAAGTAAGCTTTTAGTGATTAAGAAGAAACTCTTTAGTATCAATGATTTGCCAAGAATTGCCTTGAGTTACCTAGCTATCTTTGTTGGAAATCTCATAGGTGGTATCTTGTTACAGTTACTTAATCAAACAACAACTTCCAACCAACAAATTCTCAATGATCTCTTCTCAGAAAGCTCACTTATTGCTATGTTCTTTCTTGTGGTTTTAATTGCGCCGATTTGTGAAGAGATTATCTGTCGCGGCATTATCCCAACCAAGCTCTTCCAAGGTTATGAAAAAGTCGGCTATGTACTAGGGTGGCTACTCTTTCTCCTAGCTCACGTTCCTTCAAATTTCCCGTCATTTTTAATCTACGGTTGGATGTCTGCCGTCCTCACCTGGACCGCTTACACAACGCGTCGATTAGAAATGTCTATCGCCATTCATATGGTCCTAAATAGTGTCAGCTTTATCTTGCTTACCCTAATAGTATTATTATCAAGATATATCGGCATGTAAGCTAGGACAGATAAAAACTTAAAACAACTACATAAAAACCCATGAATATTACTATTCATGGGTTTTCTATTTGATTACGAAGCCAGGGCTTTAGAAATGTAATGATAAATTCTTTCTATTACATTCACCGTCTTTGGCAAATCGATTCTATTTGCTAAACGTAGTTAGTAAGGCAGTTAGAGAGTGGGACAGAAATCGGTAATTGGTTAGAATTCGATTTCGTCGTCCCACCTCCGCACAGTTGAGTAGGGCTGTAAAAGCTGATGAAATCAGCGTAGTAGAGCCCACTTAGCCACTGCGTCTTGCTCGACAATCCAAAGACAATTGAGAGGATAGGACTTTTGTCCCTGACTCGTAGTCTACTTAGATTGCTTTGCAATCAAGTAGACTTACTGAATCACATTTTCTCTTCTAACTCTACGTCTGGATACTTGTCTGCAAACCAACGGAGAGCAAAGTCGTTTTCGAAAAGGAAGACAGGTTGATCAAAGCGGTCTTTGGCCAAGATATTGCGGCTTGAAGACATGCGCTCATCTAAATCTTCTGGTTTAATCCAACGAACAGTCTTTTTACCCATTGGAGTCATGACAACTTCAGCGTTGTACTCACCTTCCATGCGGTGCTTGAAGACTTCAAATTGGAGTTGTCCAACAGCACCCAACATGTACTCACCCGTTTGGTAATTCTTATAAAGCTGGATGGCTCCTTCTTGTACCAACTGTTCCATTCCCTTGTGGAATGATTTCTGTTTCATGACGTTCTTAGGAGAAACCTTCATGAAAATCTCTGGAGTAAAGGTTGGCAGTGGCTCAAACTCAAACTTGTTTTTTCCAACAGTTAGCGTATCTCCAACCTGGTAGGTACCTGTATCATAAACCCCGATGATGTCTCCTGCTACAGCATTGGTGACATTCTCACGACTTTCCGCCATAAACTGGGTGACATTAGATAGCTTAGCACTCTTACCAGTACGAGGCAGATTGACACTCATCCCCCGCTCAAATTCGCCCGATACAATACGGACAAAGGCGATACGGTCACGGTGACGAGGGTCCATGTTGGCTTGGATTTTAAAGACAAATCCTGAGAAATCCTTATCATAAGGATCCACAATTTCTCCATCTGTTTTCTTGTGTCCATGAGGTTCTGGAGCAAATTTGAGGAAGGTTTCAAGGAAGGTCTGCACACCAAAGTTAGTTAGGGCTGATCCAAAGAAGACTGGTGTCAAATCACCTGCAAGAATAGCTTCTTCTGAGAATTCATTTCCTGCTTCATTCAAAAGCTCAATATCCTCTTTTACTTGTTCATAGAATGGATTGCTAGCAAAAAGTTTATCGCCATCCTCTAGGCTAGCAAAACGTTCGTCCCCTTTATAGAGTTCCAAGCGTTGGTTATAGAGATCATAGAGCCCCTCAAAGGCTTTCCCCATCCCGATTGGCCAGTTCATTGGATAACTGGCAATCCCTAGGACTTCCTCCAATTCTTGCAAGAGGTCTAGTGGTTCACGACCGTCACGGTCTAGCTTATTCATAAAGGTAAAGACTGGAATCCCACGGTGTTTGACAACCTCAAACAATTTCTTAGTTTGGGCCTCGATACCCTTGGCAGAGTCCACTACCATGACCGCAGCATCCACTGCCATCAAGGTACGATAGGTATCCTCTGAGAAATCCTCGTGCCCTGGTGTGTCTAGGATATTTACGCGTTTGCCATCATAGTCAAATTGCATCACAGATGAGGTTACCGAAATCCCACGTTGTTTCTCGATATCCATCCAGTCTGACTTAGCAAAGTTTCCTGTTTTCTTCCCTTTTACAGTACCTGCCTCACGAATCTCTCCTCCAAAATAGAGCAATTGCTCAGTAATGGTTGTCTTCCCCGCGTCCGGGTGAGAGATGATGGCAAAGGTACGGCGTTTCTTAATTTCTTCTTGAATACTCATAACTTCTCTTTCTTTCTACTTTTTAATGATTTCGATTGATAATCTGCTCTTTGTTACATCGGACTCTAACATTCCTTTCAACACTCCATTATATCGGATTTTAGAGAGTTTTTCAATCGCTTATAAAAGAAAAGCAGGCCAAGATAGTTGACCTGCTTTTTATATTCTTTTGTCGATTATTGATATTGATTACTCTTAATCTTGCAGCACAGTTAAATTGTTTCTAGAGCCATTTTCTTTTGCCAACGTCTCTTAAACAAGATATCAAAGAGTACTAGAGCCGCAGATAGAATGATTGAAACCAGAAGATACTTTATCCATATAGGAGCATCTGAAATAAACGGTGTCGTATTCAAAAGCCCGTAATTCCCTCCTGTTACTTGGTTGACTCCAACTAGGAAAAGATTGAGAACAAAAGTGTAGGCGATAATTCGATACTTTTTAAGCAAGGTCTTATCGTAGTGATTCATCAGATAAACCAGAGAATTAACCAAAAGAGCGTAATGCCCTATCAAGAATGAAAAACTAGTGATATGCGGGAAATCATATGGATCAAAAACGGGATAGCCCAAAGCAAATACTGCCCCACTGGCTCCCATAAGGGCAAAATACTGCTTGGTTTTCCATTTATCTGGTAAGAAAACAACCGCAAACATGGCCAAACGACAATGGTAAAGAGGCAGGCTGTTAGAAAATGGAATACTAAAACCTATATACCAGGTATAAAGAGCCAGCAGTTGCGCTATTTGAATCCACTTAAACAATCTAACAAATTTAGGATTTTTATAGTAGGTAAGAGACCCATAAATAGATAAGGCAAGAAGGCCTATCATCACTCCATACCAAAAAATCGGAATAGGAGGCGGTGCAGTTGATTCAGTTGAAAAAAATGATGCATAAAGTCTCCTTATGGTAACAAATTTCAGGTCTTTGTTTGCCTGTTTATATGTTTACATTTAACAAGTTGATTAAGAAGAACGAGAGCCCCTGTCATCAAACTAGTCACTATCAAATAGTTAAGCAAAACGCCATAATTCCCAATCACAGGGGGTTTGCTCATAAAGCCGTAATTCCCTCCTGTCAAGAGGTTGGCTAGACAGATAATGGCATTGACTCCAAAAGTCATCTGGCATATTTTCCAAATATCCCCTTTTTCAACCTCATAATAGCTAACAAGATAAATCAAACAGTTGGCTAAGAGTGCCCAGTGTCCGAAAACATTGTTCAGCGAGGAGACATGAGGGAAAGGAAAGGGATAAAAGACTGGATAAACTAAAGCCATGATAGAACCAAAGACTCCCACTAAGGCAAAATATTGCTTAAAAAATATCTTATTAGGGGCAAAAAGAATGATCCACATAGCCATACGACTATGGTAAAAGGGAAGGGCCTCAGATAGCGGTAGACGAGCTGAAATATACCATGCGTTGATAATCAGCAGTTGAATCAATTGTCCCCAATACCAAAATTCTCGATAACGTTTAGAGCTTGCATAGCGAATCGATAAAGCCGCTACAAGCACCAAAGATGTTGGCAATAAAAAGTACCATGCTCCCAAGTGAGGAGGAACAGTCTTTTTGCTGGTAAAAAATAACTCCCAAATCGTCATGTGTCATCCTTAACTTCCAGTAATTCATAAAGAATTCTATCTTTTTGGAATACCAAAATCCCATGCAATTGTATCATCTAATTTCAACCATTATATCGAAATAAAAAGTATTTTTCAATTTCTACTTCTTTTCAGCTTGACTTGCCTTATTTAGGGGAAAATATGGTAAAATAGAACAGATAAAGAATCATCATTTCACGAAAGGATATCAGATGAAAATTACGCAAGAAGAGGTGACTCACGTTGCCAATCTTTCAAAATTAAAATTCTCAGAAGAAGATACTGCTGCATTTGCGACAACACTCTCAAAAATTGTAGATATGGTCGAATTGCTAGGCGAAGTCGACACAACTGGTGTCGCACCTACTACAACTATGGCTGACCGTAAAACTGTTCTCCGACCTGATGTGGCTGAAGAAGGAACAGACCGTGACCTCTTATTTAAAAATGTACCTGAAAAAGATAACTACTACATCAAGGTACCAGCTATCCTAGATGATGGAGGAGATGCCTAATGACTTTTAACAATAAAACCATTGAAGAGTTGCACAGTCTCCTTGTTTCTAAGGAAATTTCAGCAACTGAACTAATGCAAGCAACACTTGAAGATATCAAATCTCGTGAGGAAGCTATCAACGCTTTTGTGACAATCGCTGAAGATCAAGCTCTTGCTCAAGCTAAAGCTATTGATGAAGCTGGAATCGATGCTGACAATGTCCTTTCGGGAATCCCACTAGCTGTTAAGGATAACATCTCTACTGATGGCATCCTCACAACTGTTGCCTCAAAAATGCTCTACAACTACGAGCCAATCTTTGACGCGACAGCCGTTGCCAATGCAAAAGCTAAGGGCATGATCGTCGTTGGGAAAACCAACATGGACGAATTTGCCATGGGTGGATCTGGTGAGACTTCTTACTACGGTGCCACTAAAAACGCTTGGGACCAGACCAAGGTTCCTGGTGGATCATCGAGTGGTTCGGCAGCAGCTGTAGCTTCAGGTCAAGTCCGCTTGTCACTTGGTTCTGACACTGGTGGATCTATCCGCCAACCTGCCGCCTTCAACGGAATTGTTGGTCTCAAACCAACCTACGGAACAGTTTCACGATTCGGTCTTATTGCCTTTGGTAGCTCCCTAGACCAAATCGGTCCTTTCGCTCCTACCGTTAAGGAAAATGCCCTCTTGCTCAATGCTATTGCCAGCGAAGATGCCAAGGACTCTACTTCTGCCCCTGTTCGCATTGCTGACTTTACTTCAAAAATCGGCCAGGACATCAAGGGCATGAAAATTGCTTTGCCAAAAGAATATCTTGGTGAAGGGATTGACCCAGAAGTTAAGGAAACGATTCTTAACGCTGCTAAGCACTTTGAAAAACTTGGTGCTATCGTTGAAGAAGTTAGCCTTCCTCACTCTAAATACGGTGTAGCAGTCTACTACATCATCGCTTCATCAGAAGCTTCATCAAACTTACAACGCTTTGACGGTATCCGTTATGGCTACCGTGCAGAGGATGCGACTAATCTCGATGAAATTTATGTAAATAGCCGTAGCCAAGGATTCGGTGAAGAGGTTAAACGCCGTATCATGCTTGGTACTTTCAGTCTTTCATCAGGTTACTATGATGCCTACTACAAGAAGGCTGGACAAGTCCGTACCCTCATCATCCAAGATTTCGAAAACGTCTTTGCGGATTATGACTTGATTTTGGGACCAACTGCTCCTAGCGTTGCCTACGACTTGGATTCACTCAACCACGATCCAGTTGCTATGTACTTAGCTGACCTCTTGACTATCCCAGTTAACTTAGCTGGTCTCCCAGGTATTTCTATTCCTGCTGGATTTGTTCAAGGTCTACCAGTAGGACTCCAATTGATTGGTCCTAAGTATTCAGAAGAGACTATCTACCAAGCTGCTGCTGCTTTTGAAGCAACAACAGACTACCACAAACAACAACCCGTGATTTTTGGAGGTGATAACTAATGAACTTTGAAACAGTCATTGGACTTGAAGTCCACGTAGAGCTCAACACCAATTCAAAAATCTTCTCACCTACTTCTGCCCACTTTGGAAACGACCAAAATGCCAACACCAACGTGATTGACTGGTCTTTCCCAGGCGTACTGCCTGTTCTCAATAAAGGTGTTGTTGATGCCGGTATCAAGGCAGCTCTTGCCCTCAATATGGACATCCATAAAAAGATGCACTTTGACCGTAAGAACTACTTCTACCCTGATAATCCAAAAGCCTACCAAATCTCTCAGTTTGATGAGCCAATCGGTTACAAGGGCTGGATTGAAGTTGAACTAGAAGATGGTACAACTAAGAAAATCGGAATCGAACGTGCCCACTTGGAAGAAGACGCAGGTAAAAATACCCATGGAACTGATGGCTACTCTTATGTAGACCTCAACCGTCAAGGGGTGCCTTTAATTGAGATTGTATCTGAGGCAGATATGCGTTCACCAGAAGAAGCTTATGCTTATCTAACAGCCCTCAAGGAAGTTATCCAGTACGCTGGCATTTCTGACGTCAAGATGGAAGAAGGCTCTATGCGTGTGGATGCTAACATCTCCCTTCGTCCTTATGGTCAAGAGAAATTCGGTACCAAGACTGAGTTGAAGAATCTCAACTCCTTCTCAAATGTCCGCAAGGGTCTTGAATACGAAGTCCAACGCCAGGCTGAAATCCTTCGCTCAGGTGGTCAAATTCGCCAAGAAACACGCCGTTATGACGAAGCTAACAAAGCTACTATCCTCATGCGTGTTAAAGAAGGCGCTGCAGACTATCGTTACTTCCCAGAACCTGACCTACCACTCTTTGAAATCTCAGACGAGTGGATCGAAGAAATGCGTACTGAATTGCCAGAATTTCCAAAAGAGCGCCGTGCTCGTTACGTATCTCAACTCGGCTTATCAGACTACGATGCTAGTCAGTTGACTGCTAATAAAGTCACTTCTGACTTCTTTGAAAAAGCTGTTGCCCTCGGTGGTGATGCCAAACAAGTCTCTAACTGGCTCCAAGGGGAAGTCGCTCAATTCTTGAACGCTGAAGGTAAGACACTGGAACAAATCGAATTGACTCCAGAAAACTTGGTAGAAATGATTGCCATCATCGAAGATGGTACTATCTCCTCTAAGATTGCTAAGAAAGTCTTTGTTCACCTAGCCAAAAATGGTGGCAGCGCTCGCGAATACGTTGAAAAAGCTGGTTTGGTTCAAATCTCAGATCCTGAAGTCTTGATTCCAATTATCCACCAAGTCTTTGCCGATAACGAAGCTGCTGTTGCCGACTTCAAGTCAGGGAAGCGTAATGCAGACAAGGCCTTTACTGGTTTTCTCATGAAAGCAACTAAAGGACAAGCAAATCCACAAGTTGCCCTCAAGCTACTTGCCCAGGAATTAGCTAAGTTGAAAAACGATTAATAATCAATCTAAATATAACTGTCACAAGCTAATGAAAATAGTTATAGCTTGATGCCTTGCACTTTGTACTCACATAGTTAGGAGACACATGAAAAAGTTATATACTCTAATCGCTACTTGCTTGCTTCTTCTATTTGTGACACCCCTACAATCCATCGATGCTGGTGTCGGCCATTCTCGAAGTGGTAGCTCTAGCCGCAGCAGTTCTCGAAGTAGCAGCAGCTCACGAAGTAGTAGCAGTTCTCGAAGTAGTTCAAGTGGCGGTAGTTCTTCTTCCAGAAGTAGCTATCGGTCTGGTGATAGTTACTCGAGTTTAGATGGTTCTTTAGGGACCGGAATGACCATTCTTATCATGTTTGGTGTCGGAGCTTTTTTACTCTACCTTCTCATCAAATATTTGAGTAACCAAAATTCATCATCTGGTAAATCTTATGGAAGCTCGCCCGCCTATAATGTTGAACCTACACTTCACCGTCGAGTTGCTAACAACACCTTGGCTATCGATCGTGTTCGCCACGGTGATCCAAACTTTGATGCAGATGCTTTCACTTCATGGGTTAAAGAAGTCTACATCCAGTTACAGGCCGCCTGGACTAAAAAAGATTGGAATGCCGTTCGTTCTCTAGAGAGTGCCAGTCTCTATTCACAACACAGTTCACAACTGGAAGACTATATCCAATCTCAAACAACTAATGTTTTGGAACGTGTCTATGTTGAGAATATTAGAATCAAAGATTTCTACGAAAATCCAGATGGAAACGATACTTTAGTCGTTATCTTATCATCTACCTTGAGAGACTATGTCATCGAAGACAAGACTCGTAAGGTTATTGAGGGAGACCCTCAAAAAGATTTATTTACAGTTTATCAAATGAACTTCATCCGCAAACATGGCAGTCAAACTGAAAGCTCTGTCCAAGATGAAGCCGTTAGCGACCGCTGTCCAAACTGTGGCGCACCATTGAAAATATCAGCTATCAGCAAATGTGACTATTGCGGATCTGATATCACCCGTAGTCCTAACCAATGGGTACTTGATACCTACGATGTTGTGGATGAAGACGAACTATATAATTAGGAGGAAATTATGGGATTTATTCGTGTTGCCAAAGAGCAAATTATGGGAGTTATTGATGTTGCCAAATCTGCAGGGATCAATAGTATTAATGATAGTAAATATAAGGAAGCCGTTGTGCTTCCAGAACACGTATCATCAGATGCATTAGCTGTTAAAGGAACTCTTCTTACAAAAGACCCTGACGGAATTTCCAGACAAGGTAATCAACATACAGGACTTTTAACAGATGGTTCTGTGGTAATTGTGCCACAAGGTTATGTTGCTATCCTTGTAAATAACGGTACTTTCCTTGGTGATGTTTTAGAAGCAGGTAGCCATGAATGGCGCTCTGGCGACAACGCTTGGCTTCTAGAAAAAGGCGGAATAAGAGGAACTTGGGAAAACTTCAAGCACCGCTTTTCATTCGCTGGTCAAGTCGTTACCCAACAAGAAATCATCTTTGTCCGCATCCAACCGATTGCGGGGAATAAATTTGGCACTCAAAATGCTGTAGAATACTTCAGTGAACGTTACCAACAATTGCTCAATATCCGTTTCTATGGTTTGTTCGATATCAAGATTTCTGACCCAGTTCTTTTCTACGTTAGCTCTATCAGTCAACAAATTGACGAATATAAACCGTTTACTATTCAAGATATCGCTCAAGGTACTTTGCGTCAAAATATCTCTCCTAAAATTGCGATTGCGATTGCAAAATTCACCAATGAATACCGCGTTGATATCTATAGCCTCAATGCCAATCAAGATATTTTCAATGAAATCGCTAAACAAGAAGTCAACAAGGTATGGACTGGTCTTTACGGAATTGAAGTAACCAATATCCTTCTTGAAGACTTGAGTTATGACCAAGAAAGTCTTGAAATTGTTCGTAAGCTTGATAGCGAACTAGTTGCCATGAAATACAACACGATTGAAATTGAAGAACGTCGTGCTCGTAACGAAGCTCTCATTGCTGCTGCCAATAATGAAGGTAATGGCAATGGTATGAACATGATTATGGGAATGAACCTAGGACAAACGCTCGGTGGTCAAATTAACCAACAAGCTCAACCTATGAATCCAAATCAAAGCTATACCCCAGCACAACCTGCGGATCCAAACCAACCTTTGACTCCAAGACAAACTGCAAATTTTGAACAAGTTGCTAGCCCATTCCAAACTGCTAGTCCTGAACAGACTGCTAACCCAGCAGAATCTACTAATCCCGAAGTGACGACTCCTGCGGAAGAAACTACTAGTCAAGAAGTGACGACTCCTGCAGAAGAATCTACTAGTCCTGAACAAACTACCAACTCTAAACAAACCGCTAATAAAAACTTCTACATTGAAGTCGATGGCAAGTACGTATTGGTAACCAAAGACGAAGAAGGAAACATCGTTCCTGTCAACTAATCTCACTTCCCTGATATTTGAGAAATCTCACGACTTATGATACAATAAAGAGTAAATTATTTTATTAAAGAGGTAAAAACATGATTGAAGCAAGTAAATTAAAGGCTGGTATGACCTTTGAAACAGCTGATGGAAAATTAATCCGCGTTTTGGAAGCTAGCCACCACAAACCAGGTAAAGGAAACACGATCATGCGTATGAAATTGCGTGATGTCCGTACTGGTTCAACATTTGAAACAAGCTACCGTCCAGAGGAAAAATTTGAGCAAGCGATTATCGAAACTGTGCCAGCACAATACTTGTACAAAATGGATGATACAGCTTATTTCATGAACACTGAAACTTACGACCAATACGAAATTCCTGTTGCTAATGTTGAAAATGAATTGCTTTATATTCTTGAGAATTCTGAAGTTAAAATTCAATTTTATGGAACTGAAGTAATCGGTGTGACAGTACCTACAACTGTTGAATTAACAGTTGCTGAAACTCAACCATCTATTAAAGGTGCTACTGTTACAGGTTCTGGTAAACCAGCTACAATGGAAACTGGACTTGTTGTCAACGTTCCAGACTTCATCGAAGCTGGACAAAAACTTGTGATTAATACTGCAGAAGGAACTTACGTTTCTCGTGCCTAATCTCTAGAAAGAGGTCATCCTATGGGAATTGAAGAACAATTAGGCGAAATCGTTATCGCCCCACGTGTACTTGAAAAAATCATTGCTATCGCTACTGCTAAAGTAGAAGGTGTCCACTCTTTTTCAAACAAATCAGTATCTGACACCCTTTCAAAACTTTCACTCGGTCGTGGCGTCTATCTAAAAGAATCTGAAGAAGAATTAACAGCTGATATCTATCTCTATCTTGAGTATGGCGTTAAAGTTCCTAAGGTTGCAATGGCTATTCAAAAAGCTGTAAAAGATGCCGTTCGTAATATGGCTGATGTTGAACTCAGTGCTGTGAATATTCACGTCGCTGGTATTGCACCAGATAAAACACCAAAACCAGCATTGAAAGATTTATTTGATGAGGACTTCCTCAATGACTAGTCCATTATTAGAATCTAGACGCGAACTACGAAAATGTGCCTTCCAAGCACTGATGAGTCTTGAATATGGTTCTGATATTGAAACTGCTTGTCGCTTCGCCTATACTCATGATCGAGAAGACGACGAGGTAAAACTCCCTAGTTTCCTAATCGATCTTGTATCTGGTGTTCAAGCTAAAAAAGAGGAACTAGACAAACAAATCGCTCAGCATTTAAAGTCTGGTTGGACGATTGAACGGTTAACCTTAGTTGAAAAAAATTTATTGCGTTTAGGAGTTTTCGAAATCACTTCCTTTGATACTCCTCAACTTGTAGCTGTGAATGAAGCTATTGAGCTTGCAAAAAGCTTTTCAGATCAAAAATCTGCCCGTTTTATCAATGGATTGCTTAGTCAATTTGTAACGGAAGAAAATTAGATTAAAAAAAGTGTTTGACAGTTATCAAACACTTTTTTATTTATCTTCTAAAATTTCTATCTAAAAAACCGATCATAGACTAAATTAGAAAGAAGTAACCAGATGAAATCTGCATGAATGAGAAAATTTATAAAACTATGGCACAGGATTGTGATTTTTAGATTCTTTGTACAACGGTAGACTAAAGCAAAGAAAAGACCTGAAAAGCTATAAACCATCAAACTGATGGGATCACGATGGGACAATACCAAATGACTAAGCCCAAAGATAAGAGCTGATAAGATGACATCCAAGTAGTATCTGGACTTAGGAAAGAAGGTATTCATAAAATAGCCTCTATGAACTACCTCCTCCAACAGAGGCCCTAAAATGACAACTGAAACAAAAGAGAAGCAAGTCGTTAAAATAGTAGATTCCCCACTGATGGATATGACTGAAAGAAGGTCTTCAAAGATATAGTGATTATTAATGTAGTGCCTAAACTGTAAATAAAAAGCACTTAACAACTGACGGACAAAATAAGTAGCCACTAGACTAACTACAAGGTAAAAGAATATGGACCCCTTCGAGCCCTTTTTCTCAAAAATATAGAGCATTTTTTTCTTTTTAAGCCAATAGAACAATAGTCCTAAAAGGGCTAGTTGCTCTACTGCTACAATAATAGAATAGCCATCCATGCCCCAGACAAACATCTTAGCCAGATAAAGACTGCTGAAATCTAGTAGATAAATTGATAGGAATACCAGTAATGTATAGATTCCCAAATGACCTAGTTTTTTCATACTCACTCCAAAAAATCTTGGTTGACTTATTTTATAGCATATATATCTTTTGTCATATTAACAGTTTCTTTTACAAAAGTCAATTTTCATCCTGAAATGTATTTTTAAAATCCAAAAAGCTAGAACCATTTCTTAGTTCTAGCTTTCTTTTTAATATTTTCTAAAGCGTAGATAACGCTCTTTCAAAAGTTCCTCCAACGATAATTGTTTTAATTGTTCAATTTCTGCCTGAAGTTCATTTTTTACACGAGCCAACAGCTCTTTAGCAGAGAGTCCTCTCTCTGAAATAACCTTATCTACAACTTCCATCTCCAAAAGTTCATGGGAAGTTATTTTCATCAATTCAGCCGCTTCCATAGCACGACTGCCATCTTTCCAAAGGATAGATGCAAAGCCCTCTGGACTGAGAACTGCATAGATCGAATTTTCCAACATCCAGACACGATCTGCTACCGCTAGAGCTAAAGCCCCTCCTGAACCACCTTCACCGATAATAATAGCGATAATCGGCACCTTAAGGTCGCTCATTTCCATGAGGTTACGGGCAATCGCTTCCCCTTGACCACGTTCTTCTGCTCCGACCCCTGGATAGGCACCAGCAGTATTGATAAAGGTTACAACTGGTCGTCCAAATTTTTCAGCTTGTTTCATCAAACGGAGAGCTTTTCGATAGCCTTCTGGATGAGGTTGACCAAAGTTTCTGTTCAAATTATCTTGTAAGCTCTTACCTTTTTGGATTCCAACTACAGTTACCGCTTGTTCTCCCAACCATCCGATACCACCAATAATAGCACCATCATCTCTGAAAGAGCGATCACCATGTAGTTCTACAAAGTCATCAAATATTCCTGTTGCAAAGTCCAAGGCAGTTAAGCGGGTTTGTTCACGTGCTTCTCTGACGATTTTTGCAATATTCATCAACAATCCCCCTTATGTAACCTTACTAATCGAGCAATCATATCTGACAATTCTCTCCGTTTAACAATCGCATCCACAAATCCATGTTCTAACAAAAACTCTGCCTTCTGGAAATCCTCTGGCAAATCTTCCCTTACGGTATTTTCAATCACACGGCGTCCAGCGAATCCCACTAAACTTTGTGGCTCTGCCAAGATGATATCCCCTTCCATAGCAAAGGACGCTGTCACTCCCCCAGTTGTTGGATCCGTAAGGATAGTCAGATAAAAGAGACCTGCATTGGAATGACGTTTAACTGCAGCAGAAATCTTAGCCATCTGCATCAAACTCATGATTCCTTCCTGCATACGTGCTCCACCAGATGCTGTAAACAATACGACTGGTAATTTTTCAGCTGTTGCGTATTCGAACAATCTTGTGATTTTTTCACCAACGACTGTTCCCATGGATGCCATGATAAAGTTAGAATCCATGATGCCGAGAGCAACTTTTTCGCCCTTAATCAAAGCAGTTCCTGTGACAACAGCCTCATCAAGACCAGTTTTTTCACGCATAGAGGCTAATTTCTTTTGATAGCCTGGAAATTTCAAGGGATCCTGCGTTTCAATTCCAGTAAACATCTCTAAGAAACTTCCCATATCGATGGTTAAAGCTAGACGCTCTTGAGCTGAAATACGGAAAGTATAGCCACAGTGAGGACAAATACGGTCACTCCCCAAATCTTTCTGGTAAATCGTGTGTTTACAACCCGGACATTTTGAGAAGAGTTCGTCTGGAACCTCAGGCTTGGCTTGAGGCTTTTCTCTAAGTGAACGATTGGGATTAATTCGTATATATTTATCTTTTTTACTAAATAGAGCCATACATCCCCCTTTTTTCAGTCTCTTACTCTTTTTACATTATTCTTTTTCTTGATAGTGTGGTAAGAAAGTTTCCATCAAGAAGGAAGTATCGTAGTCCCCTGCTATCACGCGACGATCTGAAATCAAATCGAGTTGGAAATCTGCATTGGTAACGACACCTTCAATTTCGAGTTCATATAGAGCTCTTTGCATTTTCATGAGTGCATCAAAACGATTTTCCCCATGAACAATAATTTTAGCAATCATACTATCATAGTATGGTGGAATGGTATACCCTGGATAAACTGCAGAGTCAACACGCAAGCCAACACCACCGCTTGGTAGATAAAGATTAGTAATCTTACCTGGGCTTGGTGCAAAATTAAAGGCTGGGTTTTCTGCGTTGATACGGCACTCAATGGCGTGTCCTTTTAGAACAATGTCTTCTTGTTTCAGAGTCAAAGGTTGACCTGACGCAATACGGATTTGTTCTTTAACAATATCCACACCAGAAACAAATTCGGTTACTGGATGTTCTACTTGGACACGAGTATTCATCTCCATAAAGTAGAATTTGCCACTTGCTTCATCTAGTAGGAATTCAATAGTACCAGCATTTTCATAACCAACAGACTCCGCTGCACGGACTGCTGCAGCACCGATTTCATTCCGAAGTGTTTTCCCAATAGCAATGGAAGGACTTTCTTCTAAAACCTTTTGGTTATTCCTCTGCAGCGAACAGTCACGTTCACCTAGGTGAATCACATGTCCCATTTGATCAGCAAGAATCTGTACTTCAATATGGCGGGCAGGATAAATCACACGCTCGAGGTACATAGCCCCATTACCAAAGTTTGCTTTGGCTTCACTAGAGGCTGTTTCAAAGGCTGCTACAAGATCCTCTGCCTTTTCAACCTTACGAATTCCTTTTCCGCCTCCTCCAGCTGATGCTTTCAGCATGACAGGATAACCAATTTTTTCTGCAATGGCCAGAGCTTCTTCTGCAGTATGAACTTCTCCATCTGATCCTGGAATTACGGGCACATTAGCCTTAATCATTTGAGCACGGGCGTTAATTTTATCCCCCATGACATCCATTACACGAGCTGATGGTCCGATAAATTTGATTCCAACTTCTTCACACATAGTTGCAAATTTGGAATTTTCACTTAAAAAACCAAATCCAGGGTGAATAGCTTCAGCTTCAGTCAATACTGCAGCTGAAAGGATCGCATTGATGTTCAGATAAGATTCTGTAGCCTTTCCAGGGCCGATACAGATAGCCTCATCAGCCAAAAGAGTGTGGAGAGCTTCCTTGTCAGCAGTCGAATAAACAGCAACTGTGGCTATTCCTAATTCTCGTGCCGCACGAATAATACGAACAGCAATTTCACCACGATTGGCAATTAAAATCTTACGAAACATGGAAAACCTCCCTAGTTTCCAATAGCAAAGGTCAAAGTGCCGCTTGCTGCAAGCTTACCATCTACTTCTGCCTTCGCTTCTACTACGGCGATTGTGCCACGACGTTTGACAAAAGTTGCTGTCATGACAAGCTGATCACCAGGAACAACTTGCTTCTTAAATTTAACTTTGTCCATCCCAGCATAGAAGACCAGCTTCCCTTTGTTTTCAGGTTTTGAGAGTTCTAAAACGCCTGCTGTCTGTGCCAAGGCTTCCATGATCAGTACACCTGGCATCACAGGGTAAGCTGGGAAGTGTCCGTTAAAGAAAGGTTCATTAATCGTTACATTTTTAATGGCAACGATTGTATCTTCACTGACTTCTAAAACACGATCCACTAAGAGCATGGGATAGCGGTGTGGCAAAGCTTCTTTTATTCCTTGAATATCAATCATTTGATACGTACCAAGCCTTTCCCGAACTCAACCATTTCTTCATTTTCAACCAGAATTTCTGTGACGACACCATCTTTAGGTGCTGGAATTTCATTCATGACCTTCATAGCTTCGATAATGACTAGTGTTTGACCTTTTTTAACAGCATCACCGACTGAAACAAAATTAGGTTTGTCTGGTCCGGCAGCCAAGTATGCAACTCCGACAAGCGGACTTTCTACAAGGTCCCCTTCGGCTACAGCTTCACCAGCACCTGATTCTGAAACTTCTTCTACAACTGGAGCTACAGTTTGGGTTTGTGGTGCAACAGTAGATTCAGTTGCTGAAACCACTGGTTGAGGTGCTGGACTTGTTTCTGAAATAAGTTTTGCTTCATTCTTACTGAAGAGCAACTCATCCGTTCCATTTTTATAAGAAAATTCTCTCAAGCTTGACTGGTCAAATTGTGCCATCAAGTCTTTGATTTCATTTAAATTCATCTTTACTTATTCTCCCAACGTTTGAAAGCAAGAACTGCATTATGCCCACCAAATCCAAAGGTGTTTGAGATAGCATATGGAATTTCACGTTCCACGCCTTGTCCATAAATAACGTTTGCTTCGATGTAGTCTGACAACTCTGTAGTTCCAGCTGTCATCGGTACATAGTTGTTACGGATTGCTTCAATGGTTGCAATGGCTTCAACTGCACCAGCTGCACCAAGTAAGTGACCTGTAAATGACTTGGTTGACGATACAGGTACTTCCTTACCAAGAACAGCTACGATTGCTCCACTTTCTCCTTTTTCATTAGCAGGAGTTGAAGTACCGTGAGCATTAACATAAGCTACTTGATCTGGAGTAATCTCTGCTTCATCCAAGGCAAGTTTAATAGCTTTAATAGCTCCTTGGCCTTCTGGATGTGGAGAAGTCATATGGTAGGCATCACAAGTGTTACCGTAACCCACAACTTCAGCTAAGATAGTTGCTCCACGTTTTTCAGCGTGTTCTAAGCTCTCAAGTACCAGCATACCTGATCCTTCACCCATAACAAAGCCATTACGATCTTTGTCAAATGGAATAGAAGCACGCGTTGGATCCTCTGTTGTTGAAAGAGCTGTCAACGCTTGGAAACCAGCAATGGCAAATGGAGTAATAGAAGATTCTGATCCACCAACCAGCATGATATCTTGGAAACCAAATTTGATAGAACGAAAGGCATCTCCGATAGCATCATTTGATGAAGCACAAGCTGTGTTGATAGATTTACAGATACCATTGGCACCAAAGCGCATAGCAACATTCCCTGCTGCCATATTCGGCAAGGCTTTTGGAAGTGTCAATGGTTTCACTCGTTTTGGTCCTTTTTCATGTAGTCGAAGCACTTGGTCTTCGATTTCTTTGATACCACCGATACCTGATGCAACGATGACACCAAAGCGATCTTTATCAACCGACTCTACATCAAGATTTGCATTGTTGACTGCTTCTTGAGCTGCATACAAGGCATACAAAGAATAATCATCGAAACGATTGGTATCTTTTTTTACAAAATATTTGTCAAAAGGAAAATCGTTAATCTCCGCTGCATTATGGACGTCAAAAGCACTGTGATCAAACTTGGTAATTTCACCAATTCCAATCTTTCCGTTCTTTAAACTGTTCCAAAATTCCTCTGGTGTATTCCCAATTGGAGATGTTAATCCATAACCTGTTACTACTACACGATTTAGTTTCATTTTCATACCTCTATTTTAACTCTTATTGCATGGTAAGTCCACCATCAATTGCGATGACTTGTCCCGTTAGATAATCTTGGCTTGCAAGAAAGGCTGCCACCTCTGCGACTTGCTCTGCTTGGCCAAATTGTTTCATCGGAATTTGTGCCAACATGGCATCTTTTACCTTATCAGATAAAACTGCTGTCATATCAGATTCTATCATTCCTGGAGCAATAGCATTGACACGTACATTACGGTTGGCGACCTCACGCGCTACCGATTTGGTAAATCCAATCAGACCTGCCTTAGAAGCAGCGTAGTTCGCTTGACCGATATTCCCCATCAAACCAACGACACTAGACATATTGATAATAGCACCTTCACGAGCTTTTATCATCTGCTTCAAGACTGCTTGTGTCATATTAAAAGCACCCGTTAGATTGACTTTCAAGACCTTTTCAAAATCTTCTTCTGTCATCTTAAGCATAAGAGTATCTTGAGTAATCCCAGCATTATTAACGAGGACGTCTACTGAACCCAACTCCTCAATGGCTTGTTCCACCATGCGTTTTGCATCTGCAAAGTCAGAAACATCACCAGAAATCGTAAGAACTTTCACCCCGTACGGTTTAAACTCATCTAGAAGTTCCTCGGAGATCTCACCACGACTATTCAAGACAACATTGGCTCCCAAGCTGGCAAATTTATGAGCAATGGCAAGACCAATCCCTCTACTTGAACCTGTAATAAAGACATTTTTCTGTTCTAGTTTCATTTTTCTCCTTTCAGAACTTCTATCACTCTTCTCTAATTTTCTAAGAATGCTAGCAAACTTGCTTGATCTTCCACATTAGCAAGTTGAGCAGTTTTATCAATCTTTTTAACAAATCCTGACAAGACTTTTCCAGGACCAATTTCGATAAAACGAGTCACCCCAGCTTCTTGCATAAAAGCAATACTCTCATAAAAACGTACAGGTTCCTTAACTTGACGCGTTAAGAGTTCTGCAATTCGTTCTTTTTCCATAACCTTTGCTTCTGTATTACCAACTAGAGGACAAGCAAAGTCACTAAACTCAACTTCTGTCAGGGCTTGAACTAACTTTTGACTAGCTACTTCCAATAAAGCTGTATGGAAAGGACCAGAAACATTTAGGGGAATCAAGCGTTTTGCCCCTGCTTCTTGCAAGAGTTCAACTGCACGATCCACTGCTGCCACCTCACCACCAATAACAATCTGGCTTGGAGTGTTGTAGTTAGCTGGAGTCACTACGCCAAGTTGAGAAGCTTCTTGACAAGCTTGCTCGATAACTTCAACCGGTGTGTTGAGCACAGCTACCATTTTCCCTGATCCCGCAGGTGCTGCTTCTTCCATATAAGCCCCACGCTTAGCAACTAGAGCCACTGCATTTTCGAAATTCAAAGCCCCACTTGCTACAAGGGCAGAATATTCGCCAAGAGATAGACCTGCCACCATATCGGGCTGGTAACCTTTCTCTTTTAGTAGTCGGTAAATAGCAACGGATGTAGCTAAAATAGCTGGTTGCGTGTAACGAGTTTGATTTAGCTTCGTTTCATCATTGTCAATCAAGTCACGGAGATCATAACCTAAGACTTGACTCGCTTGGTCAATTGTTTCCTTAACGATAGCATATTGGTCATATAGCTCACGCCCCATTCCAAGGTACTGGGCTCCTTGACCTGCAAATAGAAAGGCTGTTTTAGTCATTTCTTGTAACTCCTGCCCAACGAGCGGCTTCTTTTTGAATTTTCTCAGCGGCACCATAGTAGATATCTTTTAAGATTTCTTCAACTGTTTCTTCTTTAGATACCAAACCTGCAATTTGACCGGCCATCACTGAGCCACCATCTACGTCACCATGGACAACAGCCTTAGCCAAAGCTCCGGCACCCATTTGTTCGAAAATCTCTAAATCTGGATTTTCTTGTTTAAAGGCATCTTTTTCAGCTTGTTCGAAATCACGAGTCAATTGATTTTTGATAGCACGAACTGCGTGTCCAAAATGCTGTGCTGAAATGGTTGTATCAATATCACGAGCTTTTAAAATTTTAGCTTTATAGTTTGGATGAGCATTTGATTCTTTAGCAACTACGAAACGAGTTCCTACTTGTACAGCTTCTGCACCAAGCATAAAGCCAGCTGCTGCTCCCTCACCGTCTGCAATACCACCAGCAGCGATAACAGGGATTGAAACAGCTGCTGCAACTTGACGCACCAAGGTCATGGTTGTTAATTTACCAATATGTCCACCAGCTTCCATACCTTCAGCAATTACAGCATCTGCGCCGATTTTTTCCATGCGTTTCGCCAAAGCAACACTAGGAACTACAGGAATAACAGTGATCCCTGCCTCATGGAAACGTTCCATGTATTTACTTGGGTTTCCTGCACCAGTTGTGACTACCTTAACCCCTTCTTCAATAACGAGGTCGACGATATCATCCACAAATGGAGACAAGAGCATGATATTGACACCAAAAGGCTTGTCTGTTAAAGATTTGATTTTATCGATATTCGCTTTAACCACTTCTTTAGGTGCATTTCCTCCACCGATGATACCGAGACCACCAGCTTTCGAAACAGCTCCAGCCAAGTCGCCATCTGCCACCCAGGCCATTCCACCTTGGAAGATTGGATATTTAATGTTTAATAGTTCAGTGATACGTGTTTTCATATTGCCTCCATAAGTCTTGCTTACGTAATAGTTCGAATCCATTATAATTTGACCGTCAAACTATTACCTAAACAAGAGGGAGCGGGTTCCCCCTACTCCTTCTTCATTTATTTTATACTCTTCAAAAATCAAATTCAAACCACGTCAGCCTCGCCTTGCCGTACTCTAGTACAGCCTTCGGCTAACTTCCTAGTTTGCTCTTTGATTTTCATTGAGTATTAATTATTTTGTTTGCTCTTCAACGTAAGCAACCAAGTCACCAACTGTTTTCAAGTTGTCTTCAGCTTCGATTTGGATATCAAAAGCGTCTTCGATTTCTGAGATTACTTGGAACAAGTCCAATGAATCTGCATCCAAATCATCAAAAGTAGATTCAAGTGTTACTTCTGATGCATCTTTTCCAAGTTCTTCAACGATAATTTCTTGTACTTTTTCAAATACTGCCATGATAGACTCCTTTAAAAATAAATAGTTTTTTATAACAATGTGATCACCACATGATTACCTAAATTGTAACAATAAGTGTGCCCCATGTCAAACCTCCACCGAAGCCTGACAAGAGAATTTTTTGGCTACCATCCAGACGGATGAGCCCCTCTTCTACACACTCTGATAGTAAAATTGGGATACTTGCCGCGCTCGTATTTCCATACTTCATCATATTAGCAGGAAGCTTATCACGGTCTACACCAATTTTTCTAGCCATTTTATCTAAAATCCGAATATTAGCTTGATGAAGCAAGAGATAATCGAGTTCATCTGCTGATATTGGACTTTTTTCGATGGTCTGTTTAATAGATTTAGCCACGTCTCGAATCGCAAAGTCAAAAACTGCTCTCCCATCCATCTTCAAGAAAACATCTGGTTCTTCTTGAATAGAAAATGGCGAAATCAATCCTGTCTGTCCATAAGTGAGACACTCACCGCGAGAACCATCGCTATTGAGACTTTCCGCTAAGAAATGTTCTTGGTCACTTGCCTCAAGTAGTACTCCACCGGCTCCATCTCCAAATAAGACAGCTGTTGAGCGGTCAGACCAATCCAAAGATTTTGACATGGTCTCACTACCGATAACCAGACCCTTTCTATATGTTCCTGAAGAAATGAACTTTTCTGCAGTTGATAGGGCAAAAACAAATCCACTACAAGCAGCTGTTAAATCATAGGCAAAAGCCTTATGAGCACCAATCTTTGCCTGAACACGAGCTGCGGTTGAAGGCATCATCGAGTCAGGTGTCATAGTCGCTATAATGATGAAATCTAGCTCTTCAGCAGAAATCCCTGCCTTCTCTAGAAGTTGTCTTGCAACCTCTGTAGCCAAATCCCCTGTTGACTCTGTTTTAGAAATATGACGTTCTTTAATCCCTGTACGACTTGAAATCCATTCATCACTCGTATCCATGACCTGAGCCAAGTCCTCGTTAGTGACGATCTGCTCCGGAGTATAATGAGCGACCTGGCTTATTTTTGCAAAAGCCATTACTTCAAATCCTCCAAAAAGTGATAAAGATTCGTCAACCCTTTACCCATAACCGCTATCTCTTCAGGACTCATGCCTTCGATAATTCTTTCGACCATGGCCTTATGGAAACGTTTATGGAGACGATGAACAAGGCGACCTTTCTTTGTCAAATGCAGATGCACTACACGACGATCTTGATCTGAACGGATACGTTCAATATATCCTTTTCGCTCCAAATTGTTTAAACTCGTTGTCACTGTCCCTAGAGTTACCATTAATTCTTTGGACACTTGACTTGGAGTTACTTCTGGATACTTGCCAATAACATCAATCGTGTGCATTTCTTTGATAGAGATATCCTTGAAACGACTACCTCGCAAGCTTACTTCCTCGATCACTAGGACATTGTTAAAAATTGATGTTAAATAGTCATTGACTTGTTGGTAGTCCATTTCTCTTCCCTCCTTCATCAAAAAAAGTTTAATAATCAAAACATTTGACAGAAAAAGTATATCAAACTTCAAAGAATTGTGCAAGTATTTTATTTATTTCCCGACAAATTTTGGACGTCTTCTTTCGGAATGTGCACGAACTCCTTCCTTGAAATCTTCCGTATAGGATAGTGATTTCTGCAATTCTAGTTCAAGCTGAGCGTAGGCTTCCCACTGTTTGAATTCACTCTCCCAAACTAGCTTCTTAATAGCAGCGTAGGAATTTGAAGAACCGCGTCTCAACTTCTTCAACAATTGTTCTCTCGTTTTTTCTAACTGTTCACTTGTACATAGACGATACAGAGCTCCTGCTTCCATTGCTTTTTCAGCAGTGAACGCTTCACCAGTCATAGCTAATTGAGTTGCACGAGTCGCACCTAGAGATCGTGTCAGCAGGAATAATCCACCCGCATCTGGAGCCAATCCTACACCTACAAAAGCTTGTATGAACTTAGCTTTGTCAGATGCAATACAAAAATCAACTGCCAAGGCCATATTGGCTGCTGCTCCAGCAACTGCTCCATCCACTTCCATAATGATTGGTTTAGGAATTTGCTTGATTTTATAAGAAATCGTATTCACCAATTCAGCGATTCGAGCGAGAGAGTCAATATCATCCTCATCAACCGCACGTTTCATCTCGACTAAATCGCCACCGACTGAAAACACCTTTCCTATAGCATTAATAAGAATAAATGAAACAGAAGCGTCTTTTTCAGCTAATTCCAATGCTTCTAAAATTTCCTCACACATAGGAATATGGAAACCATTCGCCACATCGGGACGATTTAAAGTAATTGTTGCTAAATCGTCTTGAATTTGAAAGATAATATGATTCATAGCCACTCCTTTTAAATTACAATGATATTTAAATTATTTTATTGTCAAATTATATATTTTTCTGGTTTGTTAGACAAGAGAAAAATCGACCGAAAGTGTATCGGCCGATTTTTAAAGAGTCTTTTCTATACTAAAAATAACTAAGTTAAGCTAATCATGTCCAGACCTCTAATAAGATGTAGCCTTTCCTATTCCAGATTGAAAAAAGCCCCTCTTTCTGCTATAATCGTATAAAATACTTACTTTAGGAGTTCTTATGAAGGTTGTAAAATTTGGTGGAAGCTCACTCGCCTCTGCTAGTCAGTTAAAAAAAGTTCTAAACATTGTAAAGAGTGACCCTGAACGTCGTTTCGTAGTTGTATCTGCTCCAGGCAAACGTGACGCAGAGGATACTAAGGTGACAGATGCCTTAATTAAATACTACCGTGACTATGTAGCTGGTAACGATACCAGTAACCGTCAAAACTGGATTATTAATCGTTATGCGGCAATGGTTAGCGAATTAGGACTTAAACCAGCTGTTTTAGAACGAATCTCTAAAAGCATCCGTGCTCTTGCTACTCTTCCAATTGAAAACAACGAATTTCTATACGACACATTTCTTGCTGCAGGAGAAAACAATAATGCCAAACTCATTGCAGCCTACTTTAACCAAAATGGATTAGAGGCTCGCTATGTTCATCCGAGAGAAGCTGGTATTGTTGTAACAAGCGAACCTGGAAATGCCCGTATCATTCCTTCGAGTTATGATAAGATTGAAGAACTCAATAATAGTTCAGAAGTTCTTGTTATTCCAGGTTTCTTCGGTGTCACTAAGGAAGATCAAATTTGTACCTTCTCTCGTGGTGGTTCAGATATTACTGGTTCAATCATTGCGGCAGGGGTTAAAGCTGACCTTTATGAGAACTTTACTGATGTTGACGGAATTTTTGCTGCCCATCCTGGTATCATTCATAAACCACACTCAATCCCTGAGTTAACCTACCGTGAAATGCGGGAATTGGCCTATGCAGGTTTCTCTGTACTGCATGACGAAGCACTCCTTCCAGCCTACCGCGGAAAAATTCCTCTCGTTATCAAAAATACTAATAATCCTGACCATCCAGGTACTCGCATCGTTCTGAAGCACAGTAGTGATGAATTCCCAGTAGTGGGAATTGCTGGTGACTCTGGCTTTGTCAGCATCAATATGTCTAAGTACTTGATGAACCGCGAAGTCGGTTTTGGTCGTAAAGTACTTCAAATTCTCGAGGATCTTAATATTGGTTGGGAACACATGCCAACCGGTATCGATGACCTTTCTATCATCCTTCGTGAGCGTGAGCTTACACCAATCAAAGAGGAAGAAATCCTCCGTCAACTTGTTCAAAAAGCTGAAGTTGACCATGCTGAAATCGAACACGATCTCTCTATTATCATGATTGTTGGTGAAAAAATGAAGCGTCACATCGGGGTAACTGCTACAGCCACTCGTGCCTTATCTGAAAACAAGATTAACATCCAAATGATGTCTCAAGGTTCGAGCGAAGTTTCTATCATGTTCGTTGTTCAAAAAGACCAAGAAAAAGCGGCTATCAAGGCTCTATACCATGCCTTTTTCGGTGAAAGTAAGGAAGATTAAACATGGCACAATCTCTCAACAAGGTCGTTGACTTACAAACTACTGGAACTTCCTACCTCTCTATACAAGGAAAAGTTGGAAAATTTCTGGTAGGAGACCAAGCCTTGGAGTTTTACTCGGATCGCAATACTGAGGATTATATCCAGATTCCTTGGACCAGTATTAATCAAATTGGAGCAAATGTCTCTGGTCGAAAAATTAGTCGTCATTTTGAAGTCTTTACAGATCAGGGGAAATTCCTCTTCGCTTCAAAAGATTCTGGGACTATTCTTAAAATTGCTCGGGAAAAAATCGGAAATGAAAAGGTTGTGAAGCTTCCAACCCTAGTCCAAATCATCGGTCGTAAAATCAAAAATCTATTTGCAAAAAAATAGAAAGTTTAGTATAATCATAGAAACGGATAAGTAGGTTATTCCCTTCTTTCAGAAAGTCTGCGGGTGCTGCGAGCAGATAGAGGAGTTAATTGAAATTCTACCGTTGTTTTAAATCAAATACACAATCAAGTGCACATCTGTGAAGTTGGATGGAACCGTGGCTCTGCCACTCCAACGCTTTGTCAGGTGTGCTTTTTTCATATAAAGGAGAACTTATGTTAGATATCAAACGAATTCGTACAGATTTTGAAGCTGTCGCTGAAAAATTGGCTACTCGAGGTGTAGATGCTGCTGTCTTGAACGAGATGAAAGAAATCGATGCTAAACGTCGTGACATCTTGGTTAAGGTTGAAACCCTTAAGGCTGAGCGTAACACGGTTTCTGCTGAAATTGCTCAAGCTAAGCGCAACAAGGAAAATGCAGACGACAAGATTGCTGCTATGCAAACCCTATCTGCTGAAGTCAAAGCACTAGATACAAAATTAGCGGAAATCGATGCCAAATTGACAGAATTTACTACGACTCTTCCAAACATTCCAGCTGACAGTGTTCCTATTGGAGCAGACGAAGACGATAACGTAGAAGTCCGCCGTTGGGGAACTCCTCGTGAGTTTGACTTTGAACCAAAAGCCCACTGGGATCTTGGTGAAGACCTCGGTATCCTTGATTGGGAACGCGGGTCTAAAGTCACTGGTGCCCGCTTCCTCTTCTATAAAGGCCTCGGAGCTCGCTTGGAACGTGCCATCTACAACTTTATGCTAGATGAGCATGGTAAAGAAGGTTATACAGAAGTCATCCCCCCTTACATGGTGAATCATGATTCCATGTTTGGTACCGGACAATATCCAAAATTCAAGGAAGATACTTTTGAACTCAGCGACACTAACTATGTCTTGATTCCAACCGCTGAAGTACCTCTAACGAACTACTACCGCGATGAAATCATCGATGGGAAGGATCTTCCAATCTACTTTACTGCTATGAGCCCATCTTTCCGTTCAGAAGCTGGTTCTGCTGGTCGTGATACTCGTGGCTTGATCCGTTTACACCAATTCCACAAGGTCGAAATGGTGAAATTTGCTAAACCAGAAGAGTCATATGAAGAATTGGAGAAAATGACAGCCAACGCTGAAAACATTCTTCAAAAACTGAACTTGCCATACCGTGTCGTGGCTCTTTCTACAGGGGATATGGGCTTCTCAGCTGCTAAGACTTATGACTTGGAAGTATGGATTCCAGCGCAAAACACCTACCGTGAAATCTCAAGCTGTTCAAATACAGAAGACTTCCAAGCACGTCGTGCGCAAATCCGTTACCGTGATGAAGCCGATGGCAAAGTGAAACTTCTTCACACCTTGAATGGTTCTGGACTTGCTGTTGGACGTACCGTCGCTGCTATTCTTGAAAACTATCAAAATGCAGATGGTTCTGTGACCATTCCAGAAGTGCTTCGTCCATACATGGGTGGAGCTGAGGTCATCAAACCATAATATTTTCAGATAAAAAAAGAGGCTGGGACAAAAGTCCTAGCCTCTCATTTGTCTTTGGATTGTCGAGCAAGACGCAGTGGTTGAGTGACCTCTACTACGCTGATTTCATCAGCTTTTACAGCCCTACTCAACTGTGCGGAGGTGGGACGACGAAATCGAATTCTTACGAATTACCGATTTCTGTCCCACTCTCGTTTTTATTTATTTCTTAGTAACCACCCATCATTGATGGATCCATAGCTGGAGCTGGTGCTACAGGTTCTGGTTTATTGGCTACAACGGCTTCTGTTGTTAAGATCAGGCTTGCTACTGAAGCTGCGTTTTGAAGGGCTGAACGGCTAACCTTAACAGGATCGATAATACCTGCTTCAATCATGTTCACCCATTCACCTGTCGCAGCGTTAAAGCCTGTACCAAGTTCTGCATTTTTCAATCGATCGATAACGATTGAGCCTTCATAACCTGCATTGTAGGCAATCTGGCGAACTGGCTCTTCCAATGCACGAAGAACAATATTGCGTCCTGTTGCTTCATCACCTGTCAATTCTAAAGCTTCAACGGCTGAGATGACATTAACAAGGGCAGTACCACCACCTGCAACGATACCTTCTTCAACGGCTGCACGAGTAGCGTTAAGGGCATCTTCGATGCGGAGTTTCATTTCTTTCAATTCAGTTTCAGTTGCAGCACCGACCTTGATAACCGCTACTCCACCTGATAGTTTAGCCAAGCGTTCTTGGAGTTTTTCACGGTCGAATTCTGAAGTTGTTGTTTCGATTTGAGACTTGATGACAGCTACACGGTTAGCAATGGCTTCAGGATTTCCTGCACCTTCTACAATAACTGTGCTATCTTTATCTACAGACACTTTAGCTGCTTGCCCTAAAGCTTCTATGGTAGCATCTTTTAACTCAAGACCAAGGTCTTCAGTGATAACAGTTCCACCTGTCAAGATGGCGATATCTTCTAGCATAGCTTTACGACGATCACCGAAACCAGGAGCCTTAACAGCAACTACGTTGAAAGTCCCACGAATCTTATTCAAGACAAGGGTTGGCAGAGCTTCACCATCAACATCATCTGCAATAATCAAGAGCGGACGATTGCTTTGGAGAATGCTTTCTAGAAGTGGCAAGATTTCTTGGATATTGGAAATCTTCTTGTCGGTAATCAAGATGTATGGATTTTCAAGGTCTGCAACCATTTTTTCATTGTCAGTGACCATGTACTGCGATAGATAACCACGGTCAAATTGCATTCCTTCTACGACTTCAAGCTCTGTTTCCATACCACGTGATTCTTCAATAGTGATAACACCATCTTTACCAACTTTTTCCATGGCTTCAGAGATGTACTCACCTACTTTTTCAGAACGAGAGGATACAGCAGCAACCTGCGCGATAGCTTCTTTGTTGGCAACAGGAATGGCATTGTTCTTCAAGGCTTCAACAGCTGCAGCAACCGCAGCTTCAATCCCACGACGAATACCAATTGGATTTGCACCGGCAGTTACGTTTTTGATTCCTTCACGAACGATAGCCTGAGTCAAGACTGTTGCAGTAGTTGTCCCGTCACCAGCGATATCATTAGTCTTAGAAGCTACTTCTGATACCAATTTGGCACCCATATTTTCAAAATGGTCTTCCAATTCGATTTCTTTGGCGATTGTTACACCATCATTGGTAATCAATGGAGAACCAAATGATTTTTCAAGCACAACGTTACGACCTTTAGGTCCCAAGGTTACTTTAACAGTGTCTGCTAGGATATCAACACCACGGACCATAGCTGAACGAGCGTCTGATGAAAATTTAATGTCTTTTGCCATACTTACTTTCTCCTTCTATTCTTCAACGATTGCTAAGATACTAGCTTCACCTACGATGAGGTATTTTTCATCCCCATCTTTGACATCAATGCCTGCATGAACTTCCACTAAAACCTGATCTCCAACTTTTACACTTGGAGCAACTAGTTCACCAGTCAAGGTACGAACACCTTGTCCAGTAGCCACTACTGTAGCTGTTTTCGTTTCTTCTTGGGCTGATTTTGCGAGGACAAATCCCCCAACAGTTTGTTCTTTTTCTTCAATTTTTAAGACCACACGGTCACCTAATGGTTTCAACATTTGTCTTCCTCCATAATACAATTATATTATTAGCACTCTTTGATTATGAGTGCTAAACTATAGTTCTATTGTATCACTTGGTCAAAAATAGTCAAGAAAAAAGTCTGATTTATAGCATAAAAAAGAGAGTGGGACAGAAATCGGTCATTCGTTAGAATTCGATTTCGTCGTCCCACCTCCGCACAGTTGAGTAGGACTGTAAAAGCTGATGAAATCAGCGTAGTAAAGGCCACTCAACCACTGCGTCTTGCTCGACAATCCAAAGACAATTGAGAGGCTAGGACTTTTGTCCCAGCCTCCTATCATTTTATACTCAATAAAAATCAAAGAGCAAACTAGGAAGCTAGCTGCAGACTGTACTTGAGTACGGCAAGGCGAAGCTGACGCGGTTTGAATTTGATTTTCGAAGAGTATTAGAAGGGAAGTTCCTCCTCTTCCAAGACCAGATCTGCTAAGTCTTGGCCTGCATTATTTTCACGCATGGCACGTTGGGCACGACTTTCTAAAAGCTGGAAGCCTGTAGCAAGAACTTCGGTCACATAGTTGGTCTGACCATTCTTCTCGAACTTACGGGTACGAAGCTCCCCGTCTACAGAAATGAGACTACCTTTGCTTGCATAGCTAGCCAAAGTTTCAGCAAGTTTTCCCCAAACAACAATATTGATGAAGTCAGCTTCTCGTTCCCCATTTTGGTCCTTGAAACGACGGTTAATAGCAATAGTCGCACGAGCCACTGACTTGTCATTGTTGGTTTTGTGCAATTCTGGTGTAGACGTTAAACGTCCAATCATAATAACTTTATTATACATTTTTCATCCTCCTACTTATCTATTCGAAGGAAAAGAAAAAAAGTTACAAAATTTGTAACTTTTTTAAAAATAATATTAATCTCTATGAATCATAAATCCAGTTGCTTGTTGATTGGCCATAATGGTCATATCTGTGATTTGCACACGACGTGGTTGACTGGTCACATAAACTACAGTATCAGCGATATCTTGCGCCTGCAAAGCTTCGAGTCCCTGATAGACCGTCGCCGCCCGTGCCTCATCTCCATGGAAACGGACTTTTGAAAAATCAGTCTCTACAATTCCTGGCTGAATAGTGGTCACTTTGATATCTGTCGCAATGGTGTCAATCCGAATCCCATCTGAAAAGGTTTTGACTGCAGCCTTGGTTGCTGAATAGACCGCTGCACCAGCATATGCGTAAATCCCTGCAGTAGAACCCATATTGATAATATGCCCTTGATTAGCTGCTACCATGGAAGGCAAGAGGCAACGCGTAACCGCCATTAATCCCTTGACATTGGTATCCAGCATAGTCAACATATCCAACTCTTCATAATTTTGATAAGGAGCTAGACCCAAAGCAAGTCCAGCGTTATTGACTAAGATATCAACCTGACCTACTGTCTCTAAAATTTCTGAGCAAACAGTCTTTACCATGCTCATATCTGTGACATCTAACGGGAAGGTCCAGACTTTTTGATTTGGAAAAGCTTCTGAAAACTCATTTTTTAGGGCTTCAAGTCTTTCTGTTCGACGCCCTGTAAGAACGATATTCTCACCTTCTTTTAGATAAGCACGCGCAATGGCTTCACCAATCCCTGATGTTGCACCTGTGATGACTACATTTTTCGCCATATCATTTCCTTCCATCTAGTACGACAGATACTTGCAATTTCTAAGCAGTCCAGTGCTTAGCTGGGTCAAAGGGTGTTCCAACTACCTGGTCGTCTGACAATTCAATGACACCACGTTTTTGGGGAGCATTTGGCAAGGCAAGTTCATGAGGACTACACATCATACCAAAACTCTTTTCCCCACGAAGTTCCCCTGGGAAAATGAGATTGCCTTTTGGCATCATGGCTCCAGGAAGAGCAACAATGGTTTTCAAACCGACACGTGCATTGGGAGCACCAGCAACGATTTGTACTGTTTTATCACTCGCAACTGCCACTTGACAGATATTGAGGTGGTCACTATCTGGATGTGCAACCATTTCTACAATCTCACCAACCACAAATTTGGGTTCCTTGTCATTGATGATTTCTTCAGTAAATCCTTGAGCCTGCAATTCTTGATTCAAACGTGCTACTTGCTCGTCAGTTAAAAAGACTTGCCCGCGATTCTCAATCTCAAATAAGCTAGAAACTTCAAAAATGTTCCAAGCAACAGTTTCACCAGTCTCTTTTAGAAAAACTCGCGCTACATTTCCTTTACGTTCTACATCTAGTTTGGCATCGCCACTGTTTTTCACGATGATCATAAGAACATCGCCGACATGTTCTTTATTATATGTAAAAATCATTTTTTCTCCTATTTCAGTTCTGCTAAAAAGTCATTGATTTGCCCCTTGGTTTTACGGTCACGATTGACAAAACGTCCAATCTCCTTGTCCTTATCTAAAACAACAAGACTTGGAATCCCGTATACATCCCAAAGTTTAGCAAGTTCCATGTACTCATCTCGGTCTACCCGTATAAAGGTAAATTCTGGATTTGCCTCTTCAATCTCTGGCAAGGCAGGATAGATATAACGGCAGTCGCCACACCAATCCGCAACAAAAAGGAAGACCTTCTTGCCATCCTGCTCTACTAGATTTGCTAATTCTTCTATATTTTTAGGAGAAATCATAAGACTTCCTCCTCGTAGATGAGATCTTCATCTTCATAGATAAAGGTATAGTGACGACCATCTTCAAAAATGACACCACCAACAAGACGTTCTAGACTACTTTCGTATACTTGGACATAGAGAGTCCCAATCTCACCCATTTCTGAGAAATAGTCACGCACAATAGCAGTTAACTCTTCCTGTGTCTTCATGAGTTTGTGATCATCAGCTACTTTCTTAGCACCAAAGGCAAGGGCTCCAAGCCCTGCCACGACTAAACCTGTTTTAATAATATTTTTCGTTTTCATGCTAACATTGTAACACAAAAAGGCTTAAGGAACAATGAAAAAGAGAGTGGGACAGAAATCGATAATTCGTTAGAATTCGATTTCGTCGTCCCACCTCCGCACAGTTGAGTAGGGCTGTAAAAGCTGATGCAATCAGTCTAGTAGAGCCCACTCAACCACTGCGTCTTGCTCGACAATCCAAAAACAATTGAGAGGCTAGGACTTTTGTCCCGGCCTCCTTTCTAATTTCTCAACATTAATAGTTTCTCTCACCAAACAAGCCTTCTGGTAAATCATGGAATCCCTTGCCCGCCTTAAAGTTTTCAAATTTTCCAAGTAAGAATTGGTAGGCATCCAATCGACTCTCGTAGCGAATCATGGCATCTTTAGCGCGCTCATCTTGATCTTCTTCATAGACCTTTTGACTTTCCTTGTGTGCCATATCGTTGATCATGATTTGGGTATTGACCCAAGATTCAAATTCTTTCATAAATTCTTGTTCGTAACTCATTGTTTCTCCTTATTCTATTCCCCGATAGTAGTCTGTATCAATCTCACGGTAGGGTTGAATATCCTGAACGTACTCCAAGACTCCTTGAAATTCTCCGTTCTCATCGTGTACTGCAGCGTAGGTTATGTGGACAAACTTCCCTCGCGACTCAGACTTGAACCACATCTCATATTTGTCCTTGACTCCTTCACGAAGACCTTTCATAATAGCCTTGACCTTGTCTAAGTACTTGGGCGGATGACAAAGTTCAACATTACGCCCGACTTGGGACGGTGTCCGTTTGAAAATCATTTCATCCGCTGGCGTATTGTCATTATAATACTGGAAAATATCGTCCTTATTGACAAAGGTAATCTCCATAGGTAGATGATTGAGGATGAGGTTTGCCTGTTCAACTGAAAGATAACCATTTCCAAAAGCTTGTTGGCTATTGCGGTCCAGTACTGCTTCCTTTTCCTTAGGTGTAAAGGTTATGGTAAACTGACCTTCTGGCGTATCAATCACTTGTCGGACTTGGCCGTCTACAGTTTCTGGCTGAGTTGGTTCTGCTGCACTTTTTTCCTCCACAAAGCTTTGACGTTCAGGAACCCATTTCTCAGACGGACGGATAATAGCATATCCATAGGCATCACTTTCCTCAGCAATCTGAATCCAGTCATCCTGGGTAAAAGATTCGAGCAAGATCATAAGGAGGATAGATTCTTCCTTAAAAATCATACTTTCAAACTCTGTCGCAAAGGTCTCAAAAGCTTCCTTTACAGTGGAAATCGGCACTTCCGGAAGCGACTTGGTTGCCGCTAAAGCTGTTTGAAAGAGTTCCCTAATCTGATCATCAACTCCCCACATGACTTTGGGAGGTGAATCATGTCCATAACGTTCCATGATAGGAAAAAAGAGCTCTTCCTTGCGCTGGTAGTGGATATCAAATTGACCAACAAGCCCCATCTGACGTACCAAGCCTTTGCGCATTTCTACCAGCATCTCCTCATCGTCCACAGATTCATAAGTCGAGAGCAATCTACGGACCCGAATCAAAGCAGCTCGGAGGGCTAAATTTTCATCCTTAAAGACACGCACAGGGTGACCAGGATGCTCGGTATCCTCAACTTCTACGCCTTTAACAGCATTTTTAAAGAGATTAGCATGCACATCACATAGCTCCATGACATCTTCAAAGGTAACGCCTGAGTCAGAGTTCATCAACTCATGCTCCATAAGAGAAATCTCGATAGCTGATACACCAGTAAAGGTCGCATCAAAGCGTTCCTGAACGGACTCTGGAGAGGCTCCATTATGCAATTCTAATAAAATATCCCGCAGGATATGAATACGTTCATCTGTCATTAGTCTAACCCAATCACTTCATAACCATTTGCTTCGAGCGTACGCACAATCTTATCCATAGGAGTTCCCTCAAGTTTCGAACCTTGTTTGAGTGATACTTTTCGCCCTACAGTATTACGCATCAAGGGATTTGCAAGAGGTTTAAAACCAAGCTCAACCAAAATATCTAAAACTTCTGGATGCTTGTCTACCACTTCCGCAACGGGAATTGATACATCGATTATATTGTCCATCATAACCTCCAATAAATTCTCACACTGATTGTTCTTTTTTTATTATACCACAAGGGGTTGGATAAAAAAACTAGCAGTACAAGACTACTAGTTTCTTTCTATTACTCTGCTTCGATGATTTCTGCTTCTTTTCGAATGGTTTCCACATCTCTTTGATACTGAATGTCACTATAATTGACTAGTTTTGATAATTCTTTTTGCAATCTTTCGCCCATGGGTTTCATAGTCGCATAGGTTAATCCCCCTGAAATGACCCCACCTAGAATAGGAATCGCTTTTCCCATTCCCTTTGCCAAGCCTCTCCTTGTAAGAGTGACCCCAAAAATTTTCATAACCTTTTTTAAAATAGGGTACCAGCCAGCCTTGGCTACTGCCTTCTGAGGTACTGTGGTCATTACATGCTTAGCGACTGTGGCACCACCAGACCGAAGCAAGGCACCCGCTCCGTTTACCCCAAGCATGACCCCTAGATAAAGTAGCAGTGTGTTTTTAGCTTCTTCACTCAAGTCATTTCGTGATGCCCAAAGATCATTGAATCCATAGATATATCCCAATTCTTGGGCTAATTTCAAGGAAAAAGCATAAAACTGAGCTACGTCCGTTGGAATAGTAAGCGCCATTAAAATACCACCAGGTAAACCTGCTAGAACAGAGGTACCACTTGCCAATAAAACATTATCCTTAATACAATTATCCGCGACTTTATCTAAAACATCCTGGGATAAGAGGGCTGTTGGTCCCTCTTCTAATAATCTAGGAATATCCTTTGAATCCAACATTTTGGAAAATTTATCTACTAAAAATTTTGACCGATCAACTTTGACAACAGGGAGTTTCACGACTTGTTGCAATACTTGTAAAGCTAAATCTTGTTTAGACATCTTGACGTTTCTCTTTTTCTTTCAATTTGAATTATATCTTATCACATTTGCCCAAGAAATGAAATTTTAAGAACTTATTTTTCTTACTGATCAGCCTTTAGGTGCAGAGCCCCTCCCTCTTCTAAGCAAAAAAGAGGGTTGCCCCTCTTTCTTATTTCTTATCCAGATTGCGTAACATCTCGTCAATCTTATTTCCATATTCGATGGATTCGTCTTTGACGAAGGTCAAGTCTGGAATTTTATACAATTTCAAATTGCGACCAAGCTCACGTTTGATAGTCCCAGTTGCTTTTTCAAGTCCAGTTTGAGCTTTTTGATTATCGGATGCAAGATTACTCAAAATAGTGTAGTAAACCTTGGCCATTGATAAATCACCCAACATCTGAACATCTGTAATGGTCACACCTTGGACACGGGGATCACGGACTTTCTTTTGTAAAATCTCATTGACTTCACGTTTGATTTCCATGCCCACACGATCCGTACGGAAATGATTTGCCATAGTTCTTCCTTTCTCTCAATTGAACCAAAAGCTAGGCCAGCAGACCTAGCTATTTTTAAACTTATTGAAATTCTTTTCAAATTGAAATAAAGTTCAATTTGAACTCATCCGCTTCTTTCGCTGTGGTGAAGGTTATGGAACTGCATTAGCAGTTTCATAACAGAGGATTTTTGAGACCCTAGGCTCAAAAATAAGCAATGAAACCATGGGTTTGCTTGCGTCCCTCACCACCTAAGAAAGGAGCAAAAATTTTAGCGTTTAATTTCTTCCATGACGTAGGCCTCAATCACATCATCCATCTTGATATCATTGTAGCCATCAATCATAAGACCACCTTCACGGCCGTTTGTAACTTCCTTGACGTCATCTTTATAGTGTTTCAAGCTCGCAAGTTCACCATCGTAGATAACGACACCATCACGAATAACACGGACTTTAGAGTCACGGGTAACTTTACCGCTAGTAACCATAAATCCACCGATTGTTCCCACTTTAGAGACTTTAAAGGTTTCACGGATAATCGCTTCACCGATCACTTTTTCTTCAAATTCTGGATCAAGCATACCCTTCATGGCTTCTTCCATCTCTTCAATAACCTTGTAGATAATGCTGTGGAGACGGATTTCTACATCGTCTGCTTCTGCTTGTTGACGAGCTTGTGGTGTAGGACGTACGTTGAAACCAATGATAAAGGCATTTGAAGCTTCGGCAAGAGTCACGTCAGATTCATTGATAGCACCGACTGCTGAGTGAACGATGGTAACTTTTACACCTTCCACGTCAATCTTTTGAAGTGATGCAGAAAGGGCTTCAACAGAACCTTGTACGTCGGCTTTGATGATGACGTTAACTGACTTGAGTTCACCAGCTTTAAGGGTATCAAAGAGATTTTCAAGGCTAACACGTTGTGTAGCTTGACGTTGCTTCATAAGAGCACGTTTGGCACGTTCTTCACCAGCTGCACGAGCAGATTTCTCATCTTCATAAACGGCAAAGTGATCACCCGCCATAGGCGCTTCGTTCAAACCTGTGATCGATACTGGTGTTGAAGGTCCTGCAACCTTAACACGACGTCCAAGGTCATTGGTCATAGCACGGACACGTCCGAAAGTATTACCAACAACGATTGGGTCTTGAACATTCAGAGTACCTTGTTGAACAAGGAGGGTCGCAACCGCACCTTTTCCTTTATCCAAACGAGCTTCAATAACGGTACCGATGGCACGGACTGTTGGGTCTGCTTTGAGTTCTTGGATTTCAGCTACAAGAAGAACCGTTTCCAAGAGCTCATCGATATTCTGGTTAAATTTGGCTGAGATTTCTACAAACTCAGAATCTCCACCCCAGGCAGTTGACATAACTCCGTGTTCAGCCAATTCACCGATTACACGTTCTGGGTTGGCACCTGGTTTATCAATCTTATTAATGGCAACGATAATTGGAACATTCGCTGCTTTTGAGTGGTTGATAGCTTCGATTGTCTGAGGCATAACACCATCATCTGCCGCTACGACCAAGATCGTAATATCGGTAACAGAGGCACCACGTGCACGCATAGAAGTAAAGGCCGCGTGTCCAGGTGTATCAAGGAAGGTAATCTTCTTCCCATTTTCCTCAATCTGGTAAGCACCGATATGCTGAGTAATACCACCTGCTTCTCCTGTAGCGACACGAGAATTACGAAGGGTATCCAAAAGGGTTGTTTTACCATGGTCAACGTGTCCCATGATGGTTACAACTGGTGGACGTTCAACCAACTTGTCTTCATTCAGATATCCATCTTCTACGAAGAAACGTTCGATATCCGCATTGTCCACTTCAACCTTTTGTTTAGCTTCAATTCCGTAATCAACCATGAGGAGTTCGATTGTTTCTCCATCCAAAGATTGGTTTTGAGTGGCCATAACGCCCATCATAAATAGTTTCTTAACAATCTCAGCTGGTTCACGTTTGATACGTTTTGCGATTTCCGCAACGGTCATCCCATCTGTATATTCGAATTCTGTTGGCAATTCATGGAATTTACGCTCTGTAATCGGTTTTGGAGCCTGATTACGGTTATTTTGTTTATTGCCTTTTTTATTTTTCTTATTGTTATTCCAGTTACTATTTCTTTGATTTCTCACTTGATTCTGACTACTTCGATTCTTTTGTTGTTTTCTAGGACCATCTTCCTCGTGATCATAATCATCACGATCTTTGTCTGGTCGAGCTTGCTTTTTACGACGTGTATCCACTACAGCCTCTTTGGCTACAGGAGCTACTTCAACTACAGGCTGACTTTGTTCAGCTAGTTTGGCAGCTTCCTCAAAGATTTCCTCTGGCTCTTTACGTTTGTTAGCTTGAGCCATGGCTTCTTTGGCAACTTGAGACTGTTTGTAGCGTTCCTCGCTTGAGCGTGCGTACTCTGCATTTTGCTCTGCTTTCAGAGCTGCTGCACGAGCTTTGAAGTCAATACGAGGACCAGCTTGGTTGGAACGATTATCAGCTTGTTGGCGATAATCATTGCCACGATTCCCTTGACCTTGTGGTTTCTTCCCTTGGTCGTTAAAACGACGATTGTCACGGTTCCCTTGACCAGGTTTTCCACCATTACGGTTATCGTTCTTTTGACGGTTACCGTTTTGTTGTTGATCGCGGTTGTTGCCCTTGTTTTGTTTGCGTCGTTCTGCTTGCTCTTTTGCACGCGCCTCACGTTCCGCCTTAAAGTTTCGACTCTGTGGTCTTGCAGCTACAACTTTTTCTTCCTTTGGAGTTGCTGGCGTAGCTGGTTTACTTTCCACCTTCGCTTTACTTGCTTTTGGTGCTGCAGGCTTTGATTCTGTTTTCGGAGTAGCAGGTTTAAAGCTAGCTACGATTTTTTCAGCAGCAGCAGCCTCTACGCTTGATGCATGGCTTTTTACTTCCAAGCCCAACTCTTTTGCACGTGCTACAACTTCCTTACTTTCTTTTCCAAGTTCTTTTGCGATTTCGTACAATCTTTTCTTAGACAAATCATGTCCTCCTCTTCTATTCCATAAGAGACCTCATTTTCTTTGTAAATCCAGCATCTGTCACAGCCAAAACCTTTCTTGATTTTCCAACTGCTATGCTTAATTCCAGTGTTGAAAACACGGTAATAACTTCTACTTGATAATAGTCACTTTTATCATGAATCTTCTTGGTCAGGTTGGGAGCAGCATCATGGGCTAGAAATACCAGCTTTACTTTCTGGTCTTGGATGGCCTTGACCACCATTTCCTCACCCGAGATAATTTTCCCTGCTCGTTGAGCAAGTCCCAAGAGATTACTTATCTTTTGCTTATTCAAGTCCTAACTCTCTTCTTTTTACTTTGTGATCAACATATGCGATCAGCTCGTCATAAAAGCTTTCTTCAACTTCCATGTTAAAGCTACGGTTAAAGACTTTTTTCTTTTTGGCCTCTAGGGCTTCTGCATTGTCTAGCTTGATATAAGCGCCACGGCCATTAGCCTTGCCTGTCGGGTCGATAAAGACCTCACCTTCTTTGTTCTTGACAATACGGAGTAAATCTCGCTTATCAATCACTTCGTTAGAAACAACAGACTTGCGCAAAGGGATTTTTCTTGTTTTCATCTTTCCCTCCTCTAGCAGATCTTATTCTTCAGTCAATTCATCTGTTTCAGCGTAATCCACTTGACCTGCTTCTTCCATAGCTTCAAATTCACTTGCAGACTTGATGTCGATACGGTAACCAGTCAAATGTGCTGCCAAGCGAACATTTTGTCCACGACGACCGATCGCAAGAGATAGCTTGTTATCTGGAACAACCACCAAGGCACGTTTGCTGTCGTTTTCATCAAAGATAACCTGGTCAACTTCAGCAGGAGCAATGGCGTTATAGATAAACTCAGCTGGATCTGCTACCCACTCGATAACATCAATGTTTTCTTCTACAGGAACCATGCGGTCGCTCTTAGCATCGTAGCGAGCTGGATGGAACTTGCTAGTGATTTTCTTGATGTTTGCTCCACCACGTCCAACGATTGTTCCGATAGCATCCACGTTTGGATTGTGGCTACGAACCGCGACTTTAGTACGGTCACCTGCTTCACGAGCTACGCTCATGATTTCAACAGTTCCATCATATACTTCTGGAATCTCTTGTTCCATCAAACGTTTGATCATTTCTGGATGGCTACGGCTAACAAAGACGTTAACTCCACGAGGGTTGTCTTCAACTTTGTAAACATAGACTTCAATACGATCATGAGAAGCAAAAACTTCTCCAGGAATTTGGTCTTGTTTTGACAATTGGGCTTCGATGCTACCAAGGTTAACATAAATGAAGCGGTTGTCAAAACGCTCTACTGTACCTGACATGATTTCTTGTTCATGTTCTTTGTATGTATTGTAGGTAATAGCACGTGTTTGCTTGCGCATCTTTTCCATGATGGTTTGTTTAGCAGATTGGGCTGCTACACGACCAAACTCTCCTGGCGCTTCTTCAAACTTGATTTTGTCACCAAGTTCATAGGCTGAATTAATGGCAAGAGCATCTTTCAAGCTGATTTCCAAACGGCTATCAAACACTTCATCAACAACTTCACGGACAGTATAGACAGTAAAGTCACCTGTCTTTTCGTTGAAATCGATAGCTACACTGTCTGATTGACCATAGCGTCTGCGATAAGCAGAACGAAGTGACTCTACTACTGCGTCAATGATATCTTCTTTCTTGATTCCCTTGTCTTCTTCCAAAATGCGGAAGGCCTCTAGCATTTCTTTACTCATGTTTTTTTTACTTTTGAATTCTCAAAAGCTATCCTTTCTTTCTATAATTTTACTGCCAAACGTGCTTTTGATACCAAATTGTATGGAATTTGAACTGTTTTTTTACGAGTTTTGTCCATATATTCCATCGTCAACTCATCCTCTTCAAAGGACAATAAGGTTCCTTCAAAAACCTTTTGCTTGTCGATAGCTTGGTAAAGCCCGACATGGATATATTTCCCGACCGCTCCAGCGACTGCTTCCTTGGTTTTCAAAGGACGCTCCAATCCTGGACTGGTAATTTCTAGGAAATATTGTTCTGGGAAGGGATCCGGCTTGATAGTATCTAGGACAGGACTGATAATTTCAGTCAAGTCTGCTGTATCATTCAAGGTGATTCCTTCAGGCTTGTCTACAAAAATACTTAGAATCATGTCACTGCCAATCTTTCCGTACTCGATATCTACGAGTTCGAAAGGAGCTTCAATGATAGGTTCTACGACTTCTCTGACTAATTCAACGATCGTTGCGATTGCGTCCACCTCCTCATAAGCAAGAGGCGAAGATATCTCCCCGCCTCTCTTTCTTATATTCTTGCTATAAGTATACCACAAATCATTCCAGCCTGCAAGGATTTGACTTTATGATGATCGATAGAGGACTTTCCTATGAAGGCTTATGCATGGTCTTGTACTATAAAATTCATCTGCTTTTTTACTGAGACCTTTCGAATAATCCCAAGTCATATTTCCATGCTAAAATACGTCTTACAGACTCATCAATACGCTCTTCTGTCAAGTCCCCAGAAGAAACTTTCTTTAATAGATAAGGAATCTGAGTTTGGTAGGAAGAACCTAGGATTAGATCATTTCCAGCTAATATTACCTGGAGAGCAGCTTCATCCTGACTGACAAAATCGGCTAATCCTGCCATATCTAAATCATCCGTCATTATGACCCCTTTAAAATTCAGCTCCTTGCGAAGAATTTCGTTAATTTTTGGCGAGATAGATGACGGCACTGTATCAATTTTAGTCAGGATATTGTGAGAAACTAAAATACTATCCGCTCCTGCATCTATGCCAGCTTGAAAGGGTAGAAAATCTGCCTGTCTTAATTCATCCAGAGAACGGTTGTCTTGGATAATGTCGGTATGACTGTCTCCATTATCGCCATATCCTGGGAAATGCTTCAAGGTTGAGCCGACTTTACTCTTTTGAAGCTCTGCCACAACCTGCTTAACATAACTTGCAGTTGTTTGGGCATCTTGTCCGATGGTCCGATCGTAAATAAAGGCTGATGAATCCCTAGCAAGGTCCGCAACTGGAAAGAGTCCAGCATTGATACCAACAGATTTCAGCACCTCTACTTTTCTCTTAGTATCAGTAAGAACAGCCTCCATCCCCCCTTGATGATAAAGGGTCATAGGAGATTGGAAAGGGGTATCCAAAATCGAACTGATACGCGTTACTGTTCCTCCTTCTTCATCGGAACCAATCAATAAAGGAGTCTTTGAAGCAGCTTGGTAGCGACTTGTCAAAGTCTTCATATCCTCTAAGGTTTGTCCTTCAAAATCTCGCCCAAACAAGATATAGCCAGACAAATGATAGGATTGGAGATCTTCTATTTGATGATCAGCAGGAACTCTAGCCCAGAATAATTGCCCGACTTTCTCCTCCAAGGTCATTTGGGCTAATTTATCTTCAACAACCTTTTCCTTATCTGTTTCACTGGTTTGAGTAGTTTTCTCAGTTTTTTCTACTTGCACATCTGCCTGTCGATGATGTTGATAATCCAAAAAAATCAAACCAACTATCACAAGGAGAAAGAAAAAATAGACTACAACAGGTTTTATGCTTCTTCTCATAGCCCCTTCATTATACCACTTATCAGGGCACAAGTACACACTTATCAAAATCCCAAATCTATTAAAAACTCAAGGATTTAGTCCTATCGAAGACAGAACTAAATCCTTGAGTTACATGTTTATATTCCATTTGAGTGAACGATAGTTTTTCACTAACAAGTCTTCACATTAAAACTGAGCTTCAACTCTATAAATGACTTGACCCTTACTTGAGAACTTTTGTTCATACTCAGTCATGACATTTCCTTCAAAGTCGCTGGCATGTAAATCTAACCAAACACCATTGAGTTTCATGCCATATTGTGAAAAGCTCACTAAGCTATATTCAAACAAGCCACGATTATCTGTCTTGAAATGAATTTCACCATGTTCAGGCAAGATTCGCTTGAAAGTATCCAAGAAGCTCTTATAAGTCAAACGACGCTTCTCATGGCGTTTTTTAGGCCATGGATCCGAGAAATTCAAATACAAGCGATCAATTTCACCATCTTCAAAATAATCAGTCAATTCTGAACCATCAACCCATAGAAGTTTGATGTTGGGAACTCCAACTTCTAAGACCTTGTCTAAGGCATAGCTTAATACAGACTTCTGAATATCAATCCCGATATAGTTGATGCCAGGATTTTGTTTGGCCATTCCTGTTACGAAAGCACCTTTGCCACTACCAACCTCTACATGGATTGGATTGTCATTACCAAACAAATCTCGCCACTTTCCTTTAGCTTCTGCGGGATTTAAAACAACATACTGCGGATTAGCCTCTAACAGTTCTGTTGCACCTTTACGATTTCTAACTCTCATTTTTTCTTTCCATACTTATCTCGGAAGGTACGCAAAGCATAGATCTCCCGATTCACATTATCCAAATCTTGATTTTCATAGTATTTGGTAATGAGGCTCAAAAATGACAGTTGAGCATACCAATATAACTTATTCAAGACTGTTTGATTGTATTTGTAGCCATAATTAGTCAACCACTCTTGCCATTGATATTCTGGAATATAGTGACAAAGCAGATGGGCTACATCAAACATTCGATCAGTCAAGCGAACTGAATCCCAGTCTACTAGATAAATTAAGCCACTTTCAGTCTCAATCCAATTACTATGACGCACATCACCATGGACTATGGTTGCATAATCCTCCCTAAAATTAGGAAGATTCTCGCGCAAATCCCCTAAAACCATACGAAGATACTGGTTATTTTTTAGAGCATCTGGAGCCTTATTTACCCATGATTGAAGTAAATCCGAAGGTGTTTCCAAGGCATAACCCAGGCGTGTTAATTGAGTCATTAAGGGACGTGAACGGTGTAAACGTGTCAAAATATCGATAATTTGTTTACGGTTCATATCACTTGGCGTCAAAATTTTTCCTGTCAACCATTCCTGAGCACACATATCACGGCCATCTGGTAATCGACGGATCCAGAGCAATTGTGGCGCAATTTGCTCTCTCGCTAAACCAGGCAGGATTGGAGAAGTATTCATTTTTATAAAAACACGTTTTCCATCAGGATAACTTCCCATATAAGCTTTTCCGCTCTTCCCAGATATCGGGGTTAGCGTTAGCTCAATATCACCCAAGTCCATTTCTTTCCTCCGAATAAAGTTTCCTTATTATTCTACTAATTTTTATGCTATTCGTCAACCAATCTTCTCAGTTGATAAGGTACATAAAGAAATTGCAATACAAAGCCTGCTCCAACAAGAACAAAGACAAGGATTTTGTCCTTGAAAACAACCATTCCTATAAGACTTTCTAAGATCAGAACAAACAATCCAATCGCTCTTAAAATTTCCTTCAATCCTCGCTCTTTTTGCCCCTTTCCTACTGGAAATAATTGCGTCAAATATTGATAGTCAAAGGCATGATAAAGCGCTAATAGCTGGAATAATAATAGATAATTGAATAAAATTACAATTGCGACTGCAATCCAGGACTGCTCAATAAAGATGAGGGCTGATAAGGATAGGATGATAAGACGCAAGCTCAGAGCAAATAAATCTCCATTTCTCAGATAGGAACGGAGATAAAGATTCTGCCAGATTTTTCCTGGTACTTTCTGAACTCCCTTGAGGATAAAGTCCAGATAAGCTCGGCGCTTAACACTATTTGAAATCCCCTTGACCTGTGTAAAGAGGGCAAAGAATCGAAGCAAGAACTGCTTACGTTTACTTTCTTGAGCAATAATAGAATCCCAATCAAGTCCATTTTCAACAAAAAATTTACTGGATTTTTGACGAAAAATCACATATTTTACAAGCCCTAAGATAAAGAGATAGACTCCAAAAATCGGTAGACCTAAGCCCATGGCTAAGAACAAGGGAGCAATCAATAACAAGAACATCGTTTGAACACTAAGCCAAAAGATGAACGATAGGAGAGATTGCTTTTTGATATGGTCTTTTACCTTCTCCTCAGCCACCAAGAGGAAGAGTTTGTCAGGAGCTTCTAGATAGGTCGCAATACCACCCCAAAACAAGAGCAAAACAGATACAATTCCAATTAAAAATAAGATTGGTAAATAATTTTCAGGAAAATGTTGCAGTAGTTGGTTGTATTGATAAGCCAAAAATCCTAGTAAAACCAACAAAAACAAGACAAAATGATCATTGAGCACATAACGGAGATAGCCCAAGCATTCCTTGCGAAATTCCTGCTTTCGTTTTAAAAACAAGTCCTTCATAGCTCCTCCTCTTTGGTCAGAGCCAAATAGATATCATTGAGGCTTGCTTCTGGCATATCAAAGGCTTCTCGGAGTTGTTGGAGATTTCCTTTGGCTCTTACTTGACCTTTGTGAAGAATGACAAAAGAGTCACACATCTTTTCAGCAGAATCAAGAACGTGGGTACTCATAAGGATAGACTTCTCTTTTTTCTTTTCCGCTTCTAGAAGTTGAATCAAATCTGAAATCGCCAAAGGATCAAGACCAAGGAAAGGTTCGTCTACGATAAAGAGACTAGGATCCACGACAAAGGCACAGATAATCATAACCTTTTGCTTCATCCCTTTTGAAAAATGAACCGGGAACCAATCCAGTTTCTGATCCAAACGAAACATTTTTAAAAGGGGTTCCACACGTTCAAAAGCGATATTCTGTTCAACACCATAAGCCATAGCGACTGTCTCGATATGTTCTCTGAGAGTCAGCTCCTCATACAAGCTAGGAGTTTCAGGAATATAGCCAATCTTCTTGCGATAGCTCGTAGCATCCTCTCCTAGAGTTAAACCATCAATTTTAATCTCACCACTGTAGGGTGTTAAGAGACCGATAATCTCATTGATCGTTGTTGATTTACCTGCACCATTCAAGCCAATCAAGCCAACCAACTGACCACTCTCTACTGTAAAAGATACATCCTTCAAGACAGGTACGTGAACATAGCCCCCTGTCAGGTTTTTAATTTCTAACATATTTTCTCCGAATCTGGTATAATGTAGCTATATTATATCAAAATTCAATACACTAGAGGTGGTTTTTATGTCAGATTGTATTTTTTGTAAGATTATCGCAGGAGAAATCCCTGCAGCCAAGGTTTATGAGGATGAGCAAGTCCTTGCCTTTCTTGATATTTCTCAAGTAACACCTGGTCATACCCTGGTCGTACCTAAAGAACACTATCGCAACCTTTTAGAAATGGATGCTACGAGCGCTAGCCAACTGTTTGCTAAGGTTCCATTGGTCGCACAAAAAGTCATGACAGCTACTAAAGCCAAGGGTATGAATATCATCGCCAACTGCGAAGAAGTAGCTGGACAAACCGTTTTCCATACCCATGTCCACCTTGTTCCTCGTTATAGTGCAGATGATGACTTGAAAATTGACTTTATCGCCCATGAACCTGACTTTGACAAGCTTGCCCAAGTCGCTGAAACTATCAAAAATGCTTAAGGAGTTCCTATGAAACTATCAAATTTACTGCTTTTTGCCGGCTCTGCAGTCGGATCTTACCTCCTCGTTAAAAATCGTGAAGTTATCACTGAAGAAGTTTTAGATACAACTGGCCGCGTTGAAGCAATTAAAGGTGATTTGGATGTCATCCAAAACAGCTTACAAATTATCAATCAGCAAAAAGAAGTCATCAAGGAGTACCAAGAAGACCTCACTTACAAATTTAAAGCCTTAGAAAAAGACCTCCAAGCTAGACTTGCTGTGATAAAAGAACTACGAGAACCTGAAGAAAACTAAAAAAAGGAAAGTATCCAACTTTTCTCATATCCCCTTCAATCCATCTTGGGTTACCAGCTCCTAACAGAAAAGGAAGGGACTAAACATGAAACAGTTTTTAAAAGTCATCTTGATCATTTCTGGTTGCTTCTGTCTTCTTGCAATCTTAGCATTTCTACTAGTGGCCAATCTTTTCAAAGCTTCATCAAGTGACATTCGAGAAGGAAATGAAGCCTTAAAACAAATCTTTATCTCCCTTGACATGCCTCCTGAAAAAGTAGAATCAAATGGAAGCTATCAATTCGAGGGGGGCGGCTTAGATTTTTATGTTACTTTTTCAGACGAGGTCATCAATAGTCACCCTGTCCTAAAAGAAAGTCCAAACCTCACTAAAAAACGACTCAAGATCTATGTTCTAAACACAGGAGATTTTCCTATAGAACAGTAGAAGATAACTTGTTCAATCATGGTTTATTCCAGTTTTTAGAGGAGGAAAGCGGGAAGTATTACCAAGAAATCGGAAAGAAATCAAATCCTAATTACTCAGTTCTCTTTTGGAATGACCAGGAGAGTCTAAAAAAAGGAATCGCCTTCTATGAAAAAGCTTTGAATTTGGTGGATATTCAGGATAACTCAGAAATCAAACGCATTGATACCGTTACCATTAAGCCTGGTAAGGAAGCGGAAATCAAGCAACTCATCCAAGATATGGATGCGGCAGGCTTACTCAAGCAAAAGTATAAATAACAGGCTAACCGGAAAATGATTTTTCGACGCTAAATTTTCAAAGATAACACAAAAAGAGCCCGAAGGCTCTTTTTAGTTTATGCTTTATTCACCCTCAAAGGCATCTTTTATGTGATCAAAGAAACCTTTTTTCTTTGGATTGACTTTTAAATCACCTGCAGCTGCGAATTCTTTCAAAGCTGCTTTTTGTCGTTCGTTTAGACCTGTTGGAGTCACGACATTGACCGTCACATATTGGTCACCAACAGCACCACCACGAAGACTAGGAGCTCCCTTGCCACGTAGGCGGAATTTTTTACCAGTCTGCGTTCCTTCTGGGATGACTAACTCAACATCCCCATGAACTGTTGGAATATCCACTGTATCTCCAAGGGCTGCTTGGACGATATTGAGGTTTAACTTGTAGAAAATAGTTGTCCCTTCACGTTCAAATTTATCGCTATCTTCAACAGAAACTACTACATACAAGTCTCCATAAGGACCGCCGTTAAAGCCTGCCTCACCTTGACCAGCTAAACGAATTTGTTGACCAGTTTCAACACCTGCTGGAATTTTTACATGGACACTGTGGGCTTGTTTTTCATGACCTGTTCCATGACAGGTTGTACATGGATCTTTGATTTCTTTTCCACGTCCATGACAGACATCACAGGTTACTTGACGACGCATCATACCAAGTGGAGTCTGAGTATCAACGTTAATAACACCAGAACCATGACAACGTCCACAAGTAACTGGACTTGTTCCAGGCTTAGCACCTGAACCATTACAAGTACGGCAGCTAGCTTCACGATTGTATTTGACTTCTTTTTCAGTACCAAAGATAGCTTCTTCAAAAGTCAAATTCACACGGTACTGGAGGTCGTCACCTTGACGAGGAGCGTTTGGATTGCGAGAAGAACCGCCTCCGCCGAAAAAACTTGAGAAGATATCTTCAAATCCACCGAAGCCACCTGCTCCGTCGAAACCACCAAAACCGCCTGCACCACCAAAGCCACCATTGGCACCAGCTGCACCATATTGGTCGTAAGCAGCACGTTTCTGTTCATCACTTAAAGTCTCATAAGCTTCTTGAACTTCCTTGTACTTTTCCTCAGCACCAGGCTCTTTATTGATATCTGGGTGATATTTTTTAGATAATTTCCGATAGGCTTTCTTGATCTCATCTTGAGACGCATTCTTTGAAACGCCCAAACGGTCATAAAATTCAGTATTGTTCATACAAGATACTAAGAGCGAACAGAAAGCGACTGAAATTTAGGAAACCGACAAGAAATCCTGATTTCTTAGGAGGTTTATCTAATTTCCAAGCTTTCCGCTCGAGTTCAATTTCTCGAGCGCTCTTTGTTCCTTTCTTTCAAATTTAGTAAGCAATTCTGGAACCCGTGTTCAGTTGAGAACACTCTTTGTTCCTTTCTATAATATTCATGTAAATTTTTAGAGGTTGTTTTCTATGCTCTGCTTCACTTGATCAAACTCTTCATCTGATAGAGTATATATCAAATCCTCTTCAGCATACTCGTTCTGTTCTTTAAAATAGTTGTCCGTATTCTCTGCCAACCCTAGACTAAGAATCACTTTTCTAGCAAACTCTTGATGTGCGAATCCTATAGCCGTAATGATCTGTTTATCTTGCACAAGGACTTTCGATTGGAAATTTTCACGTGGAAGAAATTCAAAATAGTCAAAGAAGTTTTGCCAAATTCCACCTGTGAATTTCGTATCGTTCAATAAACCTGCTTTCGCCAATAAAAGTGGCGCTGAAGAAATGGCTGCAATTAGGATATCTTGCTCATCAAGACTTCTCAAAAACGATGTCAATTTTTTATCCTGTAGAGCAGGTCCAATGTTAACCATTCCTGGCAAAATCACACAAGAATAATCTTCTATACGGATTTGATCCAATGTTTTCGTAGGTTGACAAGGCAAACCATCCTCAGATATAACTATCGAATAATCTGAAGCTACATAATCAATCGTGACGCCAAAAGATAGAGCTAAAGTACTTGTTAGAGAGGTTATTTCATAAAGAGAAAAATTAGGATAAATGATACAAAGTACTTTTTTCATACGCAACATCCTCTATTTTACCGAAAAACAGAGGCTGGGTTGCAACCTCTGGATTTCTTCTTATCATTACGACGTTTTAAAACAAAGTCGATTATACTTTGTTTTAAAACTAGTAAGGCGTTTAGGCAAGTCGCCATAGCGATTGCCGTAGAATGACAATCACTTTAGTGATTAGTCATTCTTAACGAGTTAAGCCGAATTGAGCACGCCCTAACCTCTTGGTGAAAAAGATAAATCTTTCTAGAAACTAAAGTTTCTGCGTCAGATTTCCTATTTTCACTGCGAGGTTTTAACGGGCTTTGCATCTTACTTTTCAGTAAACTCTCCGTCTACGACGTCATCGCCTGCATTTCCTGTTGCTTGTGCGCCTTCTGCTCCTGCTTGAGCTTGTTGGGTTGCCGCAGCTTGTTCGTAGAGTTTCACAGCAAGTCCTTGAGCTTTTTCGTTCAATGCTTCGAGTTTAGCTTTCATTTCGTCCAAGTTGTTGTCTTCTTGGGCTTTCTTAAGCTCATCAAGGGCAGCTTGGGCAGCATCACGTTCAGCATCGAAGCCTTTACCTTCAGTTTCCTTGATGGTCTTTTCAGTCGCAAAGATTGCTTGGTCTACTTCGTTACGAAGGTCAACTTCTTCTTTCCGTTTCTTATCTGCTTCAGCGTTTGCTTCTGCATCTTTCATCATGCGGTCGATTTCTTCGTCTGTCAAACCTGAGTTTGATTGGATAACAATTGTTTGTTCTTTTTGAGTTCCAAGATCTTTAGCCTTAACAGATACGATACCGTTCTTGTCGATGTCGAATGTTACTTCGATTTGTGGGATACCACGAGGTGCAGCTGGAATATCAGTCAATTGGAAACGTCCAAGAGTCTTGTTGTCCGCTGCCATTGGGCGTTCACCTTGAAGAACGTGGATATCAACGGCTGGTTGGTTGTCTGCTGCAGTTGAGAAGACTTGTGATTTAGAAGTTGGAATTGTAGTGTTGCGGTCGATGAGTTTTGTGAAGACACCACCCATTGTTTCAATACCAAGTGACAATGGTGTTACGTCAAGAAGGACAACGTCTTTAACATCACCAGTGATCACACCACCTTGGATAGCCGCACCCATAGCAACTACTTCATCAGGGTTTACGGATTTGTTTGGTTCTTTACCAGTTTCAGCTTTAACAGCTTCTACAACGGCTGGGATACGAGTTGAACCACCAACAAGGATGACTTCGTCGATATCTGACAAGCTCAAACCTGCATCTGAAAGGGCTTGACGAACTGGAGTTTTTGTACGTTCTACGAGGTCACGAGTCAAATCATCGAATTTAGCACGAGTCAAGGTCATTTCCAAGTGAAGAGGTCCAGCCTCACCAGCCGTGATAAACGGCAAGCTGATTTGAGTTGAAGTGACACCAGAAAGGTCTTTCTTAGCTTTTTCAGCTGCGTCTTTCAAACGTTGAAGAGCCATCTTGTCTGTTGACAAGTCGATACCATTTTCTTTCTTGAATTCTGCTACCAAGTAGTCGATGATTTTTTGGTCAAAGTCATCACCACCGAGTTTGTTGTCCCCTGCAGTTGCCAATACATCGAAGACACCATCACCGAGTTCAAGGATTGATACGTCAAATGTACCACCACCAAGGTCAAATACCAAGATTTTTTCTTCTTTGTCAGTCTTGTCCAAACCATAAGCAAGAGCTGCTGCAGTTGGTTCGTTGACGATACGTTCTACTTCAAGACCAGCGATTTTACCAGCGTCTTTAGTTGCTTGACGTTGAGCATCGTTGAAGTAAGCAGGAACTGTAATAACAGCCTTAGTTACTTTTTCACCAAGGTATTCTTCAGCGTAACCTTTCAAGTATTGAAGAATCATCGCTGAGATTTCTTGTGGTGTGTATTCTTTACCGTTAGCGGAAACTTTTTCAGAAGTCCCCATCTTAGATTTGATAGAGATCACTGTATCTGGGTTTGTAACTGCTTGACGTTTTGCAGCGTCACCAACGATGATTTCACCGTTTTTGAATGATACTACAGATGGCGTTGTGCGGTTTCCTTCTGGGTTTGCGATAATTTTTGATTCAGTTCCTTCAAGAACTGCAACTGCTGAGTTTGTTGTACCTAAGTCAATACCGATAATTTTAGACATGTGTTTTTCTCCTTAAATTTTATCTTTTTTTCTTTTTGATACTCTTCTTAAGTGGCGACGCCGTCAGAGCTTGACTTCGTCAATCTCTTTGACTAAACTTTGAGCCTAAGGTCTCAAAGTTTGCGCAAATAGCGCCACGGCAAAGAGTATCGCCTTTGGTTCGCTTCGCTTACTATTGGTGAAGCTGAACCATTGTTTATCTTTCTTTCATAGTTTTCTGTCGTTTCGGACAAGGTTTCTATTATGTAAATTGCGAAACGAGGAGTCGAAATTATACGCAGTAGCTGATTGGCAGTTCACTTCGCAATTGCTTGTGACCAGCCTAATCACCCTTGCGGGGGTGCGTCAACGAAATCACAGATTTCTGACTTACCGCCTAGTTATATACCACTACCATGGCTGGGCGTAGGATGCGGTCATGGAGTTTGTAGCCTTTTTGGAAGACTTGTGCGATGGTGTCTGCTGGATGCTCGTCATCCGCTGGGAGGGTTTGGATGGCCATGTGGTAGTTATGGTCAAATTCACCGTCCGCTGCGATTTCTTCGATTCCTTCTTCTTTCAGAGCATGAATCAAGCTTTCTTGGACCATTTCTAGTCCTTTTTTGACATCATCTGTCAAACCTTCAACTGCAAGGGCGCGTTCAAGGTTATCAAGTGATGGCAGAATCGCTTTTGCCAAATCTTGGCTGCGATAGCGTTGCAAGAGTTGGCGTTCTTCATTGGCACGACGTTGAATATTTTGCATTTCTGCGTGGGCACGAAGGTATTTGTTTTCAAATTCTTCGGCACGTTCGTTGGCCAAGTCCAACTCAGACTTCTCAGGAGTTGTTTCTTCAGTCGTTTCCACAACTTCTTCTTTTATTTCTTCATTTTTTATATCTTGGGCCATTTTCGCCTCCTTTAATGATTTCAATCTTAATTCACTTCATAGTGATTGCTACTGAGATAGCGATAAAAATCCGTCAACTTCATGGTCAAAACTCGATTGACAACATTAAGTTGATTAACCAATTGCTGGTAGTCCAGATTAACCGGACCAATAATCGCTAGAATTCCAAAACCACGATAAGGGATGAGGAATTTACTGCTAATCACTGCTAAGTCAGCAAGACAAGATTCTTGGCTATCCGCAACTCGGACACTTTGCATCTGGTCACCAATCAGATTTTCTCGAATCTCTAAAGCAACCTTTTGTGGTTGATCAAAAAATTGATAGGCTGCTAGATTCGCAAAATTCAAGAGATTGACTTTCCCAGAAACTACGATATTTTCATTGAACATTTCTCTGAAAATATGTTCGACGAGGTCCATAACATTGTCCGTCGTTGTAAAGTAACGTTGGATAATCTGCGGGATCTCTGTCCGAATCTTGTAGTGAATATCCAAAACAGTCTGTTCCAGGAAACGTTCTTGAATCATGGTCTTGAGGCGATTTAAATCCTCCTGCAAGAAATTTCTCGGAATCAAAAACTGACTGGTAACTGTTCTAGACTCATCAAGTGTAAAAACAGCTAAAGCTGTATGTTGCCCGAGAACAACGATATCAAAAGCCGTCAGCTTTTGCCTACTCGGTTCGACATCCAGCGCTACAACCGTACAACCACTCAAGTCTGACAAGATTTTAGTCGCCTCTTGAAGAATATCCTCAAGCTTGAAGAACTCTTGATCAAAGGCTTTTACAATCTCATAAACTTGATTCTCAGCTAAACGGTCAAAGGATAAAGAATGTTTGACATAGTATTGAAAACCAGCCACACTCGGCATCCGACCACTGGACGTATGCGCTTTTTCAAGTAAACCTTGCTTTTCTAGAGCTGCCATGTCATTTCGAATGGTAGCACTACTAGAGTTAATAGACTCTTGCAAGGCTTTAGATCCAACAGGTTCATGCGTTTTGGTAAAGATGTCAATAATCAGATTTAAAATATTCTGCTGACGTTCCGTAACCATCTCGACACTCCTCTCTGATAGATCTTTTTAGCACTCGATGCATCCAAGTGCTAACTTATGATTCTATTATACACCCTTAAAAGAGAATGTCAAGAGAAAAACTCAAAAAATTAGCACTCTTTTATTAAGAGTGCTAAAAATCAGTCTGAAGACCTAGAAAATCATTTTACAATCTTAAGATATTTCTTTTTAAGTCTGTAAAAACTATAGATTAGATAAGAAATCATGAGGGCATATAGGGCAAAAATGATGAAGAAAGACTGAGAAAGATTTTCGCGAAACAGGCTCATACAAACAACTAGACCACCAGAGATAGAAGCTACACATGAACGAAGTCCAGATTTTACACCTTCCCATCTAAGCCGACTGTCCATGCAGAATTGGTCATTCGAAGCTAAATCAGAAGTTGACTTTCGGAAAACAGAATAAGGACATCCTTCCACAAACTTCCAGCCTCTATCCTTAATACTTTGTAACACCAGCTCATTTTTTCTAAGGTAACTAGTATTCCACACACGGTAGATCACATCATCTGGTTGGCATTGTTCAAAATAGAAAAAGCCAAAATGATTCGATTTAAATTTCCAACCTTGCAAATGCATCTCATGCAAATAATCTTCTACCTTATCCAAATCAAAAATGGTAAACATTCGAAATTGTACTTTGCTATTCATTGTCTAACCTCCAAAATGGTTTTATTTATCAGATAATTCTCTCCACTTTTGAAACAATCTCCAAAAAATATAAGAAATCTGAATCGCGAAAACTATCAATAAAATCCAATCTATTATGAAAACCAAAAACATTCCCCAACTGAAAGAACTACCTCCACTGACAAACTTTGAGAAAACCGGTAGTAGCGCTAAAAAGAGAAGAAAAATAGGAAGCATCCGCATTGTTAAAATCTTCTTGACCATTGCTAACTTCCCGGCCGCGTCATTATAAATTTCAAACTCGGCATCCGACTCAACTCCAGAATAAAGCTTTCTAAAGTAGGAAAAACCATTAAAGTCTGTAATATGCTCCCACCCACAATCTTTAAATAGTTGTAAATAAGAAGCTCTCTCTGACCTTTTCATAGGATAAAAGTCCAACTGATAAACCACCTGCTCCGGTTGGCACTTTTCAAAAGTATACTTAACCGCAACTACTAAGATAGAGTAGCTTACTTCCTTAAGTTTCCAGCCCTGAGCATGCATTTCTCCGAGATAGAGAGCCTCTCTATCATAATCCGCAATGGTAGCAATTCTATAAACAACTTTCTTTTCCATCAAAGTTCCTCCCGACTGTTTCTATAGAGTCGCTCAATACGTTTCAGCTCAATCTCTAAAACTTTTCGACCCAAGTCTGTTATCTGATAGATTTTACGTTTTTCCTCTTCGCGAACAAAGGAAATCAAACCATCCTTTTCCATCTTCGATAGGGTTCCATACATAGTCCCAGGACTAATTGATACTTGCGAATCTGTCATCTCTTTGACCTTTTGTGCAATACCATAACCATGGTTCTCCTTTTGCAGACAGAATAGAATATAAAAACCCGTTTCAGTCATGGGAAGGTAGACACGCCTAATCTTATCTGTTAATTCCATTTAATCAGACCTCCTATTTAGTTCGATATATCGCACCTCGTTGTATAAAATATATCACACCTCGATATAAAATGCAAGAAAAAAGAGAGAACGATTTCTCGTTCTCTCTTCTTAGGCTAAGAAATTAAGATGTCAATTTCTTATTCACTAAGAGCGACTTAGTCTTTCTTGCGAAGGACAAAGGCTGCTAGGCTTGCAAAGGCAAGACCAATGATTGAAAGAAGACTAGATACTGCTGAACCTGTGTTTGGTAGAGTATTCTTATCTTGGTTTGGAGCAGGTTTAGCTGCAGGACCTTCAGGTTTAGTTCCTGGATTTACTGGTTTATTACTGTCGTCTGCAACTACTTTCTTAGTTCCTACTTCAACGATCTCATCAACTGGCGCTGTCGTAATTTCACTTGATTTCACGACACGACCTGTTTCAACGCCATCTGTGTAAGTCACTGTCTCAACGATAGTGCGAACACCCTTCTTACCAACAGCTTTCACTTCACGAGTTCCTTCAGGAAGTTCAGCATTTGTTACTTCCTTAGTTTGGAAGGCAACTTCTTCAGTTCTAGTTTCGTCTTTAGTTGTAACAACTGGAAGTTTCTTAGCGCCTACTTCG
>NZ_JBRKNV010000003.1:0-182174 GCF_053010305.1 Streptococcus sp. Z554
TATCCGCCATAGCTCAGTTGGTAGTAGCGCATGACTGTTAATCATGATGTCGTAGGTTCGAGTCCTACTGGCGGAGTATTTAAACGTTCTTAGGAACGTTTTTTTTTATTTTATAATTTTTTTAGAACTTTTATTTTTTTACCTATCAATACCTATTTTCTCTTTTTTATGTTAGTTTAGCTTTTGATTCTTACTTTATAGGATTTATGTTCATTTTAGTAGCCTTTTCTGATAAACTTTTTTTATCAATAAGAAAGGTTTTTTATATGCTTCAAAAATACTACGATCGTTCTTTGCTTTTTCTAAAACAAGTCGAAGAAGAATATTCATTTTTTCTACAGAGTAATGATGAATGGGAATTACTTCATCTAAAATTTTTATTATATTACTTAATTCGTTTTAGGATAAAGAATGAGAATGATTTTATTCTCTGTCATTTTAGAGCAGCATATCGTCTTTATCTCAATTATTTACTAGGTAAGAATTTAAATTATTCATTTTAAATTCCTTTTCTTTCATTTTTTACGAACAATATTAATAAATTAATAAAATTTATATAGAATAAGCTAAATAATTGTTGTTTTTCAATTTAAAAATAAAAGAAATCCCTAATCTTTTCTAGTGTTTATCCTTGATAAAATAGGCTTTTTTTCTTATAATAAATTGTAAGATATTATTGTGGGTGAGAGTCCCACCATGTATATGAGAAAGGACGAGCCTTTTGGCTCAGACGAAAATTTATTATGACTTCAGTTGTTGTTGTAGGTACCCAGTGGGGTGATGAAGGTAAAGGGAAAATTACAGACTTTCTTTCAGCTAATGCGGAAGTGATTGCTCGTTACCAAGGCGGAGATAATGCAGGTCACACAATTGTTATTGATGGAAAGAAATTTAAATTGCACTTGATCCCTTCAGGTATTTTCTTCCCAGAAAAAATCTCTGTTATTGGTAATGGGATGGTTGTCAACCCTAAATCTCTTGTGAAAGAATTGTCTTATTTGCATGAAGAAGGTGTTACAACAGATAATCTTAGAATTTCTGATCGTGCGCATGTTATTTTGCCTTATCACATTGAGTTAGACCGTCTTCAAGAAGAAGCAAAGGGTGATAATAAGATTGGGACGACAATTAAAGGAATTGGTCCAGCCTATATGGACAAGGCAGCTCGTGTTGGAATTCGTATTGCGGATCTTTTGGATAAAGAAATCTTCCGTGAACGTTTAGAACGTAATCTTGCTGAGAAAAATCGTCAATTTGTAAAATTGTATGATAGTGAACCTATTTCATTTGATGAGATCTTTGAAGAATACTATGAGTATGGCCAACAAATCAAGCAATATGTGACTGATACTTCTGTTATCTTGAACGACGCGCTTGATAATGGTAAACGGGTTCTCTTTGAGGGTGCACAAGGTGTCATGTTGGATATTGACCAAGGTACTTATCCATTTGTTACTTCATCAAACCCAGTGGCTGGTGGTGTAACGATTGGTTCAGGTGTAGGTCCAAGTAAGATTGACAAGGTTGTAGGTGTATGTAAAGCCTATACGAGTCGTGTAGGTGATGGTCCTTTCCCAACTGAGCTATTTGATGAAGTTGGTGATCGTATTCGTGAAGTGGGGCATGAGTATGGGACAACCACTGGGCGTCCTCGTCGTGTAGGTTGGTTCGACTCAGTTGTTATGCGTCACAGCCGTCGTGTTTCTGGTATCACGAATCTTTCTTTGAACTCTATTGATGTTTTAAGTGGTTTGGATACAGTGAAAATCTGTGTGGCTTATGATCTTGACGGTCAACGTATTGACTACTATCCAGCAAGTCTTGAACAATTGAAACGTTGTAAACCAATTTATGAAGAACTACCAGGATGGTCAGAAGATATTACAGGAGTTCGTAATTTAGAAGACCTTCCTGAAAATGCGCGCAACTATGTTCGTCGTGTAAGCGAGTTGGTAGGTGTTCGTATCTCTACATTCTCAGTAGGTCCAGGTCGTGAACAAACTAATATTTTAGAAAGTGTTTGGTCATAAGAGATTTTTAAGATTTGTTTAAGATAGGTCGATTATACTATAGACAGTTACAAGAAGACCTCCTAACTTGTTGTAACAAATTTCCTAAACTTTTCTTTTTCATAATAATCTCCCTATAAAGTCACCGCATTCGGTGGCTTTTTTTGTCAGCTTTTAAGTCATATTTAAGTGGCTTCTTTACTTTTAAGACTAAGAAAAAAACAGTGGGACAGAAATCTTTAGACCAACTCTCGATTTGGTACACCCAGATCTGTGAGGTTTCAACATTTGGGTAAATTGGTTAAAGTTGTGAATTGAGAAAAGAAGTTTTGGTAAAAGAAGCTTTTTGAATTCTCAAATACCAACAAACCGTTCAATTTGCCATCACATCAGAGATGCATAACTAAGAAAAAATGAGGCTGGGATTTCTGATCCCAGCCTCTGCAGTGAACTATTTTCTTGAGAATTTGAAAGTTAGACAAACTTGAATTTTTTCTGAATCAGCTTACTTGATTATCTGATTTATCACTTTGAAATTGCTTCATTTCGTGCATAAAAGCATCTGCTTTTAGTTTGTCTGTGATGATATTGACACTGACTAGCTTATTTAGTTTTTTTTCATGTCCTTCTAAAAAAATAGGATTTCTAATTTTTATGCTTAACTTTACGCAATTAAAAGGACGCTTTTTAATGGTTATTTGTTCGATATCTTGAAGTCCAAATTGATAATGTAATAGGCTGTGGCCTCTACTGCTATAGGTATAATACTGAACAATATTGTTTTTATAAATTTCTAATTTTACTCCATTTATGAAGAGATAATACCCCATAAACCATATAAGGAGGGGAGCATAAATCAGCGCTACCGCCATAACAATCTTGTCTGCAAAATCAGTATTGTAAGTCATCAGATGCTTCAGAATCCAGAGAATCATAACAGATATAGATATCATGGATGGTCCCCCTACTCTATTAAATGTATCTTTATATGGAAACATCAAGGTAAGTTTTGGTTCATCCTGTAAAAATTCTAATTGCATTAGTTACCCTTTCATCTTGTTTATTATTTAAATCTCAGGATAATCATCTCTTGGAGACTTATGGTTAAAAATCTTCCGACAGATCTGGACATTCTGTATCAGTTGTCTCCATTACTCTCAGTTCATGATTTCTAGTGTTTCTCTAAATTTTGCTACTATTATACTCTTTTTATAACATTATTTCTACAAACCAGAGATTGAATACTATCTAAAGTTGGTTTCTGCAAATATTATAGAGGTCTTTTTTTGTCTAGGAAAACATGCTATAATGATAGAATTGATAGCTAGGAAGAGAGAAGAGATGAATTACACGCTTGAAGAAAAAGAAGCCTTTATGAGGGAGGCCTTAAAAGAGGCAGAGATTGCTTTAGAGCATGATGAAATCCCAATTGGTTGTGTCATTGTAAAGGATGGAGAAATCATTAGTCGGGGGCACAATGCACGTGAGGAGTTGCAACGAGCAGTCATGCATGCGGAAATTATGGCCATTGAGAATGCTAATTTGAGCGAAGAGAGTTGGCGTTTGCTCGATTGTACGCTTTTTGTGACCATTGAGCCTTGTGTTATGTGTAGTGGGGCAATTGGTCTCGCACGGATTCCAAACGTGGTCTACGGGGCTAAAAACCAGAAATTTGGCGCCGCTGGAAGTCTGTATGATATTTTGACAGATGAGCGCCTCAATCATCGTGTAGAGGTTGAAACAGGGATTTTAGAGAGTGAATGTGCAGGCATTATGCAGGAATTTTTCAGAAATCGTCGTAAAAAATAATTTCTCTTTAAAAATAGATGGGAATGTGGTATAATAACTAGTGGAGCAACAGTTCTGCGTGAAGCGGGTCAGGGGAGGAATCCAGCAGCCCTAAGCGAGTGTGAATTGTGTGCTCTTTTTTCGTGCTTTTTTCGAATAAATAAGATAAAATAGCCTAGAATAAAAGATAATAGAAAAGAGAAAATATGAAAATTCGTGGTTTTGAATTGGTTTCTAGTTTTACAGATGAAAACTTATTGCCTAAGCGCGAGACAGCGCATGCAGCTGGCTACGACTTAAAGGTTGCAGAACGAGCTGTCATCGCTCCAGGAGAGATTGTCTTGGTTCCGACAGGGGTTAAGGCTTATATGCAGCCGACAGAAGTGCTCTATCTTTATGATCGTTCTTCTAATCCTCGTAAAAAAGGTCTGGTCTTGATTAACTCTGTGGGTGTCATTGACGGAGACTATTATGGAAATCCTGGGAATGAAGGACATATCTTTGCTCAGATGAAAAATATTACCGATCAGGAAGTTGTTCTTGAAGTTGGTGAACGTGTGGTTCAGGCTGTCTTTGCACCATTTTTAATCGCGGATGGAGATGAGGCAGACGGAGTTCGTACTGGTGGATTTGGATCGACAGGGCATTAGGATGAAGATTATCTTTGTACGCCACGGGGAACCAGATTATAGTATGCTTGATAAACTTGAAAATCCGCAACTCTATAGTGGTTTTGGTCGTGATTTAGCACCATTGACAGGAAAAGGTCGCAGTCTGGCAAAAGAAGTTGCTAAAACTGCATGTTTTGGAAAGGCAGAGATTATTATTTCATCGTCTGTGACGAGGGCTTTAGAAACAGCACATTATATAGCAGTTGAAACAGGATTGGACTTATTTGTAGAGCCGTTTTTTCATGAGTGGCGTCCAGACTTAGATGGCACGAACTCTGATTTAACTAGTGTATTGGTAGCTCATGAATATTATCTAAAACATCAAGGAGTTTTATCTGAAGATTCTCCTTATCGCTATGAAACTGATCTAGAGATGCGTCATCGTTTTTTAAGAGCTTTGGAAAAATATAAAGATTATAAAACTATTATCATTGTAACTCACGGAATGCTCATGCGCCAATTTGTACCAGACGATAAGATTGATTTTTGCCAAGTGATTGAGTGTGAGATAGAGATATAGAAAGAGGTTTATTATCGCAAAGAAAAAGGCGACATTTGTGTGTCAAAATTGTGAGTACAATTCACCTAAGTATTTAGGACGTTGCCCCAACTGTGGCTCTTGGTCTTCCTTTGTGGAGGAAGTCGAAGTTGCAGAAGTCAAAAATGCGCGTGTGTCCTTGACAGGTGAGAAAACCAAGCCTATGAAATTGGCTGAAGTAACTTCTATTAACGTCAATCGAACCAAGACTGAGATGGAGGAATTTAACCGTGTACTCGGTGGGGGTGTGGTACCAGGAAGTCTCGTCCTTATCGGTGGAGATCCAGGGATTGGTAAATCAACCCTTCTCTTACAAGTCTCAACCCAGTTGTCTCAAGTGGGGACTGTTCTCTACGTCAGTGGGGAGGAGTCTGCTCAACAGATCAAACTCCGTGCAGAGCGCTTGGGGGATATTGATAGTGAATTTTATCTCTATGCAGAAACCAATATGCAGAGCGTGCGGGCAGAAGTGGAGCGAATCCAGCCAGATTTTCTCATCATTGACTCGATACAGACCATTATGTCTCCTGAGATTTCGGGAGTTCAAGGGTCAGTTTCTCAAGTGCGGGAAGTGACGGCAGAGCTCATGCAGCTGGCCAAGACTAATAATATCGCCATCTTTATCGTCGGCCATGTGACCAAGGAAGGAACCTTGGCGGGTCCGCGTATGTTGGAACATATGGTAGATACTGTGCTTTACTTTGAAGGGGAGCGCCACCATACCTTCCGTATCTTGAGAGCTGTCAAAAACCGCTTTGGTTCGACCAATGAGATTGGAATCTTTGAGATGCAGTCAGGTGGCTTGGTTGAGGTTCTCAATCCAAGTGAGGTATTTCTGGAAGAACGCTTGGATGGAGCGACCGGTTCGTCCATAGTAGTGACCATGGAGGGGACCCGTCCAATTCTTGCTGAAGTGCAGGCCTTGGTGACGCCGACCATGTTTGGAAACGCCAAGCGTACGACGACAGGGCTTGATTTCAATCGTGCTAGTTTGATTATGGCTGTTTTGGAAAAACGAGCAGGGCTTCTCTTGCAAAATCAGGATGCCTATCTCAAATCAGCTGGTGGTGTCAAATTAGATGAACCTGCTATTGACCTGGCTGTTGCAGTTGCTATTGCTTCCAGCTACAAGGACAAACCAACCAATCCGCAAGAATGTTTTGTAGGAGAGTTGGGCTTGACGGGAGAGATTCGGCGCGTAAATCGTATCGAACAACGGATTAATGAAGCTGCTAAGCTTGGATTTACAAAAATCTATGTGCCAAAAAATTCTTTGACTGGCATTAAACCGCCTAAGGAAATTCAGGTGGTTGGAGTGACGACTATTCAGGAAGTCTTGAAAAAGGTATTCTCCTAATAGTTATGCTCAGTTTTAGATTGTAAAATATTTTATTGCTAACATTTATTAAAACAAGGAGGAATTTCTGATGAAATTTTCTATGGATAGTAACATGCAATTTCCTTTGGTAGAGTTGTCACTCAATCAAGGAGAAACTGTCTATATTCAGCGTGGTAGCATGGTCTACCACACACCCAATGTAAGTCTCAATACTCAGCTCAATGCTAGCGGTTCTGGTTTGGGACGTTTTGTCAAAGCTGTGGGGCGTTCCATGGTTTCTGGCGAAAGCACCTTTATCACACAAGCTGTTGCAGAGTCTGATAATGGACATCTCGCTTTAGCGCCAGATACTCCTGGTCAAGTGATTGCTCTTGAACTAGGAGAAAAGCAGTATCGACTGAATGATGGGGCCTTTCTAGCTCTTGATGGTTCGGCAACCTATACAATGGAGCGTCAGTCTATTGGGAAAGCCCTGTTCGGAGGGCAAGGTGGTCTCTTTGTGATGACGACCAAAGGTCAGGGGACTCTTTTGGCCAATGCTTTTGGATCTATTAAGAAAATTGAGCTGCAAAACCAAGAAATAACCATCGACAATGCCCATGTGGTAGCTTGGAGTCAATCTCTGGACTATAATATCCACTTAGAAAATGGCTTCTGGCAGTCTATCGGTACAGGTGAGGGAGTGGTGAATACCTTCCGAGGTACTGGTGAAGTCTATGTACAAAGTCTTAATCTTCAGAGTTTTGCAGGGGCGCTCAACAAGTATATTCCAAAAAGTAGTTCATAAAAATAAAACTAGGATAGAAACCCAAGCTAGAAGCCGGACGTTTCTGTCCCAGTTTTTTTATATGAAAGTTGACAGCTGACAAGACAAAGAAAAGATGGTAAGATAGGAGATAAATAATTTGGTGTTCAAATTATCTGGCAGACTAGAAAGTGAGTTGTCATGTCCTATTTTGAAAATTTTTTAAAAGCCAATCAAGCTTATGTAGAACTACATGGAGATTTGCATTTATCCATTAAACCCAAGACCAAGGTTGCAATCGTAACTTGTATGGATTCGCGTCTACACGTTGCGCCAGCTCTAGGGTTAGCTCTGGGAGATGCCCATATTTTACGGAATGCGGGTGGTCGAGTGACGGAGGATATGATTCGCTCGCTTGTGATTTCCCAGCAACAAATGGGAACAAGAGAAATTGTGGTGCTCCATCATACAGACTGCGGCGCACAGACATTTGAAAATGGTCCTTTTCAGGAGTATTTGAAAAAAGAACTAGGAGTGGATGTTTCTGACAAGGACTTTTTACCGTTTCAAGACATCGATGAGAGCGTGAGAGAAGACATGCAGTTGTTGCGAGAATCCCCACTGATTCCTGAAGATGTCATTATTTCAGGAGCTGTTTATGATGTGGATACAGGGTGTATGAGAGAAGTATACTAACTTCATAGTTGAAAATTTCCAATGTGCCGTGAAGTAGGATGATAAGATTGATACATTTCATCCTCAATATTACCAATATAAAATAGCACAAGATAAGAGTATAAAAGTCAACTCTTGTCTTATTTTTTATTGAAAAATTGAGAAAAAAGCGCTACAATGGTAGATGGAAAATGTTGCAACAAACACAAGTGATACATAAATACCGGAGGAAATCATGTCTTTTTCTGATTTAAAGCTGTTTGCCCTTTCTTCAAATAGAGAATTGGCAGAGCGTGTGGCGCAAGAGATTGGGATAGAGTTAGGGAAATCGACTGTTCGTCAATTTTCAGATGGAGAAATTCAAGTTAACATCGAAGAATCTATTCGTGGGAAACATGTCTTTATTCTACAATCAACGAGCTCACCAGTAAATGATAATCTACTAGAGATTTTGATTATGGTAGACGCTTTGAAGCGTGCCAGTGCAGAATCTGTCAACGTTGTGATGCCTTATTATGGCTATGCACGTCAGGATAGAAAGGCAAGAGCGCGTGAGCCAATCACTGCAAAGCTCGTTGCAAATATGCTTGAAGTCGCTGGTGTCGATCGTTTGTTGACGATTGACTTGCACGCTGCACAGATTCAAGGATTCTTTGATATTCCTGTTGATCACTTGATGGGTGCTCCATTGATTGCAGATTACTTTGAGCGCCGTGGCATGGTTGGTTCCGACTATGTCGTTGTCAGCCCGGACCATGGTGGGGTGACTCGTGCTCGTAAATTAGCAGAATTCTTAAAAACTCCAATTGCCATTATCGACAAGCGTCGTAGTGTAGACAAGATGAATACTAGTGAAGTGATGAATATCATTGGTAAGGTAGAAGGGAAAACTTGTATCTTGATTGATGATATGATTGACACAGCTGGAACTATTTGTCATGCGGCTGATGCTCTAGCAGAAGCAGGTGCTGTTGAAGTGTATGCGAGCTGTACACACCCAGTCCTTTCTGGTCCAGCAATGGAGAATATCCAGAAATCAGCCATTAAAAAATTGGTTGTTTTGGATACCATCTACCTTCCAGAAGAGCGTTTGATTGATAAGATTGAACAGATCTCTATCGCTCATCTCCTTGGTGATGCTATTGTACGTATCCATGAAAAACGACCTCTTTCTCCATTATTTAGTATCGAGAAAAAAATCTAAACTTTCACTTGAATAAACGAATTTCCTAGCAGACTTTTCTCTTGCTAGGAAATTTTTTGTAGCCAAAAACTGCAAGCCTTTTCAAAATATGCTATACTGATGAAAAAGGAGGGTTTCTATGACTCAAGAATTTATCAATCCAAGTGATGGCGTGGTCCGTCAGTATCTAGCAACTAGTAAAACTCTAGCTGTAGTAGGCTTGTCCAATCGTGAGGAAACAACTAGCAATCGAGTGACTAAGGAAATGCAGGCTCGAGGTTATAAAATTATTCCAGTTAATCCTAAGGCTGCAGGTGGTGAAATCTTGGGAGAAAAGGCTTATGCTAGCTTAGCTGAGATTCCTTTTCCTGTAGACATTGTCAATGTTTACCGACGCAGTCAATTTTTACCGGATGTAGCACGAGACTTTCTCAAGGCGGATGCCAAGATTTTCTGGGCACAACTAGGACTTGAAAGTTTGGAAGCAGAAGAAATCTTGCGTGCTGGGGGATGCGATGATATCGTCATGAACCGTTGTATTAAGAGAGAACATACACGTTTAATTCTTGAACAATAAAAAGGTAGCCTTTAGGCTACCTTTTTTATTAGAAAATGCCAATGAGCGATTGCATACCAAGACTAGTCAGGATGATGGCAATCCAGCAAAGGGCTCCAAGAAGAATGGCCCGTCCACTGGATTTGATCAATCCAATGAGATTGGTTTTGAGGCCGATAGCACTCATGGCCATGACGATGAGGAATTTGGAGAGTTGCTTGAGAGGTGCAAAAAAGTTACTGCTCACACCGAATGAAGTGAGAATAGTCGTTAGCAGAGAAGCTAGGATAAAGTAGAGAATGAAAACGGGGAAGATTTTTTTAAGCTTTACCCCTTGGTTGTTATCTTGTTGACGGCTTTGCCAGTAGGAGAGGAAGAGAGTAATAGGGATAATAGCCAGGGTGCGTGTCAGTTTGACAATAGTGGCAGACTCAAGAGTGTTTGTATGGTAAAGACTATCCCAAGCGCTAGCTGTGGCTGTTACAGAGGAAGTGTCGTTGACCGCAGTTCCTGCAAATAGGGCAAAGCCTTCGTTGGAGAAATGGAGCCAAGAACCTAGAGTTGGAAAGATAAGAGCTGCCAAGACATTGAAGAAAAAGATAACAGAAATGGCTTGGGCCACTTCTTTTTCCTTAGCATGGATGACAGGTGCTGTCGCAGCAATGGCAGAACCGCCACAGATAGAAGATCCAACTCCAATCAAGGTAGCTAGCTTTGTATCCATGTTAAAAAATCGTTGGAAAAAGAAAGCTATAATCAAAGCGATAGAAATGGTTGAAAGGATAACAGGGAGGGAAGATTTTCCAACTGCGAAAACTTGTGAGATATTGAGTCCAAACCCAAGCAAGATAACAGCATACTGAAGCAGTTTTTTTGAGCTATAAGTCAAGCCAGCATCCAGTTGTGTATAGGAAGTGAGAAAGGGATGGAGAATCATTCCGATAAAAATGGCGAAAACAGGTGCTCCCACAACAGGAAGAAATCCTCCTAAAACCCAAGAGATGATAGAAATGATCAGACAGACTAACAGTCCTGCCCAATTTTTTGATAGAAATGACATAAAAACCTCCGAAAAAATACTCCTTATTATAATCTTTTCTGTCAGAAAAGTAAAATAGAAAGTGAGAAGAAGGTTGCAAATAAATGGAATTTTGCGGTCAGGGAGCTTTTGTAGTATAATAGATATATGTTCTTTGATCAAGGAGGGTATCTATGGATTTAACCAAGCGCTTTAATAAACAACTAGATAAGATTCAAGTTTCCTTGATTCGTCAGTTTGACCAGGCGATTTCAGAGATTCCTGGAGTCCTGCGATTGACCTTGGGAGAACCAGATTTTACAACGCCAGATCATGTCAAGGAAGCTGCAAAGCGAGCCATTGATCAAGACCAATCCTACTATACAGGGATGAGCGGTTTGTTGACCTTGCGCCAAGCGGCTAGTGATTTTGTAAAAGAAAAATATCAGTTGGACTACAATCCTGAAAATGAAATCTTAGTCACAATTGGTGCGACAGAAGCTTTATCAGCAACTTTGACAGCTATTTTGGAGGAAGGAGACAAGGTTCTCTTGCCGGCTCCTGCCTATCCAGGTTACGAGCCTATTGTCAATCTAGTTGGCGCAGAGATCGTTGAGATTGATACGACTGAAAATGGTTTTGTCTTGACCCCTGAGATGTTGGAAAAGGCTATTTTGGAGCAAGGGGACAAGCTCAAAGCAGTTATTCTCAACTATCCAGCTAACCCTACAGGAATTACCTATAGTCGTGAACAATTAGAAGCCTTGGCAAAGGTGTTACGCAAGTATGAGATTTTTGTTGTGTGTGATGAGGTCTACTCAGAATTGACCTACACAGGGGAAAATCATGTATCGTTGGGGACTATGCTGAGAGATCAAGCCATTATCATCAATGGTCTATCCAAATCTCATGCCATGACCGGTTGGCGTTTAGGCTTTATCTTTGCACCAGCAAACTTTACAGCTCAACTCATCAAGAGTCATCAGTATTTGGTAACTGCTGCAAACACCATGGCTCAACATGCTGCAGTAGAAGCCTTAACAGCTGGTAAGAACGATGCAGAACCCATGAAGAAGGAATATATCCAGCGTCGGGACTATATTATCAACAAGATGACTGACCTTGGTTTTGAGATTATCAAACCAGATGGGGCTTTTTATATCTTTGCTAAGATTCCGGCAGGCTATAATCAAGATTCCTTTGCTTTTCTGAAGGATTTTGCCCAGAAGAAGGCTGTTGCTTTTATCCCTGGTGCTGCCTTTGGACAGTATGGAGAAGGCTATGTTCGCCTATCTTATGCAGCTAGCATGGGAACCATTAGGGAAGCTATGAAACGACTTGAGGAGTACATGAGAGAAGCATGATTCAATCGATTACGAGTCAGGGTCTAGTACTTTACAATCGAAACTTTCGAGAGGATGATAAGCTTGTTAAAATCTTTACAGAACAGGCAGGCAAGCGCATGTTTTTTGTCAAACACGCTGGCCAATCCAAACTAGCCCCTGTCATTCAACCTTTAGTTTTGGCCCATTTTCTCCTAAAAGTCAATGATGATGGTCTCAGTTATATAGAAGATTATCATGAGGTAAAGACTTTTCCGAAAATCAATAGCGACCTCTTTGTTATGGCCTATGCGACCTATGTTGCGGCCTTGGCAGATGCGAGTTTGCAGGATAATCAACAAGATGCTCCCTTATTTGCTTTTTTGCAAAAGACCTTGGAGTTGATGGAAGATGGCCTAGATTATCAAGTTTTGACTAATATTTTTGAAATTCAGATTTTGACTCGTTTTGGAATCAGTCTTAATTTTAATGAGTGTGCTTTTTGTCACCGTGTGGGTCAAGCCTTTGACTTTTCCTTCAAATATGGTGGCTGTCTTTGTCCAGAGCATTACCATGAAGACGAGAAACGATGTAATCTAAATCCCAATATTCCTTATCTGCTCAATCAATTTCAAGCTATTGATTTTGAGACCTTGGAGACTATCTCACTTAAGGCCGAAATCAAGCAGGACTTGCGTAAGTTTATGGACCAAATCTACGAGGAATATGTCGGCATTCATCTGAAATCAAAGAAATTTATTGATTCCCTAGCCGACTGGGGACAACTACTGAAAGAGGAAGACAAATGAAAAAAATCGCAGTTGATGCAATGGGTGGCGATTACGCACCACAAGCTATTGTAGAGGGAGTTAATCAAGCCCTTGCTGACTTTTCAGATATTGAAGTCCAACTTTATGGAGATGAAAGCAAAATCAAGCAATATCTAACAGCTACAGAGAGCGTTAGTATTATCCATACAGATGAGAAAATAAATTCTGATGATGAACCTACAAAAGCCATCCGCAAGAAGAAAAATGCCAGCATGGTATTGGCGGCTAAGGCTGTCAAAGATGGAGAGGCAGATGCAGTTCTTTCTGCAGGAAATACAGGCGCCTTGTTAGCAGCGGGATTCTTCATCGTTGGTCGTATCAAAAATATCGATCGACCAGGTCTTATGTCAACCTTGCCAACTATTGATGGAAAAGGTTTTGACATGCTTGACCTTGGTGCCAATGCAGAAAATACAGCTCATCACCTGCATCAATACGCCATCCTAGGATCGTTCTATGCCAAGAATGTTCGTGGAATTGAAAAACCTCGTGTAGGTTTGCTTAATAACGGGACAGAGAGCAGCAAGGGAGACCCACTTCGTAAGGAAGCTTATGAATTATTAGCAGCTGATGAAAGCTTAAACTTTATTGGGAACGTAGAAGCGCGTGATTTGATGGATGGTGTTGCTGATGTAGTTGTGACAGATGGTTTCACGGGAAACGCTGTGCTCAAAGCTATTGAAGGTACCGCTATGGGGATCATGGGCTTGCTCAAAAATGCTATTGCAGGTGGGGGACTTAGAGCTAAGCTAGGCGCTCTCCTTCTTAAGGATAATCTCAGAGGTTTAAAAAAACAGCTCAACTATTCAGATGTTGGGGGTGCAGTTTTATTTGGTGTTAAGGCACCAGTGGTTAAGACTCATGGCTCAAGTGATGCCAAGGCTGTCTATAGCACCATACGCCAAATTCGTACCATGCTTGAGACAGATGTAGTTGCCCAAACTGCGCGTGAATTTTCAGAGGAATAAGGAGAATAATATGACAGAACAAGAAATTTTTGACCGTATCGTGACCATCATCCAAGAACGTCAAGGAGAGAACTTTGTAGTTACTGAAAACTTGAGTTTGAAGGATGATTTAGACGCTGATTCAGTAGATTTGATGGAATTTGTCCTAACAATTGAGGATGAATTTGGAATCGAAATCGCTGATGAAGAAATTGATCATCTCCAAAGCGTTGCAGATGTATTAGAAATTATCAAAAATAGAATATAAGAAAAAGCAACATGCAGGGCATGTTGCTTTTTTGTCGTGTGGAATATTTATTTTAACGAATTTTAAAATCCATATGCTTGCTTAAACTTTTAAAAGTGCTATTTGGGTGTAGATACTGTTTTTTTAGAAAGAGTTGTCAATTTCTTATTTTGTTTGGCTAAAATAATCTTACAGAACTTTTAATTAGGTTGTTAAGAAAAGGATAAGAATATGAAATTTAGAAAAAAACACTATCGCTCACAGATGGATCAGAAGGACTGCGGAGTGGCTTCGTTGGCCATGGTGTTTGGCTGTTTTGGAAGCCATTATTCATTAGCATATCTGCGTGAATTAGCCAAAACGACTATAAATGGGACAACAGCTTTGGGTCTGGTGAAGACTGCGGAAACATTAGGTTTTGAGACACAAGCCATTCAAGCAGATATGACTTTGTTTGATTCTCCAAATTTAATCTTTCCTTTTGTGGTTCACGTGCTTAAGGACAAAGAATTATTTCATTATTATGTAGTGACAGGGATGGATAAGCAGAATATCCATATAGCTGATCCAGATCCAGAGGTTAGATTGACCAAACTGTCGCGTGAAAGATTCGAAGAAGAATGGACAGGAACAACTATCTTTGTGGCTCCCTCCCCAAATTATCAGCCACATAAGGACAAGAATCAGAGTTTGACTTCTTTTCTACCTATTTTGATAAATCAGAAAGGTTTGATCACCAATATCATATTAGCGACCGTTCTAGTAACCTTGATTAACATCGTTGGTTCATACTATCTACAATCTATTATTGATACCTATGTACCAAATCAGACATCTTCGACCCTAAGTATTATTTCTATATGCCTTGTTGTCGTTTATGCTCTTCAGCAGATTTTTTCTTTTGCTCAAGATTACCTTTTAATTGTCCTTGGACAACGTCTATCGATTGATGTTATTTTATCTTATATCAAACATATTTTTAATCTACCTATGTCCTTTTTTGCAACACGTCGGACGGGGGAAATCGTGTCACGATTTACAGATGCTAATAGTATCATAGATGCCTTGGCTTCAACCATTATTTCAATTTTTTTGGATATATCTATGATGTTGATGATTTCCATAATTTTGTTTTTGCAAAATAATAATCTCTTTTTCATAAGCTTATTAAGCCTTCCTATTTATGCTGTAATTATTATTGCTTTTATGAAACCTTTTGAAAAGATGAACCGGGATACCATGGAAGCAAATGCAACCCTATCATCTTCTATTATAGAGGATATTAATGGTATTGAAACGATTAAATCCTTAGCTAGCGAAAAAACACGCTACCAAAAGCTTGATAGGGAATTTGTGGACTATCTGAAAAGGTCCTTTACTTATAGCAGAGCAGAAAGTCAGCAAAAAGCTCTTAAAAAATTTGCTCAACTGCTGCTAAATGTCTGCGTATTATGGATGGGTGCTAATTTCGTTATGGATGGAAAGATGAGTTTAGGCCAGTTGATTACATATAATACGCTTCTTTATTATTTCACCAATCCTTTAGAAAACATTATCAACCTTCAGAGTAAGCTCCAAACAGCTCAAGTTGCGAATAGTCGTCTCAACGAGGTGTATCGGGTCAAATCTGAGTTTGAAGGACAGAAAATGGTAGAGGATTTGAGCATGGTTCAAGGAGATATGACTTTTAAGGGAATTCACTACAAGTATGATTATGGTCAAGATATTTTATCGGATATCAATTTGAACATCAAACAGGGCTCTAAAATAGCTCTTGTAGGGGTTTCAGGATCAGGGAAGTCGACCTTGGCTAAGATGATGGTTAATTTTTTCAACCCAAGTCAGGGAGAAATCAGATTGGGGGATATGAATTTAAATCAGATTGATAAGAAGTCTCTGCGCCAACATATCAACTATTTACCTCAGCAACCTTATGTATTTAATGGAACAATTTTAGAAAATCTTCTCCTTGGAGCCAAGGAGGGTACGACTCAGGAGGATATACTACGTGCAGTTGAGCTAGCAGAAATTCGTGAAGATATTGAGCGTATGCCCTTGAATTACCAGACAGAATTGACTTATGATGGAGCCGGGATTTCTGGTGGTCAACGCCAGAGGATTGCTTTGGCGCGTGCTATCTTGACAGATGCCCCTATCTTGATTTTGGATGAGGCGACGAGCAGTCTAGATATCTTAACAGAGAAACGGATAGTGGACAATCTCATGAATCTAGATAAGACCTTGGTTTTCATTGCTCATCGCTTGACTATTGCTGAACGGGTGGAGAAAGTTATTGTTTTGGATCGGGGTAAGATTGTAGAAGAGGGGAATCATGCTGACTTGCTTGCTCAAAATAGTTTTTATGCTCATTTAGTTAACTGTTAGAAAGGAGAAAGAATGCACCTTGAATTTTTAGAAAGTGCGGAATTTTATAATCGACGTTATCATAATTTTTCCAGTCGAGTGATTTTTCCTATGTCACTTTTGGTAGTGTTTATGTTTGGATTTGCAATGTTTGCAGAAAAGGAAATAAGTTTATCTTCGAAAGCTACAGTTGAACCTAGTCGTATCATTGCTAATATCCAGTCAACTAGTAATCGGCGTATGGTAGTTAACCATCTGGAAGGGAACAAACAGGTGCAACAAGGAGATTTACTTGTTCAGTATCAGGAATTAGGTGATGTACTTCAGGATGAAGTCAATGCTAGTCAGTTGGAGAACTTTAGAGACCATCAAAGTAAAACAAGTAATCTGAAGAATAGTGCTACACGGCAAAATATAGGTCTCTCTTCACAGAGTTCTTCGATTGTACAAGAGCAGATAGATTCAGAAGTAGAAATAGGAGAAAAAAGCCAAACTAGCTTACTCGAAAGAGGAACAATAAGAGCCAAGGAGGACGGAGTTCTTTATCTCAATCCTGAAAGAAATCAATCTGCGGTAGTCACAGAAGGAACATTACTGGCTAAATTATATCCACGATTGGATAGAGAAGGAGCAGCAAAATTGACGGCCTATCTTAGTTCAAAAGATATTGTCGGGATCAAGATTGGAGATTTTGTGCGCTTTACCACGACTAATGCCACCAATGATCAAGTAAGACTTGTTTCTACTATCACTAGTATTGATACAATTGCAACCAAAACTGATCAAGGAAATTTCTTTAAAATAGAAGCGGAAACAAAAATAACGCGAGAACAAGCTGAAAAGCTTAGGTATGGTTTAGAAGGCCGTTTACAAATAATCACAGGCAAGAAAAGTTATTTACGCTATTATTTGGATGATTTTTTGAATAGGGAATAAGATTCACTTTTTTAAATAATATTTTAAAACTGTAATCCTAAAAGGATTTACAGTTTTTATCAAACTCAAAGAGAGAATACGTTTTCGTTCGTGAAATATTTGATTTTTGCTTATCCTTGTGTTAAAATGAGGTCAAGCAATACGAAAGGCGAATTATAAAATGTCCAGTAAACTTATTTATACGGGAAAAGCTAAAGATATCTATACTACAGAAGACGAACATGTGATTAGGTCCGTTTATAAGGACCAGGCTACCATGCTGAATGGTGCTCGTAAAGAGACTATCGAAGGTAAAGGTGTGCTCAATAATCAGATTTCGTCTCTTATTTTTGAAAAATTGAATGCTGCGGGTGTGGCTACTCACTTTATCGAACGTATCTCTGATACAGAACAACTTAACAAGAAGGTTTCAATCATTCCTTTGGAAGTTGTGCTTCGTAACGTGACTGCGGGTTCTTTCTCAAAACGTTTTGGTGTTGAAGAAGGTTTAGACTTAAAAACTCCAATCGTTGAATTTTACTACAAAAACGATGAGTTGGATGATCCCTTTATCAATGATGAGCATGTGAAGTTTTTGGATATTGCTAATGATGAGCAAATTGCTTATATCAAGGAAGAAACACGTCGTATCAATGAGTTGTTGAAGAGTTGGTTTGAGCAAATTGGTCTTCGTTTGATTGACTTTAAATTGGAATTTGGTTTTGATAAGGATGGCAAGATTATCTTGGCCGATGAATTCTCACCAGATAACTGTCGCCTTTGGGATGCAGAAGGGCACCATATGGACAAGGATGTTTTCCGTAGAGATTTGGGCAGTTTGACAGATGTTTATAAGGTTGTCTTGGAAAAATTGCAGGGCTTGAAGTAATCTTTTTGAAACGGAAAACCTTCGTCTTCAAGAGCATGTTTGAATAGAAAAAGGAAATAAAATGGATAAACGTATTTTCGTTGAGAAAAAAGCTGATTTTCGTGTAAAATCTGACTCTTTAGTAAAAGAATTACAGCATAATCTTCAGTTGAAAACTCTGAAGGATCTTCGGATTGTGCAGGTTTACGATGTCTTTAATTTGGCAGAGGATTTGTTTGCGCGTGCGGGAAAACACATTTTCTCTGAGCAAGTGACCGATACTGTTTTGGATGAAGCTACGATCAAGGCAGGTTTTGCTAACTATGCTTTCTTTGCTATCGAAAGCTTGCCTGGTCAATTTGACCAACGTGCAGCATCTTCACAAGAAGCTTTGCTGTTGCTTGGTAGCTCAAGTGATGTAACGGTAAATACTGCTCAATTGTACTTGGTTAACAAGGATATTGATGCGAATGAATTGGAAGCTGTTAAAAATTATCTCTTGAATCCAGTGGACTCTCGTTTCAAGGATATCACGACAGGGATTGCCAAGCAGGATTTCTCAGAGTCTGATAAGACCATTCCAAACTTGGATTTCTTTGAAACATATACGGCAGAAGATTTTGCACAGTATAAGGCCGAGCAAGGATTGGCCATGGAAGTGGACGACCTTCTCTTCATTCAAGATTACTTCAAGTCTATTGGTCGTGTGCCAACTGAGACGGAGCTTAAGGTTTTGGATACTTATTGGTCTGACCACTGCCGTCACACAACGTTCGAGACTGAGTTGAAAAACATCGACTTCTCGGCTTCTAAATTCCAAAAACAATTGCAAGCAACTTATGACAAATATATCGCCATGCGTGATGAGTTGGGACGTACGGAAAAACCTCAAACCTTGATGGATATGGCGACTATTTTTGGTCGCTATGAGCGTGCCAATGGTCGTTTGGATGACATGGAAGTGTCTGATGAAATCAATGCCTGCTCTGTTGAAATTGAAGTAGATGTTAATGGTATCAAAGAGCCATGGCTTCTCATGTTCAAAAACGAAACTCACAACCACCCAACGGAAATCGAACCGTTTGGTGGAGCGGCTACTTGTATCGGTGGTGCTATTCGTGACCCATTGTCAGGTCGTTCCTACGTTTACCAAGCCATGCGTATCTCAGGTGCTGGTGATATTACAGCTCCGATTGCTGAAACTCGCGCTGGGAAATTGCCGCAACAAGTCATTTCTAAAACAGCGGCTCATGGTTACTCTTCTTACGGTAACCAAATTGGTCTTGCAACTACCTATGTTCGTGAATACTTCCACCCAGGCTTTGTAGCCAAACGCATGGAGCTAGGTGCAGTTGTCGGTGCAGCTCCAAAAGAGAATGTTGTTCGTGAAAAACCAGAAGCGGGCGATGTCATTATCCTTCTCGGTGGTAAGACTGGACGTGACGGTGTCGGTGGTGCGACAGGTTCTTCTAAAGTTCAAACGGTTGAATCAGTTGAAACAGCTGGTGCTGAAGTTCAAAAAGGAAATGCCATCGAAGAACGTAAGATTCAACGTCTTTTCCGTAATGGGGATGTGACACGTCTGATCAAAAAATCAAATGACTTTGGTGCTGGTGGTGTCTGTGTGGCTATCGGTGAATTGGCAGATGGTCTTGAAATTGACCTAGACAAAGTGCCATTGAAATACCAAGGTTTGAACGGTACCGAAATTGCCATTTCTGAATCTCAGGAACGTATGGCTGTAGTAGTTCGTCCAGAAGACGTAGACGCCTTCATTGCAGCATGTAACAAAGAAAATATTGATGCAGTTGTTGTTGCGACAGTTACTGAAAAACCAAATCTTGTTATGCACTGGAATGGTGAAACCATTGTTGATTTGGAACGTCGTTTCCTTGATACGAACGGGGTACGTGTCGTCGTAGATGCTAAGGTAGTTGACAAGGATGTCAAGCTTCCAGAAGAACGCCAAACATCTGCTGAAACCCTTGAAGCAGATACTCTTGAAGTCTTGGCTGACCTGAATCATGCAAGTCAAAAAGGTTTACAAACTATCTTTGATAGCTCAGTTGGTCGTTCAACAGTCAATCACCCACTTGGTGGTCGCTACCAAATCACACCAACGGAAGCTTCTGTACAGAAATTGCCAGTTCAACATGGCGTGACTCATACTGCTTCTGTCATGGCGCAAGGATTTAACCCTTATGTAGCTGAATGGTCTCCATATCATGGAGCTGCTTATGCGGTCATCGAAGCGACAGCTCGCTTGGTTGCTGCTGGTGCAAACTGGTCTAAGGCTCGTTTCTCTTATCAAGAGTACTTCGAGCGTATGGATAAACAAGCAGACCGTTTTGGTCAACCAGTAGCCGCTCTTCTTGGATCAATCGAAGCTCAGATTCAACTTAGTTTGCCATCTATTGGTGGTAAGGACTCCATGTCTGGTACCTTTGAAGAATTGACAGTACCACCAACCTTGGTTGCCTTTGGTGTGACAACAGCAGATAGCCGTAAGGTTCTTTCTCCAGAATTTAAAGCTACTGGTGAAAATATTTACTATATTCCAGGTCAAGCTTTGGCACAAGAAATTGACTTTGATCTTATCAAGTCTAACTTTGCTCAATTTGAAGCCATCCAAGCTGACCACAAAGTCACAGCAGCATCAGCTGTCAAATATGGTGGTGTGGTTGAAACGCTTGCTCTTGCAACATTTGGTAACCATATTGGTGCCACTGTAACCCTTGAAAACCTTGAGACTGCCTTGACAGCTCAATTGGGTGGATTCGTCTTCACATCTCCGGAAGAGATTTCAGGTGTTGCCAAGATTGGACAAACAGCAGCTGACTTTACACTTACTGTCAACGATGTAACGCTTGATGGAAACAAGCTTGACAGTGCCTTCCAAGGTAAATTAGAAGAGGTTTACCCAACGGAATTTGCACAAGCAACTGAGTTGGAAGAAGTACCAGCTGTGGCATCAGATGCTGTTATCAAAGCCAAAGAAACAGTTGAGACACCAGTGGTTTACATCCCAGTGTTCCCAGGGACCAACTCAGAGTACGATTCGGCCAAGGCCTTTGAAAAAGAAGGCGCCAAAGTCAACTTGGTACCATTTGTCACATTGAATGAAGAGGCAATTGTCAAGTCTGTTGACACAATGGTTGACAATATCGAAAAAGCTAACATTATCTTCTTTGCTGGCGGCTTCTCAGCAGCAGATGAACCAGATGGATCAGCTAAATTTATCGTGAACATCTTACTCAATGAAAAAGTGCGTGCAGCCATTGATAGCTTCATCGAACGTGGAGGTTTGATCATCGGTATCTGTAATGGATTCCAAGCCCTTGTTAAATCAGGTCTCCTTCCATACGGTAACTTTGAAGATGCAAGCAGTACTAGTCCAACCCTCTTCTACAATGATGCCAACCAACACGTGGCTAAGATGGTTGAAACACGTATTGCCAATACCAACTCACCATGGCTTGCTGGAGTGGAAGTTGGTGACATCCATGCCATCCCAGTATCACACGGTGAAGGGAAGTTTGTCGTGACATCTGAGGAATTTACAGAGCTTCGTGACAATGGTCAAATCTTTAGCCAATACGTTGATTTCGAAGGCAAACCTAGCATGGATTCCAAGTACAATCCAAATGGTTCTGTCCATGCGATTGAAGGTATTACCAGCAAGAACGGTCAAATCATTGGGAAGATGGGACACTCAGAACGTTTCGAAGACGGTCTCTTCCAAAATATTCCAGGAAATAAAGACCAACACCTCTTTGCATCAGCGGTTAAATACTTTACTGGGAAATAGGCTTTGCAGATTTTCTAATAGATAACCATCAGTAAATGTAAAATCAAGTAGATCTAACTTACGACAATTGAAAATGATTTATTGTTGCGAGTGAAACGAGCTTCTACCGTATCATTCCGCAGTAGTACCGTTAGGGAGTATTTGAGACTTCGGCTCAATACTAGCTCGAAAATTTCCTGATAGACTTTCTGTTTTTTCGTCGGCATTCATGACGACAATGAAAAAATTAGAAAGTCATCAAAGAAAGTTGAGAGCGACCCTACTACTAAAGGAATGATACACAAATAAAAATTAGGTATATAAAATGACATACGAAGTAAAATCTCTTAATGAAGAATGTGGTGTTTTTGGTATCTGGGGTCACCCAGACGCTGCCAAATTGACCTATTTTGGACTCCATAGTCTTCAGCACCGTGGTCAGGAGGGGGCAGGAATCCTCTCCAATGACCAAGGAAAATTGAAGCGTCATCGTGATATGGGGCTTTTATCAGAAGTCTTCAAAAATCCTGCTAATTTGGATAAATTGACAGGGAATGGAGCGATTGGACACGTGCGTTATGCGACTGCGGGAGAAGCTTCTGTAGACAATATCCAACCTTTCCTTTTCCGCTTTCACGATATGCAGTTTGGTTTGGCTCATAATGGAAATCTGACCAATGCAGGATCTCTCAAGCAAGAATTGGAACAAAGAGGGGCAATTTTCAGCTCGACTTCAGATTCTGAAATTTTGGCTCACCTTATTCGCCGTAGCCACAATCCAAACTTGATGGGTAAAATCAAGGAAGCACTTAGTCTTGTCAAAGGTGGTTTCGCTTATCTCTTGATGTTTGAAGATAAGTTGATTGCAGCTCTTGATCCAAACGGCTTTCGACCTCTATCAATCGGGAAAATGGCTAATGGAGCAGTTGTTGTTTCATCTGAAACATGCGCCTTTGAAGTCATCGGTGCTGAGTGGGTTCGCGATGTGAAACCAGGCGAGATTGTCATTGTTGACGACAATGGCATCCAGTATGATAGCTACACAAACGATACTCAGTTGGCTATCTGTTCCATGGAATATATCTATTTTGCTCGACCTGACTCCAACATCCATGGGGTCAATGTCCATACAGCTCGTAAGCGAATGGGGGCTCAATTGGCACGTGAGTTCAAGCACGAAGCAGATATCGTAGTCGGTGTGCCAAATTCCTCGCTCAGCGCAGCTATGGGATTTGCTGAAGAATCAGGTCTGCCAAATGAAATGGGTCTGATCAAAAACCAATATACGCAACGTACCTTTATCCAACCAACTCAAGAATTGCGTGAGCAAGGGGTTCGGATGAAGCTTTCTGCCGTTTCTGGTGTCGTGAAAGGTAAGCGCGTGGTCATGATTGATGACTCCATTGTACGAGGTACGACTTCTCGCCGCATTGTCCAACTTTTGAAAGAAGCGGGAGCATCAGAAGTGCACGTTGCTATTGGGAGTCCTGCTCTTGCCTACCCATGTTTCTACGGGATTGATATCCAGACACGTCAGGAGCTGATTGCGGCTAATCATACCGTTGAGGAAACTTGCCAAATCATAGGTGCGGATAGTCTGACTTATCTTTCTATTGATGGCTTGATTGACTCTATTGGGATTGAAACAGATGCGCCGAACGGTGGTCTCTGTGTGGCTTACTTTGATGGGAAATATCCAACTCCTCTCTATGACTATGAAGAAGAATATCGTAGAAGTTTGGAAGAGAAAACGAGTTTTTACAAATAAAATTCCCATTGAAGGAAAGGAATAGAAAAATGACAAATAAGAATGCTTATGCGCCACGTCTCACTACTGACTAAAAGCTAAAGCATTTGTCAGTAGACGCTTTGCCCTATGGGACCAAAGCTAGAGACCTGACTAGTATTTTTAGATAAAATAATTGTTTATCTAAAAATACGTCGCACTCTTTCTCAAAAAAGAAAAGGATTAAAAAATGACAAATAAAAATGCATACGCTCAATCGGGTGTGGATGTTGAAGCGGGTTATGAAGTTGTTGAACGGATCAAAAAACACGTAGCTCGTACCGAGCGTGCAGGTGTTATGGGAGCTCTTGGTGGTTTCGGTGGTATGTTTGACCTTTCAAAAACAGGTGTTAAAGAGCCGGTTTTGATTTCAGGAACTGACGGTGTTGGAACCAAGCTCATGCTTGCTATCAAGTACGACAAACACGATACGATTGGACAAGACTGTGTGGCTATGTGTGTCAACGATATCATCGCTGCAGGTGCTGAGCCCCTTTACTTCCTTGACTACGTAGCAACTGGTAAAAATGAACCAGCTAAACTAGAACAAGTCGTTGCTGGTGTGGCTGAAGGTTGTGTACAAGCAGGTGCGGCCCTCATCGGTGGGGAAACTGCTGAAATGCCTGGTATGTATGGTGAAGACGACTATGACTTGGCTGGTTTCGCAGTCGGTGTGGCAGAAAAATCTCAAATCATCGACGGTTCAAAAGTAGCAGAGGGAGACGTCCTTCTCGGACTTGCTTCAAGCGGAATCCACTCAAATGGTTACTCGCTCGTCCGTCGTGTCTTTGCAGACTACACCGGCGAAGAAGTCTTGCCAGAATTGGAAGGTAAGAAACTCAAGGAGGTTCTTCTTGAGCCAACTCGTATCTATGTCAAGGCTGTTTTACCACTCATTAAGGAAGAGTTGGTCAACGGGATTGCCCACATCACAGGTGGTGGTTTCATTGAAAATGTACCACGTATGTTCTCAGATGACTTGGCTGCTGAAATTGACGAAAGCAAAGTACCAGTCCTTCCAATTTTCAAAGCCCTTGAAAAATATGGCCAAATCAAACACGAAGAAATGTTTGAAATCTTCAATATGGGCGTAGGGCTCATGTTGGCAGTCAGCCCTGAAAATGTAGAGCGTATCAAGGAACTTCTTGACGAACCTGTTTATGAAATCGGTCGAATTGTGAAGAAGACAGATGCTAGTGTGGTGATTAAATAATGGCTAAAAAAATTGCTGTTTTTGCCTCTGGGAACGGCTCAAACTTTCAGGTGATTGCGGAACAATTTCCAGTAGAGTTTGTTTTTTCAGATCATCGTGATGCCTATGTACTTGAGCGTGCAGAAAAGCTTGGGATTTTAACCTATGCCTTCGAACTCAAGGAGTTTGAGAGCAAGGCAGACTACGAAGCAGCTATTGTCGAGCTTTTGGATGAGCACGAGATTGACCTAGTCTGTTTGGCTGGTTATATGAAAATCGTCGGTCCAACCTTGCTAGCAGCTTATGAAGGCCGTATCATCAATATCCACCCGGCTTACCTCCCTGAATTTCCAGGCGCTCATGGTATTGAGGATGCTTGGAATGCAGGTGTCGACCAGTCTGGTGTGACCATTCATTGGGTGGATTCTGGTGTGGATACCGGTAAGGTCATCAAACAAGTCCGTGTCCCACGCCTTGAAGGGGATACCCTTGATACTTTCGAGACTCGCATCCACGAAACAGAGTACAAACTCTATCCAGAAGTCTTGGATAGTTTGGGAGTAGCGAGAAAATGAGGAAGTGCTAGAGTTGTGCGAAAATTTTCGACTGTAGCAGAGAAAGAACTTTAAAAAAGGAAAATAAAATGACTAAACGCGCACTAATTAGTGTCTCAGATAAAGCGGGCATTGTTGAATTTGCCCAAGAACTCAAAAAACTCGGTTGGGACATTATCTCAACAGGTGGTACCAAGGTTGCCCTTGACAATGCTGGGGTAGATACCATTGCCATCGATGATGTGACTGGTTTCCCAGAGATGATGGACGGTCGTGTCAAGACTCTCCACCCCAATATCCACGGTGGTCTTCTCGCTCGTCGTGACCTTGATAGCCACCTTCAAGCGGCTAAGGACAACAATATCGAATTGATCGATCTTGTTGTGGTCAACCTTTACCCATTCAAGGAGACTATTCTCAAACCAGATGTGACCTATGCGGACGCGGTTGAGAACATCGATATCGGTGGACCATCTATGCTTCGTTCCGCAGCGAAAAACCATGCCAGCGTTACAGTTGTGGTAGACCCTGCTGACTATGCTGTAGTTTTGGACGAATTGGCAGCTAATGGCGAAACAAGCTACGAAACTCGTCAACGTTTGGCAGCCAAGGTTTTCCGTCACACAGCGGCTTATGATGCCTTGATTGCAGAATACTTCACAGCTCAAGTCGGTGAAAGCAAACCTGAAAAACTCACTCTGACTTATGACCTTAAACAATCAATGCGTTACGGTGAAAATCCTCAACAAGACGCAGACTTCTACCAAAAAGGTTTGCCAACGGCTTACTCAATTGCTTCAGCTAAACAACTTAACGGTAAAGAATTGTCATTCAACAATATCCGTGACGCAGATGCCGCTATCCGTATCATCCGTGATTTCAAAGAACGTCCAACAGTTGTGGCTCTCAAACACATGAACCCATGTGGTATCGGTCAAGCAGATGACATCGAAACAGCTTGGGACTACGCTTATGAGTCTGACCCAGTTTCTATCTTTGGTGGGATCGTCGTTCTCAACCGTGAGGTAGATGCTGCGACAGCTGAGAAAATGCATGGTGTTTTCCTTGAAATCATCATCGCACCAAGCTATACAGATGAAGCGCTAGCTATTTTGACCAACAAAAAGAAAAATTTGCGCATTCTTGCCTTGCCATTTGATGCACAAGATGCTAGTGAAGTGGAGGCAGAATACACAGGTGTTGTTGGAGGCCTCCTCGTTCAAAACCAAGACGTGATCAAAGAAAGTCCCGCTGACTGGCAAGTGGTTACTAAACGCCAACCAACAGAGACAGAAGCGACTGCTCTAGAGTTTGCTTGGAAAGCCATCAAGTATGTCAAATCAAACGGAATCATCGTGACTAATGACCACATGACACTTGGCGTTGGCCCTGGTCAAACCAACCGTGTGGCTTCCGTCCGTATCGCCATTGAACAAGCTAAAGACCGTCTTGATGGCGCTGTTCTTGCTTCAGATGCCTTCTTCCCATTTGCGGATAACGTGGAAGAAATCGCTAAAGCAGGTATCAAGGCCATCATCCAGCCAGGAGGCTCCGTTCGTGACCAAGAGTCTATCGAAGCTGCTGATAAATACGGCTTGACTATGGTCTTCACAGGTGTGAGACATTTTAGACATTAAAAAACAAAAGGGAAGAAAACAGTTTCTTTCCCTTTTTTGCTTAAAAACGCTTAACGAAACAAGATTAAAACGAACGTTTGTGATATAATAATATTAAATAATTCGCAAAAGAGGTTGAGAGATGAAACTGCTTGTTGTCGGTTCAGGTGGTCGTGAGCACGCGATTGCTAAGAAGTTGCTGGAGTCAAAAAACGTAGAAAAAGTCTTTGTGGCTCCTGGGAATGACGGGATGCGATTAGATGGTCTAGATTTGATTAATATCGGAATTTCCGAACATTCTAAGTTGATAGACTTCGCAAAAGTCAACGATATTGCTTGGACCTTTGTTGGACCAGATGATGCCCTTGCGGCTGGGATCGTGGATGAGTTCAATGCAGCTGGTCTCAAGGCCTTTGGTCCGACAAGATTGGCAGCGGAGTTGGAGTGGTCTAAGGATTTTGCTAAGGAAATCATGATCAAATACGGCGTTCCGACAGCAGCCTATGGCACATTTTCTGATTTCGAGGAAGCCAAAGCCTATATCGAAGAGAAAGGCGCTCCAATCGTAGTCAAGGCAGACGGTTTGGCCCTTGGGAAAGGTGTCGTCGTTGCTGAAACGGTTGAGCAAGCAGTAGAAGCCACTCACGAGATCCTTTTGGACAATAAATTCGGCGACTCAGGTGCGCGTGTGGTTATCGAGGAGTTTCTTGAAGGAGAGGAATTTTCACTTTTTGCCTTTGTCAATGGGGACAAGTTCTACATCATGCCAACGGCTCAGGACCACAAACGTGCCTATGATGGCGACAAGGGGCCCAACACTGGTGGGATGGGTGCCTATGCGCCAGTTCCTCACTTGCCACAGAGCGTGGTTGACACAGCGGTTGACACCATTGTCAAGCCAGTACTCGAAGGCATGATCAAAGAAGGTCGTCCATATCTTGGTGTCCTTTACGCTGGTCTTATCTTGACAGCTGATGGACCCAAAGTCATCGAGTTTAACGCTCGTTTTGGAGATCCTGAAACACAAATTATCCTGCCTCGTTTGACATCTGACTTTGCACAAAATATCACTGACATTTTGGAGCGCAAAGAGCCAGCCATCACTTGGACGGACAAGGGTGTGACACTGGGTGTGGTTGTCGCATCAAACGGTTACCCACTCGCTTATGAGAAAGGTGTCAAGCTTCCAGCCAAGACAAAGGGCGAAATCATCACCTACTATGCAGGGGCTAAGTTTGCGGAAAATAGCAGAGCACTGCTATCCAACGGCGGACGTGTCTACATGCTGGTCACAACAGCAGACACCGTCAAAGACGGCCAAAACATTATCTACAGCCAACTCAACAAACAAAACACAGAAGGCCTCTTCTACCGTACGGATATCGGTAGCAAGGCGAACAAATAAAATTTCAAAAGCGACTGAGTCGCCAAAACCGATAATGGTCGCTTAATTTGCGAGCGTTAGCGAGCTGATATAGAGCAATCACCGCCGTTGTGAAAGAACGATTGGATGATAAGCCAATAGTTCAGGGAAATCGGAAGACCTTGGGCTTCCGATTTAGGCATGAGACACCTTTGGTGGCTGCTGCCGTCCCTCACAACCTAAGGTGATTGTCAAAAAAAGAAAAAGGATTAAAAATGAAACCAGTAATTTCCATCATCATGGGCTCAAAATCTGACTGGGCAACCATGCAAAAAACAGCCGAAGTCCTAGACCGCTTCGGTGTAGCCTACGAAAAGAAAGTTGTTTCTGCACACCGGACGCCTGACCTCATGTTCAAACATGCCGAAGAAGCACGTAGCCGTGGCATCAAGGTCATCATTGCAGGTGCAGGTGGCGCTGCTCACTTGCCAGGGATGGTTGCTGCTAAAACAACCCTTCCAGTCATAGGAGTACCAGTCAAATCACGTGCTCTTAGTGGCGTGGACTCGCTCTACTCGATCGTACAGATGCCAGGCGGAGTACCAGTCGCAACTATGGCTATCGGTGAAGCAGGGGCGACAAACGCTGCTCTCTTTGCCCTCCGTCTTCTGTCAGTAGAGGATCAGGCTATCGCGACAGCTTTAGCAGATTTTGCAGAAGAACAAGGAAAAATCGCAGAGGAGTCGACAAATGAGCTCATCTAAAACAATCGGAATTATCGGTGGTGGTCAGCTGGGGCAGATGATGGCCATTTCTGCTATCTACATGGGCCACAAGGTTATCGCGCTAGATCCTGCGGCGGATTGCCCGGCCTCTCGCGTAGCGGAAATCATCGTGGCGCCTTATAATGATGTGGACGCACTTCGTCAGTTGGCAGATCGCTGTGATGTTCTCACTTATGAGTTTGAGAATGTCGATGCCGACGGTTTGGATGCTGTCATCAAGGAGGGACAACTCCCTCAAGGAACTGACTTGCTCCGTATTTCTCAAAATCGTATTTTTGAAAAGGACTTTCTCTCAAACAAGGCACAAGTCACTGTGGCACCCTACAAGGTTGTGACTTCAAGCCAGGATTTGGCAGATATCGACCTTTCTAAAAACTATGTCCTCAAGACGGCGACTGGTGGCTACGATGGGCATGGGCAAAAGGTCATTCGCTCAGAAGCAGACTTGGAGGAAGCCCGTGCACTAGCCGACTCAGCAGACTGTGTTTTGGAAGAATTCGTCAGCTTTGACCTTGAAATTTCTGTCATTGTGTCAGGAAACGGCAAGGATGTGACAGTTTTCCCAGTTCAGGAAAATATCCATCGTAACAACATCCTGTCTAAGACCGTCGTGCCTGCTCGTATTTCAGAAAGTCTAGCTGAAAAAGCCAAAGCTATGGCAGTGAAGATTGCTGAACAACTGAACCTCTCTGGAACCCTTTGTGTAGAAATGTTTGCGACCGCTGATGACATCATTGTCAACGAAATCGCGCCACGTCCGCACAATTCAGGACACTACTCCATCGAAGCCTGCGACTTTTCACAATTTGACACGCATATCTTGGGTGTTCTCGGTGCACCATTGCCAGACATCAAACTACATGCGCCAGCCGTCATGCTCAATGTCCTCGGCCAGCATGTTGAGGCCGCTGAAAAATATGTCACAGAAAATCCAAGCGCCCATCTTCATATGTATGGTAAAATAGAAGCAAAGCACAACCGCAAGATGGGGCATGTGACTTTGTTTAGTGATGTGCCGGATGAGGTGGAGGAGTTTTAGAAATGGAAGAAATCGCACAAGTTCTTTGTAATGTTACTGATGAATTGAAAAGTAGTGAAGTATTTATTGAATTACATCATTATTTAGAAAGTCAGGAGGAGATTCCAGTAGACTCTATTTATTTAATTAGTAAGCCGATAATGGAGTCAAATGAGTATGAATATGATTATAAAAATGGTTTTTTACTCTTAATTAAGAACCATAAAGTGATGTTCTTTACCACAGATTCTTTAGATAATGATGATTTTATTACATTTAAAGAGGATTTTTTGGAGGACACAGGAGCTCTTGCTAGGAAATTCGAATATGTTGGTTTAATAGGCAGAAGTAGGGACTGGAAATCAAAAGGGATTATTTCAAGTATTTGCTTGGATGAAGAAACTGATTTTACTCACCTTCTTCAAGAGAATAAATTAGATGAAGTTAATTCTAGAGTATCTAATTTAATAATTTCTCTATTAACAGGTAGTATAAATAATGTCTCAGAGTTGGATAAGGAACTGTTTTCACAAGAACAAACCTTATTAGAGTCTATTAAGAATAGAATTATGCTTTTTGATACTAATCAAACAAAGTTTGTTTACAATGAAGATAGTAAGTCACCTATTATTAGGATACAGGGACTAGCAGGCTCAGGAAAAACAGAGTTGTTGTTGCATAAATTGAAAAAATTATATGTTGAAGATAAGGGGAGTCGTATAGCGTTTACTTGTTTTAACAAGGTGTTAGCGGATAAATTAAGAGGCCGTGTGCCAGAATTTTTTAACTATATGAAGGTTGATGAGCAAATAAATTATCAGAGATTATTTATTGCTTCTAGCTGGGGTTCTGGTCGTTATCCTGATGCTGGATTATATTCAAAGATTTGTGCAAATTATGGTTTAAAATTTCATCCTTTTTCTAGGACAAAGGATAAGAGTGAAATTTGGAAAGAAGCAATTTCAGAATTAACTTCTTTGAGTAATTTTGAGCCAATGTTTGACTATATTTTAATAGATGAAAGTCAAGATTTTGAAAAAGAATATATTGAACTTTGTCAGTTAGTTACTGCGAAAAAAATATATGTTGCTGGAGATATTTTACAAGATATATTCTCAATCAATAAAGAGACTGAAACAGACTTTCTATTAAACAAAGTTTACCGAACGGATCCTCGGACAGTACTTTTTTCGCATGTCTTAGGTTTCGGACTATATGAGAACAGAGCGGTTCGATGGTTGAGTGAGGAAGAATGGGTAATGTCAGGATATTCTATTGTGGAAGAATCTGCAGATGAGTATGAAATTAGTCGCTCCCCACTAAAAAGATTTGGAGAGGAATTGGATGAGGCGTCGTATAGATCAATTGTTGTAAAAGAAGAAAATGATTATATCAATGGGGTCATTAATACTGTGAAAGAATTAAGAGGTCAGTATGAAGGTATACAACCATCTGATGTTGCTATAATATACATGAACTATGATAAGGAAGCGAGTTCACACGCTGAGGAAGTTAGTCGACGCTTGTATAAGGAGTTTAATTGGTATTCAGTCATAGCTCCTCATGAGAAAAGGGTTAATGATAATGATGAAGTACTAATAACAAATGTTAATAATGTGAAAGGACTCGAGTTTTCATTTGTTATTATTGTGAACAATCATCGAATTGAAGAAATTCAAGATTCTAATATAGAACGAGAAGTTAGGCATAGAAATGCGTTGTATATGACTTTAACGAGATCTTTTATATCATCGACATTGATTATATCTGAAAGATACGCTACTAGAGAATATATTGATCAGATAAAACAATTATCTAATGACTTATATGAACGTGGACCAAGTACAATTGTTCATAAGCCGATTGAAATTATAGATGAGAATGAATTATATCATGTAACTCATCAGGAAGTAAAATCTCAGTTTGATATTATTGAAGAATGCTTCGTTGAGCGATCTATAGTTGGGAAGACCCGAGAAGATATGCTACCAATGCTTATGACAATTCCAGCGATTAAAGACGGAACAACGGAGAAACAAGAGATATTAAAATTGATTATTCAGTTAGAACCTATATTTAAAATAAAAAAATGACAAGATACTATTTAGCGGATGAAAGATTTATAAGAAGTCCATTGAAAGAGACTGCTCAAACATTTGGAGTTAAGAGTAAATTAGATAAAATGAATAATCTTCATTTTAAAGAAAAAATTGTAATAATTGATTTTCTTCTATATGTGTATATTCAAATACTAGAAAAAAAGTTACAACAAAGTAGAGCTCAGAACAAATTTAGTTTTGAAATTTTAAAGAAACAACATAGATTAGTGCTTTTTTCAGAAGAAAAATTTTTTTCTGTTGCCTTACCCTTTAATATACTATCAAATAATGGTGGCTTTTATTTAAAATCATCAAAATATAAAGAAGAAATTACAATAGAAGCCTTGCGAATTTTAAAAATTTTATTCGATAGAATCATAATTGAGGACTTGTCATTATCCCTCTTAGATTATGCGATGCTTGCTGAAGATATTTATAAAGATTATTGTGAAGATAATGGAATAGTTACAACCAATAAAGATGTAATAGAAAAATTATTGTTAGAATTACTAGAGTATGAGTCTTCCTATATTCGATTTGATATTGATTTTAAGAACTGTCGAGATGAAAAGGGAGAAATGACTGATGCAAGAATTGGCGTACATCCGCCTTATCATTTTGATACAGATTTTCGAGATTCTGTAAGTTTTAAAATTGGTATGGACTATCAGTTGGTGGAGGAGGACTTTAAGAGTATGTTTTTTGCAGATGGGGATTGTTTATTTATAAAAAAAGGGTATAAACCCAATGTTTCATATTTTAGGAGAAAATAAAAAATGATTATACGTTACTCTCGCCCCGAAATGGCGAACATTTGGACTGAAGAAAATAAATACCGTGCTTGGCTTGAGGTGGAAATCTTGGCCGACGAAGCATGGGCTGAGTTGGGGGAAATCCCTAAGGAAGATGTGGCTTTGATTCGTGAAAAAGCGGACTTTGACATCGACCGTATTTTGGAGATTGAGCAGGAGACTCGCCACGATGTGGTAGCTTTCACGCGTGCAGTTTCTGAGACTCTTGGTGAAGAGCGCAAGTGGGTTCACTATGGGTTGACTTCTACTGACGTGGTGGATACGGCCTACGGTTACCTCTACAAACAAGCCAACGATATCATCCGCAAGGATCTTGAAAACTTCCTTAACATCATCGCTGACAAAGCGAAAGAACACAAGTTCACTATCATGATGGGTCGTACTCACGGTGTGCACGCTGAACCGACAACTTTTGGTCTTAAATTGGCAACTTGGTACAGCGAAATGAAGCGTAACATCGAGCGTTTCGAGCATGCGGCTGCTGGTGTGGAAGCTGGTAAGATTTCTGGTGCGGTTGGTAACTTTGCCAACATCCCGCCATTCGTTGAGCAATACGTCTGCGACAAATTGGGTATCCGTGCCCAAGAAATCTCTACACAGGTCCTTCCTCGTGACCTTCACGCTGAGTACTTTGCAGTTCTTGCCAGCATCGCAACTTCCATCGAGCGTATGGCGACTGAAATCCGTGGTCTTCAAAAATCTGAACAACGTGAAGTGGAAGAGTTCTTTGCTAAAGGTCAAAAAGGGTCTTCAGCAATGCCTCACAAACGTAACCCTATCGGTTCTGAAAATATGACAGGTCTGGCGCGTGTTATTCGTGGTCACATGGTAACAGCTTATGAAAACGTCGCTCTCTGGCACGAACGTGATATCTCTCACTCATCAGCTGAGCGAATTATCGCACCAGATACAACCATCTTGATTGACTACATGCTTAACCGTTTTGGAAACATCGTTAAGAACTTGACAGTCTTCCCTGAAAACATGATTCGCAACATGAACTCAACTTTTGGTTTGATTTTCAGTCAACGTGCCATGTTGACTTTGATTGAAAAAGGCATGACCCGTGAGCAAGCTTACGACCTTGTTCAACCGAAGACAGCTCAATCATGGGATAACCAAGTAGACTTCAAACCACTTCTTGAAGCAGATCCTGAAGTCACTTCACGTCTTACACAAGAGGAAATCGATGAAATCTTCAACCCAACTTACTACACCAAACGGGTGGATGAGATCTTCGAACGCATCGGTTTGGGTGACTAACCATAAAACAAAAAAGCGAGATTGTATCTCGCTTTTTATTTGTGCTTAATCTTTTTTCTTGCTAAGTCCATATGCTGTGAGTGCAGCCATCAGACCAGTAGCAATCAACCATTCTGAACCTTGGCTTCCTGTTTCAGGAAGTTTATTTTCTTTTGCTACAGGAGCTGGTCCTTGAGGAAGGGTTTTGTTTTCCTCGGCAGGAGCAGTTGCTGGAGCAGGTTTACTTGGAACTTCTAGTTTTGGTTTTTCTTCTGCAATAGGAGCAGGTTTACTTGGAACTTCTAGTTTTGGTTTTTCTTCTGCAGTAGGAGCTGGTTCATTTGGAATCTCTAGTTTTGGTTTTTCTTCCGCAACAGGAGCTAGTCCTTTTTCATCTCCCACATGCGTTACAGGAGTTCCAACTTCGATGATTTGATTAACTGGTTCTTGAGCGACAACACTAGTAACCAATGTCTTCACTTCGCTTCCGTCAGCAGCAGTAGACACTGAATAGAAATGACTACGACGACCCTTAACACCTTCAGTTACTACACGAGTTTCTCCCTTAGGTAATGCATCCGTTTCACGAGTGATCGTTGTAAACGGAATTTCTTCGTCCTCGATGACAACACGTGGTTTGGCATCCGCAACAGGAGCTAGTCCTTTTTCATCTCCCACATGCGTTACAGGAGTTCCGACTTCGATGATTTGATTAACTGGTTCTTGAGCGACAACGCTAGTAACCAATGTTTTCACTTCGCTTCCGTCAGCAGCAGTAGACACAGAGTAGAAATGACTACGACGTCCTTTAACACCTTCGGTTACTACACGAGTTTCTCCCTTAGGCAATGCATCCGTTTCACGAGTGATCGTTGTAAACGAAATTTCTTCGTCTTCGATTACAACACGAGGTTTTTCTTCAGCGATAGTAGCTTGACCTTTATCATCACCAACATGAGTGACAGGATTACCAATTTCTACGATTTGAGTCACTGGTTCTTGAACAACAACAGTGTTGACTAAAGTTTTCACTTCAGAACCATCAGCAGCAGTAGTCACAGAATAGAAATGTGTACGACGGCCATTGACACCAGCGCTCTCCACACGAGATTGTCCCTTAGGCAATGCATCCGTTTCACGAGTGATCGTTGTAAACGAAATTTCTTCGTCTTCGATTACAACACGAGGTTTTTCTTCAGCGATAGTAGCTTGACCTTTATCATCACCAACATGAGTGACAGGATTACCAATTTCTACGATTTGAGTCACTGGTTCTTGAACAACAACAGTGTTGACTAAAGTTTTCACTTCAGAACCATCAGCAGCAGTAGTCACAGAATAGAAATGTGTACGACGGCCATTGACACCAGCGCTCTCCACACGAGATTGTCCCTTAGGTAGTTGGTCGGTTTCGCGAGTGATAGTAGTGAATGGAATTTCTTCTTCCTCAATCACGACACGAGGTTTTTCTTCAGCGATAGCAGCTTGACCTTTATCATCACCGACATGAGTGACAGGAGTTCCAACTTCAACCACTTGATTGACAGCTTCTTTTGTGACTTTGCTTTCAAGAACTGTTTCGGTTTCCTTACCATTTTCAGTAGTAACTGAGACGTAGATTGTACGTTCACCTTTGACACCTTCAGTAACAACTTTTTCTTGTCCCGCTGGAAGGTTAGGATTTTCCTTCTTAACAATCTCAAATGGGATTTCTTCCGTTCTTGTGATTAGCTCTGGTCGGTTTTCAACAGCGGCAGGACTTTCGCTTTCATCAAGACTTCCTGAGTGAGTTGCAGCTGGTTTGAGACCAAGTCTAGCAGCTTTAAGGTTAGCTACAAGTGTATCCAACTCAGCTTGTTTATTGCGGTTGAGATTGTAGTTCAGAGCTTCTTTAGCAGCCTTGAGAGCAGCGAGGCTTTCTGTGCTATATCCTTCTAAGTTTTCAGGGATTTGAGCAAGTTCTTCGCGAAGAGCCTTGTAGTCAGCACGGAAGTAGTCTTTGTTGTGATCTGCAAAAGCAGTCATGAGCTCAAAGATTTCTTCTTCTTTGTACTCAGCGCTTGGTCTATCTGCCCAGATAGCTACCATACTACCAACAGTAGGTAGATCAACCTCAGGATATTTAGTTGAAGCTAGCTGGTTGAATGGAGTTTTTTCAGTGTTTTCGATAGCTTTCTTGAGGAAACCACCACCATCTTCAGGTTTTTGACCGAGGATATAGTACCAGTCTCCGTTAGTGTTAAGGAACTTATACCCCTTGCTTGCTAGATATTGAGGAGATGCAAGGTTATAACCCCACCAACCTTTAGACCAGTAAGAGATGATAACATCTTTATCAAACTCTACATCGTCCTTATCTTCATAGTAGAAGCCATCGTTAAAGGCCATTGGTTGAAGACCTTTTTCTTTAGCCATGGCAGCTAGACTATTAGCATAATCTGCAAACTTACCATAGAGTCCATACCACTTGAGGTAGTACCAACCTTGAGCATTAGTAGCATCATTGGCATACTCATCTGTACCATAGTTAAAGATTTTAGTCTTGCCTGCAAAGAAGTCCATGTATTTGCCGATAAGGGCTTTTGTAAAGTTCATTGCTTCTTCGTTTTCAAGGTCCATGGTTGTTTTTGAAACCTTGTCAAAGTTAGCTTGAGGGTTTGCAATGCCCAATTTTTCCATAGCGACAAGCATAGCATCCATGTGGCCAGGACTGTTGATAGCAGGGATGATTCCAATGCCTCTATCCTTAGCATATTGGATAAGCTCAGTGATTTCAGCCTGGTTCAAAGTTGTTCCATTTGGATCGTCGTAGTAAGATTTTGTTCCTTCAATGATGGCATTTTTCACATCGTCACTTGCATAGGTTTTACCGTTTGCAGTGATTGTCATGTCATCCAAGAGGAAGCGAAGTCCATCATTTCCAAGGAGGAGATGAAGGTCAGAGTAACCAAGTTCGCTAGCTTTATCTACGATACGTTTGAGTTGATCTAGAGTGAAGTACTTACGTCCAGCATCGATTGAGATAACCTTGTTTTTCTCAAGTTTTTCAACTTCACGTTTAGCATCTTCTTCTTTTTGAGCTTCTGGAGTGAAGGTCAAGTTACCGACAGCTTCTTGGAGTTTTGCAATCGCTTGGTCAATGCTATCTTGTTGAGCTCGGCTAAGGTTGCTATCAAGAGAGCGGATGGCTTTTTCAGCCTCTTTAACGGCTGCAACACTTTCTGCTGTATAGCGACTAAGGTCAGTTGGCACTTCTTTCAGAGCTTTTTCAGCAGCCTCGTAGTCAGCAGCGAAGTATTCAGCATTTGAATCTGCGAATTGACGCATGAGCTTGAAGAGACGAGATGGAGAGTAGCGAGCAGATGGAGTATCAGCCCAAGCAGCTACCATACCACCGATGATAGGGATATCGGCACCTTCAGTTTTTGGAACTGAAGTAATCGGTGTACTCTTAATACCATTCAAACCTTGGTCCAGGTTATACCAACCTTGTCCATCAGCATTACGTCCGAGAACGTAGTACCAGGCATCATTAGTGTTGAGGATTTCGTGTCCCTTTTCAACTAGTAGTTTAGAAGAAGCGACATCGTAACCACCCCAACCACCAGTCCACATAGACACGATGATGTCCTTATCAAAGGTACCAAAAGTAGTGTCACTATTATAGTAGATACCGTCGTTGAAGGCCATTGGTTTCAAACCGTGAGATTTAACGATACGAGCTAGATCATTAGCGTAGGCGATGAATTTATCATACCCCTTGTCTGGGAATCCATCTTCTGGGTACCATTTATAGGCTTGTAGGACACTCCATCCTTTGGCATTCGTAGCATCGTTAGCGTATTCATCCAAACCGATGTTAAAGATTTCAGACTTGCCAGCAAAGTAAGCTGCATACTTATCAATCAAAGCTTTTGTAAAGGCAACAGCCTTTTCATTGTCAAGGTCAACAGTACGTTCTGATTCTTTGCCAAAGTAGTTGAAGTTAGGTTTTTCAATACCAAGTTCTTTCATGGCATTGAGAATAGCATCCATGTGACCAGGACTGTTAACTGTTGGGATAAGCCCAATTCCTTTATCCTTAGCATAACTAATCAAGTCGGTCATTTGGCTTTCAGTTAGGTGATTACCATTTGGATCGTTGTAGTAGGCATTGGTTCCGTTTTCAACAGCACGTTTGACATCGTCGCTGGCATAAGTCTTGTCACCTACAGTTAGAGACATATCATCAAGCATGAAGCGCAAGCCGTCATTTCCGACTAAAAGATGAAGGTCAGTATAGCCATAGTGTTTGGCTTTGTCGATGATTTCTTTCAGTTGGTCTGGAGAGAAGTATTTACGTCCAGCATCGATAGAAACAATTTTCTTTTTAGCCAGTTTTTCATTGACTTGAGTTGCTCTTTCTGTAGCGACAGCAGGTGCTTCAACTTTAGCAACTTCTTTGTTTTCTTCTTGTTTTTCAGATTCTGCCTTCTTAGCTTCTTCAGTTACTTCTGGTTTAGCTGGAACTTCTTCGGCTGTGACAGGCTCTGCTACGGCAGGTGCAGGAGCAACTTCAACTTTTGGTGCTTCAGAGTTTGTCGCTGGAGCGGCTGGCGTAGCTTTTTCTGTTGAAGGAGTAGCTGGAGTAGCATTTTCTGTTGAAGGAGCAGTCTCGACTTTTTCTTCACTCGGTGGTGGAGTGACTTCTCCAGTGGTTTGGACAGCAGGCTGATTCTCTGTTGGAGCAGGCACAACTCCGTCAGCAGCAACAGCTTGAGCCTGAAAGGCAAAGCCAATCAATACAGAAGCGGCCCCGATTGCATATTTACGAATAGAGAAGCGCTGTTTATTTTCTGGTTTCATTAAAAATCTCCCTTTTGAATTTTTTGATAGCGTTTTCACATACTAATCCTATTTTATGTTCTAACTAACATAAAGTCAAGCTTTTGAGGAAATTACTATAAAAAATAGAATAATTTATAAATTAAGATACATTTTTCTGCTTTTGACTATTTTTTAGTAAAAAGGTTACTAATTATAGAATTGCTTGAAATGCTATTCTCTTAAAAGAGAGGCAGTGCTATAATGGGTATACAAAAAACCTGAGACAGTTGCCTCAGGATTTTTAAAATTAGTGACCACGGTCACGAGAGATGAATTTAATTTTGTAGAAATCAGAACGTTTATAAGTTTCGATGTATTCCAACACTTGACCAGTTGCTTCAAGCTGCGTTGTCTTCGTTTGGAAAACAGTTGGGAATTTAGTGTCAATCCCTAGGATAGAAGCGGCATGTTTTGGAGTTGGAAATACAATTTCATTGATTTCTTCAAAATGCTCGTCATTCATGTGAATGTGGTAATCCAATTTGAAACGATTATAGATAGAACTATAGTATTCAAGATTTGGATAGTTGGCATTGATGTATTGTTCAGGAATGTATGAATTGTGATAGATATAGGTAACGCCATTTGTTTCACGAATACGTTCGATCTTGTAATAGAATTGATCGCCGCGTAGGCCGAGTTTTTCTAAGTATTTAAGTTCGTTCCCGCGTTCGATAGAAAGAACAGTTACTTTATCATCTTTAGTTTCGAAGATTTCTACATCAGAAAATTCAACGAGTTTGTGTTTACGTGCACGAGCAACGAAAGTTCCTTTCCCTTGTTGGCGGACGATATATCCGTCTTTGGCAAGGTCGTTCAAGGCACGAACTACTGTGATTGAACTAACATCATACATGGAAATCAATTCTGCTTCCGTGTAGAACTTATCTCCACTAGCGAATTGACCAGAAATGATCTTATTTTTCAATTCATCTTTAATGTATTGATACTTTGGAATTGCCATATTTTCACCTCATTTTTTTCCTTCTCCACTTATCATTTTAACATAAAATCTAAAAAATAGCTGAAAAGCACTTAAAAAAATTAAAATATCGGAATGAGAAATTAGAATACATTTAAATAATTCGTGCTTTTTTCTGTATTTTTGCTCTTCAGTCAGAATGTTGATTTTATAGGATTTGAGATGATTTTTAGAAAAGATTCAGTAAAAAAATAGAAAAATTTTAAAGAAAATTTCAAAAAGTATTGACATTATTGCCCGATTGGTTTATAGTTGATATAACAATACATGAAAGCGCAAACTTTTCGCTTTTAGGGGAGGAAGAATGGCAAGATTTGAAATTAAAGATGATTTCTATCTGGATGGGAAACCATTCAAGATTTTGTCTGGCGCCATTCACTATTTTAGAGTTCCTGCGGAAGATTGGCATCATTCATTGTATAACCTCAAGGCATTAGGATTCAATACAGTTGAGACCTATGTTGCTTGGAACATGCATGAACCTACTGAAGGAAACTTCAACTTTGAAGGGGATCTTGACTTAGAGAGATTTCTTCAAACTGCACAAGATTTGGGCTTGTATGCAATTGTACGTCCTTCTCCATTTATCTGTGCAGAGTGGGAATTTGGCGGTTTACCAGCATGGCTCTTGACCAAGGATATGAGAATTCGGTCATCTGACCCGGCTTTCATTGACATGGTTGGTCGCTACTATGATCAGTTGCTTCCACGTCTAGTTCCAAGATTATTGGAAAACGGTGGCAACATTCTCATGATGCAAGTCGAAAATGAGTATGGGTCGTATGGCGAAGACAAGGCATACTTGAGGGGAATCCGACGCTTGATGGAAGAACGGTCAGTTACTTGTCCGCTGTTCACATCAGATGGACCATGGCGAGCAACTCTTAAGGCTGGAACCTTAATTGAGGATGATCTCTTTGTGACAGGGAACTTTGGTTCCAAGGCTACTTATAATTTCTCACAGATGCAAGAATTCTTTGATGAGCACGGCAAGAAATGGCCACTCATGTGTATGGAATTCTGGGATGGCTGGTTCAATCGATGGAAAGAACCAATCATCAAGCGTGAACCTGAGGAATTAGCAGAAGCTGTTCATGAAGTTCTAGAGCTTGGATCTATCAACCTATATATGTTCCACGGTGGAACCAACTTTGGTTTTATGAATGGTTGTTCAGCACGAGGAACTATTGATTTACCACAAGTAACATCTTATGATTACGACGCTCTTCTTGATGAAGCTGGGAACCCGACTGCTAAATATTTTGCAGTCAAAGACATGATGGCGACTTACTATCCTGAGTATCCACAATTAGAACCGCTTTACAAAGAGAGCATGGAAGTTGAAAACATTCCACTGGTTGAGAAAGTTTCTCTATTTGAAACCTTAGATAGTTTAACAAGTCCAACTGAAAGTCTCTATCCTAAGAAAATGGAAGAGTTGGGACAAAGCTACGGCTATCTTCTCTATCGTACAGAAGCTAGCTGGGATGCAGAGGAAGAACGCATCCGCATCATTGATGGACGCGATAGAGCTCAGCTGTTCGTAGATGGGAAATGGGTCGCAACTCAGTACCAGACTGAAATTGGAGAAGATATCTTCTATCAAGGAGAAAAGAAAGCGCTCTCTAGATTTGACATCCTTATTGAAAATATGGGGCGTGTCAACTATGGACACAAATTCTTAGCAGACACACAGCGAAAGGGAATTCGCACAGGTGTTTGTAAAGATTTGCATTTCTTGCTCAACTGGCAGCAATATCCACTTCCACTTGATAACCCAGAGAATATTGATTTCTCTACGGGATGGACAGAAGGGCAACCCGCCTTTTACGCCTTTGACTTTGAAGTCAAGGAGCTGAAGGATACCTACTTAGATTGTTCTGAGTTTGGCAAAGGGATCGCTTATATCAACGGACATCATCTAGGTCGTTTCTGGAATGTCGGTCCAACCTTATCTCTTTATATTCCACATAGCTATCTCAAGGAAGGTGCCAACCGCATCATTATCTTTGAAACCGAAGGGGAGTATAAGGAACACATACATTTAACTTGTAAACCTACACTAAAACTTATAAAGGGGGAAAACTTATGACAATTGTAGGATGCCGTATCGATGGGCGCTTAATTCACGGACAAGTAGCAAACCTTTGGTCTGCTAAACTTAATGTTTCACGTATCATGGTCGTTGACAATGATGTTGTGAACAATGACGTTGAAAAAAGCGGCTTGAAACTTGCAACACCACCAGGTGTAAAACTTAGTATTTTGCCAGTTGATAAAGCAGCAGCGAATATCCTTGCTGGTAAATACGATAGCCAACGTCTGTTGATTGTAGCACGCAAACCTGACCGTTTCCTCGGTTTGGTAGAAGCAGGTGTGCCACTTGAAACTGTCAATGTCGGCAACATGTCTCAAACACCAGAAACACGTCCTATCACACGTTCTATTAACGTTGTTGATAAAGACGTAGAAGATTTCCGTAAATTAGCGGAAAAAGGTGTAAAACTTACTGCTCAAATGGTTCCAAATGATCCAGTTTCAGACTTTTTGAGCTTATTAAAATAGGAAAAAATTTTTAGGAGGTCATTGTTATGATACAATGGTGGCAAATTTTACTTCTCACTCTGTACTCAGCTTATCAAATCTGTGATGAGTTGACGATCGTTTCTTCTGCAGGTTCCCCTGTATTCGCTGGTTTCATTACTGGTTTAGTCATGGGAGATTTGACAACTGGTTTGTTTATCGGTGGTAGCTTGCAGTTATTCGTACTTGGGGTAGGTACCTTCGGTGGTGCTTCTCGTATCGACGCAACTTCTGGTGCGGTTCTTGCGACAGCTTTCTCAGTTTCACAAGGTATCGAAACAGATCTTGCGATCACTACAATCGCTGTACCAGTAGCGGCACTTTTGACTTACTTCGACGTACTTGGTCGTATGACTACTACATTCTTCGCACACCGTATTGATGCTGCGATCGAACGCTTTGACTATAAAGCAATCGAACGCAACTACCTTCTTGGTGCGCTTCCATGGGCTGCTTCTCGTGCCCTTCCAGTATTCTTCGCCCTAGCTTTCGGTGGAGAATTCGTACAAGGTGTTGTAAACCTTGTTAAAGAATACCAATGGGTTGCAGACGGTTTGACTCTTGCAGGTCGTATGCTTCCAGGTCTTGGATTCGCTATCTTGCTTCGTTACCTTCCAGTTAAACGTAACCTTCACTACCTTGCTATGGGATTCGGTTTGACAGCTATGTTGACTGTACTTTACTCAAACGTAACAAGTCTTGGTGGAGCAGTTGCTGGTCTCATTGGCACTCTTCCTGCTGAAGTTGCAGAAACTATCGGTTTTGCTAACAACTTCAAAGGATTGTCTATGATCGGTATCTCTATCGTAGGTATCTTCCTTGCAGTTGTTCACTTCAAGAATAGCCAGAAAGTTGCTGTAGCAGCACCTTCTACTCAGTCAGAAAGTGGGGAAATTGAAGATGACGAATTCTAATTACAAATTAACAAAAGAAGATTTTAATCAAATTAACAAACGTAGCTTGTTCACTTTCCAATTGGGATGGAACTACGAACGTATGCAAGCATCAGGTTACCTTTACATGATCTTGCCACAATTGCGTAAAATGTATGGAGATGGGACTCCTGAGTTGAAAGAAATGATGAAAGTTCATACTCAATTCTTCAACACTTCACCATTCTTCCACACAATCATCGCTGGTTTTGACCTTGCCATGGAAGAAAAAGATGGCGTTGTCTCTAAAGATGCGGTTAACGGTATCAAGACAGGTTTGATGGGACCATTCGCTCCTCTTGGAGATACAATCTTTGGTTCACTTGTACCTGCTATCATGGGATCTATCGCTGCAACAATGGCTATCGCTGGTCAACCTTGGGGTATCTTCCTTTGGATCGCAGTTGCAGTAGCGTATGACATCTTCCGTTGGAAACAGTTGGAATTTGCATACAAAGAAGGGGTTAACCTTATCAACAACATGCAAAGTACTTTGACAGCTTTGATTGAAGCTGCATCTGTACTTGGTGTGTTCATGATGGGTGCTCTTGTAGCAACAATGATCAACTTTGATATTTCATACAAATTGCCAATCGGTGAAAAGATGATTGACTTCCAAGATATCTTGAACTCAATCTTCCCACGTTTGCTTCCAGCAATCTTCACTGCCTTTATCTTCTGGTTGCTTGGTAAGAAAGGTATGAACTCTACTAAAGCGATCGGTATCATTATCGTTCTTGCAGTAGGTCTTTCATTCATCGGTAAATTCTTGCTTGGAATGGGCGCATAATTTATGACTAAATCATTAATTTTAGTGAGCCACGGTCGTTTCTGTGAAGAACTTAAAGGTAGCACAGAAATGATTATGGGACCACAAGACAACATTCATACGGTAGCTCTTCTTCCAGAAGATGGACCAGAAGAATTTACTGCTAAATTTGAAGCTGCTGTTGAAGGTTTAGATGATTTCCTAGTCTTTGCAGATCTTCTTGGTGGAACACCATGTAACGTGGTGAGCCGTCTGATTATGGAAGGTCGCGACATTGAACTGTATGCAGGGATGAATCTTCCGATGGTCATTGAATTTATCAATGCTAGCCTAACAGGCATGGATGCGGACTATAAGAGTCGTGCTTCAGAAAGCATTGTGAAAGTTAATGATTTATTGGCAAGCTTCGACGACGATGAAGATGAATAATACTCTTCAAAAATCAAATTCAAACCACGTCAGCTTCGCCTTGCCGTACTTGAGTACAGCCTTCGGCTAGCTTCCTAGTTTGCTCTTTGATTTTCATTGAGTATAAGATGTGATTGCGTTAAAACGTTAAATCATCTTATAGAAAATATACATGGGAATGGGAGCGACTCCCATTCCCATGTTTTCAATCATGAAACAATATTAGATTAGAGGTTTTCAATGCTAGATTATACAAAAGAAGATTTGCTTGAGTTGGGAGCAGAGATCACCACACGCGAAATTTACCAACAACCAGATGTTTGGAAGGAAGCTTTTGAATCTTACCAAGCCCGCCGTGATGAAATTGCAGCCTTCTTGCAAGGCATTGCAGATAAACATGACTACATCAAGGTTATCTTGACTGGTGCTGGGACTTCTGCTTATGTAGGTGATACCTTGGTTCCTTACTTCAAGGAAGTCTATGATGAACGTAAATGGAATTTTAATGCTATTGCGACAACAGATATCGTTGCAAATCCACAAACTTATTTGAAAAAAGACGTGGCAACTGTTTTGGTATCATTCGCACGTAGCGGAAACTCACCTGAGAGTGTAGCGACAGTTGACCTAGCTAAGGCCTTGGTTGATGACCTTTATCAAGTGACCATCACATGTGCGGCTGAAGGGAAATTAGCACTTCAAGCCCATGGTGATGACCGCAATCTTTTGCTCTTGCAACCGGCGGCTTCTAACGATGCTGGATTTGCTATGACATCAAGCTTTACTTCTATGATGTTGACAGCACTCTTAGTCTTTGATCCAACCGAATTTGCCGTTAAAGCTGAACGATTTGAAGTGCTTTCTAGCCTTGCTCGCAAAGTTCTTGACAATGTAGCAGATGTCAAAGAGTTGGTTGACCTAGAATTTAACCGTGTCATCTACTTGGGTGCAGGTCCATTCTTCGGACTCGCTCATGAAGCACAACTGAAAATTTTGGAATTAACTGCTGGTCAAGTGGCGACTATGTATGAAAGTCCCGTTGGCTTCCGTCACGGTCCAAAATCATTGATCAACGAAGATACAGTTGTCTTAGTCTTTGGTGCTACAACAGACTATACTCGTAAGTACGACTTAGACTTGGTTCGTGAAGTTGCAGGGGATCAAATTGCTCGTCGCGTTGTTCTTTTAAGCGATCAAGCCTTTGGTCTTGAGAATGTGAAGGAAGTAGTGCTTGGTTGCGGTGGCGTTTTAAATGATGTTTATCGCGTATTCCCTTATATTGTTTACGGTCAATTATTTGCTCTCTTGACTTCGCTTAAGGTTGGAAACAGACCTGATACACCATCACCAACAGGTACCGTAAACCGTGTTGTTCAAGGTGTCATTATTCACGAATTCAAATAATAAGGAGATAGGGATGAAAGCATACACAGAACGTGTATTTGGGAAAGTTGACGGCAAGGATATTGTCGCTTATCGCTTTGAAACAGAAGCAGGTTACCAACTGGAAATCATGACCTATGGTGCAACGATTCTACGCTATGTAACTCCAGATAAGGCTGGTAATTTTACCAATGTTATCCTAGGCTTTGATGATTTTGAAAGCTATGTGGGGAATAGCCCTAAACATGGAGCGAGTGTAGGTCCAGTGGCAGGTCGTATCGCAGGTGCAACTTTCGAACTCAATGGCCAGACCTATGAACTCGAAGTCAACAATGCTAGCAACTGCAACCACAGCGGTTCAACAGGTTGGGATTCTAGTCTGTTTGAGCTAGTGGAGGTGAGCGATCATGGCTTGACTCTTTACACAGAAAGAACTGACGGGACAGGAGGTTTCCCTGGAAATCTTAAAATCTGGATTAGCTACTATTTGGAGGAAACTGGTGCCTATGAAATCAGCTACAAGGTAACGACAGACCAAGATACCTTGGTCAATCCAACCAACCATAGCTACTTTAACCTGTCAGGTGATTTTACTCAGACGGTTGATCGCCATGTCTTCCAATTGAATACAGAGGGCATTTATCCAATCGCTCCGGACGGTGTTCCGGCTAAGACCCCAGATGCTAATCGTGATGTGGTTAAACACATCTACAATGGCGCTTTGTTGAAAGATATCTTTGCAGACGAAGATGAACAAATTCAGCTAGTTTCTGGATTGGACCATCCATTTGCTCTGCCTGCGGGACATGATAATGCTGGTTTCTTATATGACCAAGGTTCAGGTCGCTTCCTGCTCTTCAAGACAGAAGCACCTTGCTTTGTAGTTTATACAGCAAACTTTGTGGATGAGAGTGTCATCATCTCTGGACAACCAATGATTCAGCACAATGGGATTGCTCTTGAAGCACAGGCTTTGCCAGATGCTATTCACAGTGATCTGAAAGATCAAGTGATTCTCAAAGCAGGTGAAACTTTCACCAGTAAAACTCGTTATGAGCTTGTTGTTAAATAAAAAAACTCTCTGAAGCCTTTTAGCTTCAGAGAGTTTTTCTTATTCTTCATCTGGTGTGAGAATCATCGGAATGATGATTGGTTCACGTTCAGTATTTTCGTAAAGGAATGGTCGAATAGCGTTTACGATAGCGCCATTGACTGATTGGATGCTGGCATCCTTGTTTTTCAAAGCGATACGAATAGCATTGAAAAGGATGCGTTGACTTTGACGAATCAAGTCACCAGATTCGCGCATGTAGACGAATCCACGACTGAGGATATCTGGGCCAGAAATAATCATCTGAGACTTGAAGTCTACTGTTGCGACAGCAAGCACGACACCATCTTCGGATAGGTCACGACGGTCTTTTAGGACTGCGGCACCGATTTCGCCGATACGATTTCCATCAACGTAGATGTCTTGGGCATTGAAGTGACCTGCAATACGAGCAGAGTCTGCAGTGAGGGCAAGCACATCACCATTGCTCATGATAAAGATATTGTCTTTTTCAACTCCAGTGTCTACAGCTAGTCCAGCGTGGACTTTTTGCATGCGGTATTCACCATGGACAGGCATGAAGTATTTTGGCTTGATGAGGCGGAGCATGAGTTTTTGCTCTTGTTGACCACCGTGTCCAGATGTATGGATGTTGTTAATCTTACCATGGATAACTTCGACACCAGCTTCAGAGATGATGTTAATCAGCTTGTTAACGCTAGTGGTGTTTCCTGGAATTGGACTAGATGAGAAGATAACGGTATCGCCAGGTTGGAGTTGCACTTGACGGTGAGTTCCGTTAGCGATACGAGAGAGGGCTGCCATAGGTTCACCCTGGCTACCTGTACAGAGGATGAGAATCTCTCCTGCAGGGTAGTCTTTGATTTCATTTGGTTCGATGAAGGTTCCCTTTGGTGCCTTAATGTAGCCTAGTTCAATTCCGTTGACAATAGCTTTCTCCATAGAACGCCCAAAGACAGCAATCTTACGACCGGTCTTAACAGCGGCATCAGTTGCTTGTTGGAGACGGAAGATATTTGAGGCAAAGGATGCAAAGATGATGCGTCCCTCGATACCTTGAATAATCTTCATGATAGACTGACCAACAACCTTTTCAGAATTTGTAAAGGTTGGTACTTCGGCATTGGTCGAGTCAGAGAGGAGACAGAGCACCCCTTCTTCACCAAGGGCAGCCATACGGTGCAAGTCTGCGGGTTCACCAACGGGTGTAAAGTCAAACTTGAAGTCACCTGTACAGACGATTTTCCCTTGAGGTGTGTGGATGACGATACCCAAAGGCTCTGGGATAGAGTGGGTTGTTCTGAAGAAAGTTGCCTTGAGGTTTTTAAAGGTCAACTCTGTGTTGTGGTTGATTTCGTGAAGTGTTGCGTTGCGCAAAAGTCCGTGCTCTTCAAGTTTTCCACGGATTAAAGCGAGAGCAAGAGGTCCTGCATAGATTGGGATATTTGCTTGCTTGAGCAAGAAAGGAATCCCACCAATATGGTCCTCGTGTCCGTGGGTAATCAAGAGAGCCTTGACACGGTCGATGTTTTCTACGATGTAGGAGTAATCAGGAATAACGTAGTCGATACCAAGTAGATCATCCTCAGGGAATTTGATCCCTGCATCAACGATGATGATTTCGTCTTGATATTCAACTCCGTATGTATTTTTACCGATTTCTCCTAGACCACCAATGGCAAAAACGCCCACTTCTTCTGGTTTAAGAGTATAGGCCATATTAGAACTCCGTAATTTCGAATGCGCCAGTTTCTTTTTCGTAGTCTAGCAATTTGTCAGACAAGAGCTCGATATATTCAACGTTGTATTCTGGACGATTTTCTTCCACAAGTTGGCGAGCAATGATACGTCCCTCAAGTTCTGAGCTAGCATCGATGTCTAAGTAGAGTGAGCGTGTTGTTTCACGACGTGGACTACGGTCTTTTGTTTCTTGATAAAAAACTTTGTAAATCATGTGTTTCCTTTCTGTTTTCAGGTCAGCTGTATTCAAAAAATTACCAGCTTGAAGCTGTTTATTTCTATTTCATTTTCTGCCTGTATTGACCTTGATTCGTTACAATTACCTCAATTATAACATAAAAAGGGGAATTAGTAAAAGCAGGAAACATGAAAGAAGGAGCTTGAAATGTGTTTCATTTTGCCCGATACAAGTATTTGAAGACCTCAGATTCAAATGCTATAATAAAGTTAGAAAAGAGGTTTTTCCTTATGAAGGAGGGCAGGATATGTTTCAACTAGCTATTATCATTCGTCTTCTGGCCTTTGCGGGATTTGTTGCCTGTGTTTACGGAGGAAATATTTTGTATACTCGGCTAGAGTATCGGAAAGCTAAACTCATTTGGAAGATTGGCTTCGTGACTCTGTATTCGTTTTTCCTTCTCCTTGTAACCTATGTGGTCTGGTTCGTATTTTACTTTGGCTTGAATACTTAATGCTGAGGCTGGGACAAAAGTCCTAGCCTCTCAATTGTCTTTGGATTGTCGAGCAAGACGCAGTGGTTGAGTGGGCTCTACTACGCTGATTTCATCAGCTTTTACAACCCTACTCAACTGTGCGGAGGTGGGACGACGAAATCGAATTCTAACGAATTACCGATTTCTGTCCCACTCTCATTTTCGTTTCAAAACAAAGAAAATTCCCATGCGCCTTCTTTTGTAGTATAATAGTAAACAGACAAAAAGATAGGAATGTGTTATGAAAGTATTAGCTTTTGATACGTCCAGCAAGGCTCTTTCTCTAGCTATTTTAGAGGACAAGCAGCTTCTTGCTGAGACCACAATCAATATCAAGAAAAATCACAGTATTACCCTCATGCCTGCCATCGATTTTTTGATGGCCAGTCTAGATTTGACACCAAAGGATTTGGATCGAATCGTCGTGGCAGAGGGACCAGGTAGCTATACAGGTTTACGAATCGCGGTGGCGACTGCCAAGACCTTGGCTCATACCCTAAACATTGAGTTAGTGGGGATGTCTAGCCTTTTAGCCCTGGTACCAAGCCAGCAGGAAGGTTTGGTGGTTCCTTTGATGGATGCGCGTCGCAATAATGTTTATGCAGGATTTTATGAAAATGCCCAACCTGTCTTTCCCGAAGCGCATTTGTCCTTTGAGCAAGTCCTAGAACAAGTCAAGGATGCTGACCAGGTAACCTTTGTCGGTGAAGTAGGAGCCTTTGTCGAGCAGATCCAAGAGCAATTTCCACAGGCTAACTATCAAGAAAGCTTGCCAAATGCAGCTAATCTAGCTCTTTGGGCCTGGGACAAGGAGGCAGATTCTTTACACGACTTCGTACCTAACTACCTCAAACGTGTCGAGGCAGAGGAAAATTGGCTCAAGAATCATACTGAGTCTGGTGAGTCTTACATTAAACGCCTATGATAGAGATCAAACGAATCCAGCAACAATCTGACTTGGCTCAAGCTATCTACACTGTCATGGCAGATGTTTATCCAGTCAGCCCTTGGACTCTGGAACAAATCCAAGCAGACCTGTCTCAAGGCCAGACCTGGTATGCTCTGGCTTATGATGGGGCAGAAGTGATTGGTTTTTTAGCTGTTCAGGAAAATATCTTTGAAGCAGAAGTCTTGCAAATCGCTGTCAAGAAAGCTTATCAAGGTCAGGGAATCGCCTCAGCCTTGTTTGCAACCTTGCCGACGGATAAGGAGATTTTCCTCGAAGTCAGAAAGTCAAACCAACGAGCGAAAGCATTTTACAAGAAAGAAAAAATGGTGATCATCGCTGAGAGAGTAGCCTACTACCATAATCCAGTCGAGGATGCCATTATCATGAAGAGAGAAATAGATGAAGGATAGATATATTTTAGCATTTGAGACATCCTGTGATGAGACCAGTGTCGCTGTCTTAAAAAACGATGATGAGCTCTTGTCCAATGTCATTGCTAGTCAAATCGAGAGTCACAAACGTTTTGGGGGTGTAGTGCCAGAAGTAGCTAGTCGTCACCATGTCGAAGTCATCACAGCCTGTATCGAGGAGGCCCTAGCAGAAGCAGGAATTAGCGAAGAAGATGTGACAGCTGTTGCCGTCACCTATGGGCCAGGATTAGTTGGAGCTCTACTAGTTGGTTTGTCAGCTGCCAAGGCCTTTGCTTGGGCTCACGGCCTTCCGCTTATCCCTGTTAATCACATGGCTGGCCACCTCATGGCGGCTCAAAGTGTCGAACCTTTGGAATTCCCCTTGCTAGCTCTATTGGTTAGCGGTGGGCACACAGAGTTGGTCTATGTTTCTGAGGCTGGCGATTATAAGATTGTTGGGGAAACTCGTGATGATGCGGTTGGTGAGGCCTATGATAAGGTCGGCCGTGTCATGGGCTTGACCTATCCAGCAGGTCGCGAGATTGACGAGTTGGCCCATCAAGGTCAGGATGTTTATGACTTCCCTCGTGCCATGATTAAGGAGGATAATCTGGAGTTTTCATTCTCTGGATTGAAGTCTGCCTTTATCAATCTTCACCACAATGCTGAGCAAAAGGGAGAAAGCCTGTCTACAGAGGACTTGTGTGCTTCCTTCCAAGCAGCAGTTCTGGATATTCTCATGGCAAAAACCAAGAAGGCTTTAGAAAAATACTCTGTTAAAACCCTCGTTGTGGCAGGTGGTGTGGCGGCTAATAAAGGACTCAGAGAACGCCTAGCAGCAGAAATCACTGACGTCAAGGTGATTATCCCACCCCTTCGGCTTTGCGGAGACAATGCGGGAATGATTGCCTATGCTAGCGTTAGCGAGTGGAACAAAGAAAATTTTGCAGGCTTGGAGCTAAATGCCAAACCAAGTCTTGCTTTTGATACCATGGAATAAAGAGTCAGCTTGAGGCTGGCTTTTTTGTTTGGACAAATGCCAGAGTTTTTTCTCCTCTTTGAATGTGTTATAATACTCTCCGTTGTGACTGTAAATCAGCAGTCGATTACTGAAACACTAGTAAGGAGTTTTATGAAAGAAAAAGGATTTTGGGAAGGAGTCCAGGCAGCTATGCCGACTGCCCTAGGGTATGTTAGTATCGGCCTTGCTTGTGGAATTATCGGAGCTCCCTATGTAACACCTGTTGAGATGGGTTTGATGAGTCTCTTTGTTTATGCTGGGAGCGCCCAGTTCGCTATGCTAGCCTTGATTGCAGTTCAAGCGCCTGTGGCAGCCATCGCCATGACGGTCTTTTTGATCAACCTGCGTCTCTTTTTGCTGAGCTTACACGCTTCGACTTATTTCCGTCATACTAGCCTAGGGCACAATATCGGTATGTCTAGTCTTTTGACCGATGAGACCTATGGTGTCTTGATGGGAGAGTTGGTTCATACGGACAAGGTCAATCCTATGTGGATGCATGGGAACAATCTCAATAGCTATCTAGCTTGGTTTGTGGGAACTGTTGTCGGAACTGCTCTAGGTGGCCTTCTGCCAAATCCTGAGATTTTTGGGCTTGATTTTGCCTTAGTTGGAATGTTTATCGGGATTTTTGCTTCACAGTTTCAGATGATGCAAAGACGGGTTCCCCTGCACAACCTCTTCATCATTTTAGGAGTTGTTGCCCTATCTTTTTTTATACTTTTAACAGTAGTATCTCAATCGCTAGCTGTCCTATTTGCGACACTACTTGGATGTACAATGGGGGTGATTTTAGATGGTCAGTAAGTATCTTTTGTTAGCAGTTGTCTTTTCAGGCCTAGTGACTTGGATTCCCCGTGTGATTCCCTTTATATTAGTCAAGTATAAGGGATTGCCTGCTATTGTCGAGCGTTTTTTGAAATTCCTACCTGTGTCTATTATCTTTGCCTTGATTCTATCAAGTGTGGCAACAGGCAAGATTGGAGATCTCCCTCAAATCAAATGGTTAGACTTGATCGCAGTTTTTCCGACAGGCTTTATCGCCTTTCGCTACCGCAATCTGGTGGGGACGGTTATCTTTGGAGTGGTCTTGATAGCAGTCCTACGTTTGCTCTTTTAATCAGCCATAAAGAAAACCTATCACAAATATAGAAATCATATAATGGCGAAATTGCTTTTTTTCTGTTAAGATAAGACTGTATTTTATTTTGGAGGAAATATCATGAAAAAAATCGTTAAATATTCATCACTTGCTGCCCTAGGGCTTGTTGCCGTAGGTGTACTAGCAGCTTGTTCAGGCGGTGAGAAGAAAGATGCAGCATCTGGTGAAGCAACAACTGCTAAGAAAGAAATCATCGTAGCAACTAACGGATCGCCAAAACCATTTATCTATGAAGAAAATGGTGAATTGACGGGTTACGAGATTGAAGTGGTTCGTGCTATCTTTAAAGACTCAGATAAGTATACTGTCAAGTTTGAAAAAACAGAATGGTCAGGTGTCTTTGCAGGGCTTGACGCAGACCGTTATCAAATGGCTGTGAACAATCTTAGTTATACTAAAGAACGTGCAGAGAAATATCTCTATGCAGCACCGATTGCCCAAAACCCTAATGTCCTTGTAGTGAGGAAAGATGACAACAGCATCAAATCTCTCGATGATATCGGTGGAAAATCGACAGAGATTGTTCAAGCTACTACATCTGCTAAACAGTTGGAAGAATACAACAAACAACACCCAGATAACCCAACTATCCTTAACTATACCAAGGCAGATTTCCAACAAATCATGGTACGTTTGAGCGATGGACAATTTGACTATAAGATTTTTGACAAAATCGGTGTAGAGACAGTTATCAAAAACCAAGGTTTGGATAACTTGAAAGTCATCGAACTTCCAAGCGACCAACAACCATACGTATACCCACTTCTTGCCAAAGGTCAAGATGAGTTGAAGGCATTTGTGGATAAACGCATCCAAGAACTATACAAAGACGGAACCCTTGAAAAATTATCTCAACAGTTCTTTGGTGGTTCTTACCTCCCAGCAGAAGCTGATATTAAATAGTGTTAACATATCTCTGTCCAAGGCAGGGATATTTTTTGAAAACATAGTAAAAAGCCTTCAAGAATAGCCGGCTATCTTTTGACAGCGATTTCTTATTGCGATATAATAGTAGAAAATATATTTAAAGGAGTTATTATGAAATACAAAAAAATTATTTCGTCACTATCTCTAGCAACTGCCCTTTTGGCAGTAACGACTCTCAATCAAGAAGTTCAAGCTAATGAGGCACCAGTAGACACTAAAGAAAAAGCAGTTGTAAATCCATCCGTTTCTGAAAATCAAATTACAGAAGCACAGAAGGAAGTTAAAAAGGCTCAAGAAAACCTTGATGCCAAAGCAGCAAAAGATGCAGAGGCTAAGAAGCAAGAGGCTAAGGCTGATCAAAAAGTAGCTGAAACTAAAGATGCTATCAAGGTTTCTAAAAACGCTGATGCTATCGCAGAAGAGCAAGGCAAGGTTGTAGCTGAGAAGGGTACTGAAAAATCAGAAGCTGAAAAAGCATTATCAGAGGCTCAGTCAACAGATGCTGAAGCACAAGAAGCAGCAAAAGTAGCCAAGGAAGCCAGCCAATCTGCCAATGAAAAGCGTGACGCTAAAGCAGCAGAGGTAAAAGAAAAACAAGCTGAACTAGATGGTATGACGGATGCAGGTATCCAAACTCAAATCTCTAAAACAGAGAAAGAGATTGGAGTTGCAGATCAAGTCCTTCAAGCAGAGACTAAAAAAGCGAACGAGGCTGCAGATAAGGTAGCTGCTAAACAACAAGAGCTCGACAATTACAAACCAACAGTTTTGAAAAATGTCTTGAATCCAGAAGAACAGGGTCATACAGCCCCAGCATCTGAGGATGATTATGACTATAACAAAAAATATCGCCCTAGAGACGCCGCAGGTAACTATGAAATGGAAAATGTTGCCTTCCAAGGTGTTCGTGAGGTCGAAATTGAAGCAACTGAAGAAATGAAACGCTTTACCAAGGCGCTGGCTGATTATAATGCAAACCCTTATGATGCGGTCAATCGCAAAAATAAACCAAGACCAGTTTATAAATTTGTTGTGGATAACCACAAATTAACAGAAGCTTTCCTTGAGCTAGTTAATGAACTCCGTCGTGCGAATGGAGTTACAAGAGACTTTGTCCTTGACGAAACTTACCTTAAAAATGCAGAGGCTCGTGCGAATGAAATGGCTAACAATGGGATTCTAAACCATGATACCAAAATACCACACCCAGATGGAGAAGATTTTTTTGCAGAAAATGTTGGAAGATTAGATCTACAACCTAGAACCGATGGCGGACCAAAATTGGTGGAAAATAAAAATGGTCAGACAGTTTATTATTATGATAAGATAATAAGCTATAAAGAATTTGCTTATGAATATCTCTTGGATTGGTATTCAGACTTTCATAATATCTTTGGAAGAAACTATGGACACCGTAGAGTTCTTCTTGTACCCGTTGGAGGGAGAGCAGGGATAGCCCAGGGAACTGTCGAAGGGAAAGATCCTAATAGCGTTTATCATGCATTTGAGACTGTTCCATATGGAGACGAAACCGCAGCCGAATACAAATCTCACTACGATAACTTTAAAGAAGATGATCCATTACATCCGACATTCTATGGTAAACGGATGAAGTTCTTGCCAGAACATCACTTTGTGTATGTTGAAAAAACAGTGATTGATAAATCAGGTGATATTAAGGCAGCACTTGCATCCTTACAAGCAGCAAAAGCTGAGCAAGATGCACGAAAATCTGAAGCTGAAAATAAAAAATCAGACTTGTTGGCACGCTTGGCTGAATTAAATAAACAAGCAAATAATTTAGAAAATAGTCGTGAACAAGCTAAAAAGGATCTAGATCAAGCGAAATCTGATTTGGCATCTTTGACTGCTGATGCGCAAGCGAAATCTGAATTAGCTGCTGCAAAAGCACAAGCAGCGGACAAGGCAAGTCAAACCCTAAAAGCCTTGCAAGCTAAGGTAACAGAGTTGACTGCGGTCGTTAACAAAGCAGAGGCTAAACGTACAGAAGCTTTGGCATTGAAGGGTCAATTGGCAAGCTTGGAAGCAACTTTGAAACAAGCTGAAGCTGAAAAAGCAACTGCACACAAAGTTGCTGAGCAAGCAGAGCTTGAAATGAGAGTTGCTCAAAAAGCTTTGGCAGAAGCTAAATCTAAACAAGAAGGTTTGTTAGCTGCGCTTGAAGCTGAAAATATGTTGAAAGTGTTTGAAAAAAATGGAGTCTTGGTTGGCTTGCCAAAAGATTCTCCAATTCAGGAACAACTCCCAGAATTTGATATTCGCACTCTCGAACAAGCAACTGCAAAACCTCAAGGTCTAGCAACTGCTAAGCCAGGAAAAAAAGAAGTGGTAGTTCCAAAAGCAGATGGCAAAGGCTTGCCAAACACAGGAACTAACTCAAGTGTGGAAAGCCAAATGGCCTTGTTGGGTGGATTCAGCTTGCTCGCTAGTCTCGGCTTAGCAGGCATCGCGACACGACGCAGAAGACAAGGCAAATAATTCTTAAAAGGCTATCTAGCGAGCAGCTAGATGGCTTTTTTGTGTGGAGGAGAAGTAAATATGATTTAATATTCGCTTAATATGTATAGTTTCAAACTATATGTCTGTCTATCTAATAACAATTTGCGAAATCAAACAAAGTATGAGATACTATTACGGTATTATTTTTAAAGGAGAAAGAATCATGAAAATCAAAAAATGGTTAAGCGTAGCAGCGATTGCTACAGTAGCAGGCCTTACACTTGCAGCTTGCGGAAATTCAGACAAGAAAGCAGACAATACAACTACAGTTAAAATCGCAACTGTAAACCGTAGTGGTTCAGAAGCAGCACGTTGGGATAAAATCCAAGAATTAGTTGAAAAAGACGGAATTAAATTGGAATTCACAGAGTTTACAGACTACTCACAACCAAACAAAGCAACTGCTGATGGTGAAGTAGACTTGAACGCTTTCCAACACTACAATTTCTTGAACAACTGGAACAAAGAAAACGGTAAAGATCTTGTAGCGATTGCAGATACTTATATCTCACCAATCCGCCTTTACTCAGGTTTAAACGGAAGTGAAAACAAGTACACTAAAGTCGAAGACATCCCAGCAAACGGTGAAATCGCAGTACCTAACGATGCTACAAACGAAAGCCGTGCCCTTTACTTGCTTCAATCAGCTGGTTTGATTAAATTGGATGTTTCAGGAACTGCACTTGCTACAATCGCAAACATCACAGAAAATCCAAAGAACTTGAAAATCACTGAATTGGACGCTAGCCAAACAGCTCGTTCATTGACATCAGTTGATGCGGCTGTTGTAAACAACTCTTTTGTTACAGAAGCAAAATTGGACTACAAGAAAGCACTCTTTAAAGAGCAAGCTGACGAAAACTCAAAACAATGGTATAACATCATCGTTGCGAAAAAAGATTGGGAATCATCACCTAAAGCTGATGCAATCAAGAAAATTATCGCAGCTTACCACACTGACGAAGTGAAAAAAGTCATCGAAGAAACTTCAGACGGCTTGGATCAACCAGTTTGGTAATAAACATAGGGAGGTGGGAGATATTTTTTCCACCTCTTGCTTTTGTATAAAGTCTTAATTATGAAGACGAGTTTGTAGTTGTCCCAAGGATACTAGTCCTCGGTAGAAAGGTAGAGAGAAAATGGTTTTTTCTAGCCCACAAGAACAAATTGATAAATTTGAAAAGGATCATGTAGCCCAGCATTACTTTGAAGTTTTGCGGACTCTGATTTCTAAGAAATCAGTTTTTGCTCAGCAAGTTGGTCTTAAAGAAGTTGCTCGTTATCTGGGAGAGATTTTCAAGCGTGTAGGGGCTGAAGTCGAGATTGATGAGAGCTACACGGCACCTTTTGTCATGGCGCATTTCAAGAGTTCACGACCAGATGCCAAGACTATCATTTTCTACAACCACTATGATACGGTGCCAGCAGATGGTGACCAAGTCTGGACAGAGGATCCTTTCACGCTTTCTGTTCGCGATGGTATTATGTACGGACGAGGGGTCGATGATGATAAGGGGCATATCACTGCACGACTCAGTGCGCTGAGAAAATATATGCAAGATCATGACGATCTCCCTGTTAACATCAGCTTCATCATGGAAGGGGCAGAGGAATCAGCCTCTGTTGATTTGGATAAATATCTAGAAAAGCACGCTGATAAGCTCCGAGGTGCAGATTTATTAGTCTGGGAACAAGGAACCAAAAATGCCTTAGAGCAGTTAGAAATCTCAGGTGGAAATAAAGGAATTGTAACCTTTGATGCCAAGATCAAGAGTGCCGATGTGGATATCCACTCTAGCTATGGAGGAGTCATCGAGTCGGCTCCATGGTATCTAATCCAAGCTTTGACTAGTCTTCGCGCTGCGGATGGCCGTATTTTGGTAGAAGGTTTGTACGATGATGTGCAGGAGCCGAACGAACGCGAGTTGGCCTTGGTTGAAACCTATGCTCAACGTAATCCAGAGGAAATCAGCCAGATTTATGGTTTGGAATTACCACTGTTACAAGAGGAACGTACCGCTTTTCTAAAACGATTTTTCTTTGAACCAGCTCTCAATATCGAAGGAATCCAATCAGGATATCAAGGACAAGGAGTCAAAACGATTTTGCCTGCAGAAGCTAGTGCCAAGCTAGAAGTTCGCTTGGTTCCTGGTCTAGAACCTCATGATGTTTTGGAGAAAATCCGAAAACAACTAGACAAAAACGGCTTTAATAAGGTAGAATTGTACTATACTTTGGGTGAGATGAGCTATCGAAGTGATATGAGCGCACCAGCCATTCTCAATGTCATTGAGCTGGCCAAGAAATTCTATCCACAGGGCGTATCTGTTTTGCCGACAACGGCTGGGACAGGTCCTATGCATACAGTATTCGATGCCTTGGAAGTACCTATGGTCGCTTTTGGTCTAGGAAATGCCAACAGCCGAGACCACGGTGGAGATGAAAACGTGCGAATCGCAGACTATTACACCCATATTGAATTAGTAGAGGAGCTGATTAGAAGCTATGAGTAGAGATATTATCAAGTTAGATCAAATCGATGTGACTTTTCATCAAAAGAAAAGAACCATCACAGCGGTCAAGGATGTGACCATTCACATCCAAGAAGGGGATATCTACGGAATCGTTGGATATTCTGGAGCAGGGAAATCAACCTTGGTTCGTGTTATCAACCTTTTGCAAAAACCATCTGCAGGTAGAATTACCATTGATGATGATGTGATTTTTGATGGAAAAGAAACTTTAACTGCTGAGCAATTACGTCGCAAACGTCAAGATATTGGGATGATTTTCCAGCATTTCAACCTGATGAGTCAAAAAACGGCCGAGGAAAATGTAGCCTTTGCTCTCAAACACTCTGGACTCAGCAAGGAAGAAAAGAAGGCTAAAGTAGCTAAACTACTTGACTTGGTTGGTCTTGCAGACCGTGCTGAAAGCTACCCTTCACAACTTTCTGGTGGGCAAAAACAACGTGTAGCTATTGCGCGTGCCTTGGCCAACGATCCGAAAATTTTGATTTCAGACGAGTCAACGTCGGCTCTTGATCCGAAGACAACCAAGCAGATTTTAGCTTTGCTTAAAGATTTAAATCAAAAATTAGGCTTGACCATTGTCTTAATCACGCACGAAATGCAAATTGTCAAAGACATTGCGAACCGTGTAGCGGTGATGCAGGATGGGCGTCTGATTGAAGAAGGTAGCGTGCTTGAGATCTTCTCAGACCCCAAACAACCGTTGACGCAAGACTTCATCTCGACAGCTACCGGAATTGATGAAGCCATGGGCAAAATCGAGCAGCAGGAAATTGTGGAACACCTATCTGAGAATAGCCTCTTGGTGCAACTCAAGTATGCCGGAGCTTCTACAGATGAGCCACTTTTGAATGAATTATACAAACATTATCAAGTCACAGCCAATATCCTTTATGGAAACATTGAAATTTTGGATGGTACTCCGGTAGGTGAGCTTGTGGTTGTCTTATCTGGAGAAAAAGAAGCCTTGGCAAGCGCTCAAGAGGCCATCCGTCAGGCTGGTGTGCAACTAAAAGTATTGAAGGGAGGACAGTAAGATGGCAGAATTAATTAAATCTTACTTACCAAACGTCTACAAGATGGGTTGGTCTGGTCAAGCTGGCTGGGGAACAGCAATCTACTTGACCCTTTATATGACGGTTCTTTCCTTTATCATCGGAGGTTTCCTAGGGCTGGTTGCAGGGCTTTTCCTTGTCTTGACAGCGCCAGGTGGTGTCTTGGAGAATAAGGTTGTCTTCTGGATTTTGGATAAGATTACCTCTATTTTCCGTGCGGTGCCATTTATCATTCTCTTGGCTGTCTTGTCACCCTTCTCTCATCTCATCGTAGGGACAAGTATCGGACCAAATGCGGCTATCGTACCGCTATCTTTTGCAGTCTTTGCCTTCTTTGCCCGTCAGGTGCAGGTGGTTTTGGCAGAGCTGGATAGCGGGGTGATTGAGGCTGCTCAAGCCAGTGGAGCTACATTCTGGGACATTGTAGGAGTTTACTTATCAGAAGGTCTACCAGACTTGATTCGTGTGACAACTGTGACCTTGATCTCACTAGTCGGTGAAACAGCTATGGCGGGAGCAGTCGGAGCAGGTGGTATCGGTAACGTGGCGATTGCCTATGGATTTAACCGCTACAATCACGATGTGACAGTCCTTGCGACGCTCATCATTATCCTGATTATCTTTTCTATCCAATTCTTGGGAGACTTCTTGACCAAGAAATTAAGTCATAAATAAAAAAGAGCCAAAGGCTCTTTTTATGATGCTTTATGAAGTAATTTTTTACTCAATGCTTGTCCAATCAGTGCGCCAAGCAAAGCACCGATAAGGACGCTTGCGATAAAGAGTAGGATATTACCAGGATTTGGTGCAACCATGATGCGATTGATATAGTCCTGAGATTTTCCACGAGCGACTAGAGTTGCGATATAGGCTTGAGGGGTCAACCACATGAGTAGGATAGGACCAGTAGTACCAAAAGCAAAAACTAGGAAAGAAAGAAGATTCTTGACCTTATCTTTATAGTGACCTAAGTGAGCGATACCATCTGCTGCAAGACCGCAGATAATTCCTGGGAGAAAGGCTCCAGCGCCATGCTTGCTCCCGAGGAAAAAGAGAGAAATAACGAGTCCAATCGTAGTAATCGCTCCAAAACGAGGAACCTTTGTTAAAAGGATCATATAGACGCTACCGCCCACAAGGGCAGCAAAGGCAGGGGCGTAAAACATATTTCCAGTGTGATCGACAAGGCTCCCTAGTAGAACACCCACTCCGATACAGAGAAAGTAGGCAAGAGCGGCTACAAGGGTTGTCAAGATATTCTTTTTCATAAGTTCTCCTTCGTATATCTGATGTTATTCATTGTATCATGCCTGACTCAGATTGTAAATGCTAGTTGAAATCAGCTATTTGGGAGAAAATGATGAAAATTGTGCATGGCTAAAGCTATTTCTTTACTCCTCTCACTGTCCCAATCCCTTCATTTATGGTAAAATAGGACTATTAAGTTAGAAAGAGGATTCCCTATGAAATTACAAAAACCAAAAGGAACGCAGGATATTTTACCTGCTGAGTCTGCCAAATGGCAGTACGTTGAAGGCTTTGCCCGTGAAATTTTCAAACGCTACAACTATGCAGAAGTGCGCACCCCTATTTTTGAACACTACGAAGTCATCAGTCGTTCTGTCGGGGATACAACGGATATCGTAACCAAGGAAATGTACGATTTTTACGACAAGGGAGACCGTCATATTACCCTTCGTCCAGAAGGAACTGCTCCAGTTGTTCGTTCTTATGTAGAAAACAAACTCTTTGCACCAGAAGTTCAAAAACCAAGCAAGTTCTACTACATGGGGCCAATGTTCCGTTATGAGCGTCCACAGGCAGGTCGATTACGTCAATTCCACCAGATTGGTGTGGAGTGCTTTGGCTCTAGCAATCCAGCTACCGATGTAGAAACAATCGCTATGGCAGCTCACTTCTTGAAAGCAATCGGGATTCAAGGTGTCAAACTACACCTCAACACACTCGGAAATCCTGAGAGTCGTGCGGCCTACCGTCAAGCCTTGATTGACTACTTAACTCCACTCAAAGATAGTTTGTCTAAGGATAGCCAACGTCGTTTGGAGGAAAATCCTCTTCGTGTCTTGGACTCGAAGGAAAAAGAAGACAAGGTAGCAGTAGAGAATGCACCATCTATTTTGGATTACCTAGATGAAGAAAGCCAAACTCACTTTGATGCTGTTCGTCAGATGTTGGAAAGCCTTGGAGTAGACTACATCATCGATACCAATATGGTGCGTGGTCTGGACTACTACAACCACACCATTTTTGAGTTTATCACAGAAATCGAGGGCAATGACTTGACAGTCTGTGCAGGTGGTCGCTACGATGGCTTAGTTGCTTACTTCGGTGGTCCTGAAACTGCTGGATTTGGTTTTGGACTTGGTGTAGAGCGTCTTCTTCTAGTCCTCGAAAAACAAGGTGTAGCACTTCCTATTGAAAACGCACTAGACGTCTATATTGCTGTTCTAGGTGAAGGTGCTAATCTCAAAGCCTTGGAGTTAGTACAAGCTCTTCGTCAGCAAGGTTTCAAGGCAGAGCGTGATTACCTCAACCGCAAGCTCAAAGCTCAGTTCAAGTCAGCAGATGTTTTTGGAGCTAAGACTCTTATCACTCTGGGAGAGAGTGAAGTCGAAAGCGGACAAGTCAAGGTTAAGAACAACCAAACTCGAGAAGAAGTAGAAGTTTCACTTGATGCTATCTGTCAAAATTTCTCAGAAATCTTTGAAAAACTAGGATATTAATAGTAGCATAATGAGCCGGGAGAAAATCCTGGCTTTTTGAAGTATTAGTTTCCCATGGGATTGGTATGTAATAGAGATATACAAGTAAAAAATGGTTGGCTTGCCTCTATAAAATCCGATGCTTTAAGCCAAATAAATGGTGTCAGAGGATAAATATTATACCAAAAACCGAATGTTCTCCTGAAATTAGTTAGAAATTCTTGAAATATATCCGAAAAAATGCTATGATATCCTTGATAAAACAAAGGAGCAAATATAAATATGAAAAGAAATGCAATGCGCCTGTTAGCATTTTTAGGTGTTCTTGTACTATCTTTGACTGTTCTTACAACAGTTTTTGCTACAGATGTAAAAGATTATACAAATAAATCGACAATCACTCTTAATGGGCAACCTTTAACAGCCGACACCCAAATTCTTACGGGTAAAGTCATGGAAGCGACCAATAACATTTCTTTCCCAGATACTCAACAAATTAACGAAGGCGATGTACTGGTGCTTGACCTTCCTAAAGAGTTGGGTTTGATTACTAAACTAGAGTTTCCAATTACACATAGTAGTGGTGAAGTTATTGGTAATGCAGTGACTGATCCAAGTACTCAAAAAGTAACGATTACATTTACAGATTATTTTTCTAAGAATTACAAAGATAAAGTTATGACTTTGAAATATTCTGTTCGCCCAAATACAACAAACTTAACGGATACAGGTAAATACACTTTTAAATACGGCACTGAAACCTTCACGCTTAACTATAAGAAGGATGATAGTGAGGTTGGTGATTACGAAATGAAATATGGATACCAAGACCAATCTAATCCTAACCGTATCAAGTGGCGTGTTGTTTTGAATGCTGTTCAGGATAAATTGAATAACATGGTTATTAAAGATGACTTTAGTGATAGCGGACAAGTTTTGGTAGAAGGCTCACTCCGTGCGGTTCGTTATGCAACTCAACCAGAGAAAATTCAAAATGAAGCGGCGCTTCTTAAATTGGAACCGACTGATAACTTTACTAAAAAAGCAGAGTTCACTAGAAATGCTGATGGTAAAATCACAGGATTTACCATCAACTTTGGAGATAACTGGAACTGGGCGATGTACATTGAGTATACAACTGAATTGACCTCACCACTTCCTAAAGGTGCTAAAGTTGCTAATGACATTGAATGGTCAGCAAGTAACTTTGAAAAACCCCGTTCAGTTAATGCTTTAACACGACTAGAAGCAGCTTCAGGTACAGGTAGTGGAGATCAGACAACAACTGAAGCTCCAACAACGACTTCAACGACAACTGAAGCTCCAACAACGACTTCAACGACAACTGAAGCTCCAACAACGACTTCAACAACAACTGAAGCCCCAACAACGACTTCAACGACAACTGAAGCTCCAACAACGACTTCAACGACAACTGAAGCCCCAACAACGACTTCAACAACAACTGAAGCTCCAACAACGACTTCAACGACAACCGAAACACCAACTACAGTTTCAACAACAGAAGGATCTCAGAAAACTACTGAAAATAATCCAAAACGAGGAAATGAACTTCCTAAAACGGGTGAAAATATAGGGACAGGTTTAGTCCTTGTGGGTATCCTTATTCTAGCAGGAACTCTTGTATTGAAACGGAAATATTCTAACAATTAATAAATGTTTTTAGAGAGGAGAGAGCACGGTTCTCTCCTTTTTTAAAAGTAAATAGTAATGGAGCATATAGATGAAACTATCAATTCTTATTACTCTTTTAAACGAAGAATTAGTTCTAGCTCAAACGCATAAAGCCATTTCTGAGCAGTTAGATAGTATGATTTTATCGGAAGAACTGTCTGATTATGAAATTCTTTATGTAGATGACGGGAGCAGCGATAGCACTCTAGAGCTAATTGATGCTATTGCGAATGAAAACCCACGGGTCAAATATATCAGCTTTAGTAGAAACTTTGGACGTGAGAGTGGAATTCTTGCTGGTTTTAAGTATGCTACTGGTGACGCAGTCATGGTGATGGATGGAGATTTGCAACATCCGCCTTACCTAATCCCTCTCTTTGTAGAAGCATATAAGGAAGGTTACGATATCGTCAGTGGTCAGAGAAGTCGAGAAGGGGAATTTTTCCTAGGAAGTTTCTTTGCTCGTAGTTTTTATAAATTCTCCAACCATTCTATGGATGTCAAATTGACCGACGGGAAGTCTGAGTTGCGTCTCCTCAGCAAGAGAGCTGTAGATGTATTTGTTTCACTTCCAGAGTACAATCGATTTAATAAAGGGCTCTATGAGTGGATTGGTTTTAAAGAGAAGGTCATCCCTTATAAAAATGAAGTTCGTAAAGCAGGAAAAAGTAAATTCGGCTTTAAGAAGTCTATGAACTATGCTTTCCAGGGGATTATTTCATTTAATGATCGCCCGCTCCGAATTTGTATCCAATTTGGTTTTGTCAGTATGGCTCTGTCTCTCCTCTATATTGTTTATGAGTTTTGCAAATTTATCTTTTCTTCCGACTATACGAGTGGCTATTTCACGACAATAGCGGCGATTATCTTGTTTAGCAGTGTGCAGCTGATTTTCATCGGTGTGCTTGGAGAGTATATCGGGAAGATTTACTACGAAGTGAAGCAACGTCCTCACTTTATTATTGCGAAAAGTAATATTGACCAAGCTGAAAAAGATAAGATTGGTTAAGATGACATAGGAGAAATCAATCATGAATAAGTGGTTAATGCAATTGCAAGAGTTGAAAGGAAAACATCCCAAAGCCTTGCTTTATACGATAAGTACCTTACTACCGATGACCATCATGTTGGTTGTTTGGTTCTTTATGGGCAGCTATCCCTTTGGGAACAAAAGTCTGATGGCAGTTGACTTTGGTCAGCAGTATATCAGCTTTTTTGGCTTGCTTAAAAATGCGGTCCTTACAGGTGATTTGAGTAGCCTGACTTATTCCTTTACCAAATCGATCGGCGGAGACATGATAGGGGTTTTAGGCTATTACTTGATGAGCCCTTTTAATATTTTTTATATTCTTATCCCTTTCAAACACTATGGTTTAGCAGTATTTCTAACTATTTGGCTCAGATATGGAGCCATTGGCCTTTCTTTCTCTCACTTCCTTATCAAGCGTTATAAGGGAGCGGAGTCACGTTTGTGGTTAGTGCCTTTATTTTCAACAGCCTATGCTCTTTCGGGGATGCTCGTTTCCTATCAGATGAACGTTATTTTCTATGATGCCATGATTATGCTACCGCTCGTCATCGTTTATCTGGAAGAACTCTTGGATGGTGGAAGACCCTATCGTTATGCTTTTATTCTAGGGCTAACAGTCTTTCTACAGTTCTATATGGGCTATATGATTTCGATTTTTATCGTTCTATACTCTTGCTATTATAGTTCACCACGTCTCTCTATCCAAGGAGATTTAAAGCAGAAACTGAAACACTTCCTAAGTCCTTTGGTAAAAACATTTGCCTTCTCTGTCATTGGAGTTGCGACGGCTTCGGTATTGATTGTGCCAGTCTTTTATAATCTCCTTGAGAGTAAGGGGCAGGTTGGAGATGCCATGAAGTTCTCCTTCGCCTTTCAGATCAATCCCGTAGATATCTTATCGAAGTTGGCTATCGGTGGCTTTGATACTGCTTCAGGCTGGTCGGCTGGGCCGAATCTTCCAAATATCTATATTGGTGCTTTAGGATTTTTAGGTTTTATCCTTTACTTCACATCGAAACAGGTAGCCAAGGAAAAACGTTGGGCTGCAGGTGCGGTCACCCTTGTCTTCCTCATTTCCTTTGTCAATGAATTTGTAAGTAAAATCTGGCATATGGGGCAAAATCCAGCTGGATTCTTCTTCCGCTTCTCATGGCTTTTCTCTTTCTTTATGCTCGTTTTAGCTTATCAAGTAGTTAAGGGACAAGTGGAAATTTCTCGCAAAGGGAAGCTACTTTCAGCTGTATTACTGGTTTTATCAGCAATTTATCTCTATACAAAGAAATTCACCTATCTTCCAAAAACACAGCCAGAAGCACTGACTCAGTTCCTATCAAAGAATGTTGTTGTGTTTTGGATTTTACTCATAGCTATCACTGTAGTCTTCTCTTATCTCTATTGGAGTCAATCTCGTAAAGCTCCAAAAGTGAAAAAAATCACGCTACTGATAGCTGGGTCTATCGTACTTCTTTTAGGAATTCTTCTTCAAACAGGATATTTCTTATCTCAGGTTGTATTAACCTTGCTGGTCTACTTGGCAGTTATATTCTTATTGCGCTCAAGAATGACCAGATTAGCCATTCTTGCCTTGTCTGCCCTAACAATCTTTGAGTTAGGCTACAATGCCTATCTATCTCAAGTGACCTTTGGGTATGCAGATGTAGACAAGTTTGTAGATGCGACGGTATCTGTAAAACAAGTGACAGATGATGTTCAGAAACAAGCAGATCAACCATTTTATAGAATCGCAACAACCTTTGCCTATTCAAAAACGGTGCCATCACTGGTTTCCTACCCAGGTTTAAGTACCTTTAGTTCAAGCTTAGAGCGTACTACCATGGATCAATTTGCCTATATGGGTGATATAGGGATTAATGCGGCAACTGAGTATGAAAATGGGACTCTGTTGACAGATGCCTTATACGGTATTCGTTACTATATGGATGTCAAAGACCTGGATCCTACTGAGAAAGAAGCTCATCCAGAGAGAATGTATTTCACTCGCTTTGCCAGTCGTTTTGATATGAACCGTTATTTCACGAAGAAGGTCTATGAGGATGAGCGTTATATCGTGTACGAAAATCCAAATTCTTTCCCATTAGCCTATGGAACAAATGATTTGGTAAGAAATATCAACTTCGGCAGAAACAACGCAATTCAAAATCAAAATATCATACTCAACTCGATGGAAGGCGTGAAAAAAGGCGAGGAAAACTACCTCGACTACTTCAAACCTTTAGCCTATGGAGATGTCGAAACAGAAAATCTTACAGAAGAAAATGTCGACAAAGAAAAAGGAACCGCAGTTTACAAGCGTGTAGATTCTTCTAAGGATGCAATCGTTCGCTACCGAATTACTCCGCGAACAGACTTGACTTACTATTTCTTTGTACCTGCAAGTCTAAATTCAGAGAAAGATTACTCCGTCCTTCTAAATGGCAAGTGGTTTACACATTCCAAGAGAAATACCCAACGTCAACTATGGCAAATCGCAGACAATGCGGAGAATCAAGAATCTGTGCTTGAGTTCCGCTTTAAAACCGATAAGGTTGACCTTTCAAACGCCGGGGTTTATCGTGCAGAAATCAGTCAAATTCAAAGTGCATTAGAAAAACGAAAAGCACAAGGACTACAAGTTGAGAAATTCACGAACACTCATATCGTAGGTTCCGTGAATATTACTGATGACAGCAAATATATGATGACTTCTATCCCTTATAGTGAGGGTTGGAAGGTAAAAGTGGACGGTAAGGCTGTCCCAGTGACAAAAGCATGGAATAGTTTTATTTCCTTCCCGATTACTTCTGGACAACACAAAGTAGAATTTACCTTCTCTCAAAAAGGGACGATTACAGGCGCTATTTTGACTCTAATCAGCCTATCAACGCTTTATATTGTCAGAAAAGATTACAAAAAGGATGATAAAAAGCAGTTGAAAGAAAGTCAAGACGCTGCGTCAGCCGAGTAAACAATCTTCTATCAAATATAAGAAAAAATACGGTCAGGATACCACTCCTGACTGTTTTCTTTTGCAAAATGACAAAAATCTTAAACTTTTTGACAAATATGCTTGTCAAAAATAAAAAGATGTGTTACAATGAAATCAAGTTAAGAACAAAGGAGTCAAGACATGCTAAAAAATCGTCTAAAAGAGCTTCGAGCTCGCGATGGCCTCAATCAAACTGAACTGGCCAAACTAGCAGGTGTGTCCAGGCAAACCATTAGTTTGCTAGAGCGGGATGAGTACACGCCATCCATCGTCATTGCCCTGAAGATTGCTCAGATATTCCATGAGCCAGTCGAGTCGGTTTTCCGCTTAGAGGAGGATGAGTGATGAACAAGTATAAAGTGATTTATTATCTATCTATAGTTGTGTTTATCGTTAATCTTTTGGCTATGATCGGAAGCCTATTTGGTTGGTTTACAATTGTTGAAAGTAAATACCTCTTCTGGATTAACATCGTTCTCCTATTAGTCTTTAGATGGGTAGAGAGAAAGATAAAGTTTAAAGAGATTGTAAAAGGAGAAAAATTATGAAAGAGTTTTTAGCAGGTTTTCAAGTAGATACTGAGCACAAAGAACTTGCAGGTGTTTGTGCGGGTATAGGAAATTATTTTAACATCCAAACCAATATCGTTCGTTTGGTGACAGTCTTGTTGTTCCTCTCTTCGACTGAGGTCGGGATTCTAACAATGACGCTCTATGCCTATCTAGCAGGTTGGCTTGGCAATGATCCCTTGGGGGATGGGGCGAAAAAAGCAAGAAATCAAGCTATTCTATTAGTTGTTGTTTGTTTGCTTTTGGTGTCACTTGGAGCAGAAGGCTTGACCGCTATCTTCGAATCAGGTAAGGTCTTTGGTCAATGGTTGTCTGGCTTGTTTTAGAAAGAGGTTAAAATATGGAAAAGAAACAAATCATTTTTGCACTGAAGCTTTTTCTTGCAGGAGTTTTATTAGGAATACTTGCTGGTTTCCTTGGTGTTAATCCTTTAGGAATCAGTCAAGAGCAAGTAATCTCTGCCTTGTACTTAATTTTTCTTGGGCTAGGTCTGATTACAGCAACCTTAACATTTTATTTCACTAGAAAAAGCCATCAGGCTTATCAAAACTATCAAAGAGAGGAAGTGGATGAAGGAAATGAGCAAGACTACCTTGACATGTATCGCTTCTTAGATTATGGTACAGTAGCTTGGAATGTTTGCCAAATTAGTATGCTATCCAGTCTGCTTATAAATATAGGAAGCTTCGGTCCATCACTGGGAACCTTATCGGTGATAGTTGTGGGTATCTGGGCGGGTGTTTACTGCCTAAAAATCACCAGTAAGATTCGTAACTACAAACTTTCTGTTATGGCGACTCCCAAGGAAATTTTGGACTACCTCGATACTTATGATGAGGGAGAAAAACAGGCTGAAATGGAAGAAGCTTACTTGATCTTGTTCAAGATCAATCAGCTCCTCATTCCAGGTATCTATGTCGTCTTAGTAGTTTTATCTATGGTATTAGGGCAAGTACAGTTGGTGGCTCTGCTTGTGGCAGTTGTCATCCATATGTACATGAATGTGGCACAATTGCGAAAAACAAAACGTTATTTTAAATAGGAGAAACTTATGAAAACACTTAAAAATATCGGCTGGTATAGCCTTGCCTTCTTATCATTTCTTATGGTCTATAGTTTTATTCAGGGCGTAGGTTTAGCCGCCATGAAAATGGGTGCGCCTGAATTTGTTGCTGTCCCAATTTATGTCTTATTAGCAGGAATTTTCACCTTCGTTACCTACAAGTGGTATAAGACAGGAACCGTTACGATTGAAAAAACAGCCCTTAACAAATACATCTGGTTGCCTGCCTTGGTATGGGCCCTTGCCATTGTTGCTCAATTCTTTTTGCCAAATGATCCATCAGTCAGTCAACAGATGGTAGAAGAATTGACTCATAATCAACCTCTTTTCTCTTTCTTTATGGTGGTGGTCTTTGCGCCTCTGACAGAAGAATTAACCTTTAGAGGTATGTTAGCACGCTATGTCTTCCCTCAACAGGATAACATCAAGCAGACAGCTCTCTTTATTCTTGTAAGTACTATTATTTTTGCGCTTGTTCATTTCCCTACTAGTCCTCAACAATTCCTAGTCTATAGTGCCCTTGGTTTAAGCATGGGATTGGCTTATATTAGCAAGGGTGGTCTGGCTTATAGCATGGGATTGCATGCCTTAAATAATTTAATTTCATTTGTGATGATAATGATGCTATAATAGACTCAGGAGGAAATTATGAAGCGAGTACTATTATTAGCAGTCATTCAGGCTGTATTTCTCTTCTTTGTCATCGGCCTACTTGTCTATTTCATTAAGGGAGATTTCTTTTATAACAATCTAGCGGTTATCTTTGCTCCTATCGCAGGACTGATACGATTTGCGACGGCTTATGTGACAGAAATTGTCCTACCTAAGAAGACAGAAGAGATTGCAGAAAAGCGTAAAAAATAAAGAAAACCCAAATCCAGCGAAAGACTTTGCTGGATTTTTTCATTTATCGCAGGAAACTCTCAACTTTTCTGATGATTTTCATGAAGAGCCTGCGCTTTTATGGTAAAATAGTAACAGAATACAAGAGGAGAGAAGAAATGAAACGCAGTATGTATGCTGGTCGTGTTCGTGAGGAACACATCGGACAAGAAATTACCTTGAAGGGTTGGGTTGCCCGTCGTCGTGACCTGGGTGGCTTGATTTTTATCGACCTTCGTGACCGTGAAGGGATTATGCAATTGGTTATCAACCCTGAAAAAGTATCGGCAGAGGTGATGGCAACGGCTGAAAGCCTTCGTAGTGAATACGTCATCGAGGTGACTGGTCAGGTTGCAGCACGTGAGCAGGCCAATGATAAATTGGCGACTGGAGCAGTTGAGCTAAATGTAACAGCTCTTACGGTGCTTAACACAGCCAAAACAACACCTTTTGAAATCAAGGATGGCATTGAGGCAAACGATGATACGCGTCTACGCTACCGTTATCTTGACCTTCGTCGTCCAGAGATGTTGGAAAACTTAAAATTGCGTGCCAAGGTAACGCATTCTATCCGCAACTACTTGGATGAGTTAGAATTTATCGATGTGGAAACACCATTCCTTTCTAAGTCAACACCAGAAGGGGCGCGTGACTATTTGGTGCCTTCTCGTGTCAATAAAGGGCATTTTTACGCACTTCCTCAAAGTCCACAAATCACTAAGCAATTGTTGATGAATGCTGGATTTGACCGTTACTATCAAATCGTCAAATGTTTCCGTGATGAAGACTTGCGCGGTGACCGCCAACCTGAATTTACCCAGGTCGACTTGGAAACTTCATTCCTGACTGAGCAAGAAATCCAAGATATCACAGAAGGATTGATTGCGCGCGTGATGAAGGAAACCAAAGGGATCGAAGTAACACTGCCATTTCCTCGTATGAAGTACGATGATGCTATGGCTCTTTATGGCTCTGACAAGCCTGATACTCGTTTTGAGATGTTGCTTCAAGACTTGACAGAAGTAGTCAAGGGTGTTGATTTCAAAGTCTTCTCAGAAGCTCCTGCAGTTAAAGCCATCGTCGTTAAAGGCGCAGCAGACAACTACTCACGTAAAGACATCGACAAGATGACAGAAGTAGCCAAACAGTACGGTGCCAAAGGTCTTGCTTGGGTCAAGGTTGTTGATGGCGAATTAAACGGACCAGTTGCTAAGTTCTTGACTGCCATTCAAGACGATTTAACAAGTGCGCTTGGTCTTGAAGACAAAGACTTGGTTCTCTTTGTGGCTGATACGCTTGAAGTAGCTAACGCAACACTGGGTGCCCTTCGTGGACGTATTGCAAAAGAACTTGGCTTGATTGATAACGACAAGTTTAACTTCCTTTGGGTTGTTGACTGGCCAATGTTTGAATGGTCTGAAGAAGAAGGCCGTTATATGAGCGCTCACCATCCATTTACCCTTCCTCAGGCAGATACTGCCCATGAACTCGAAGGGGATTTGGCTAAGGTTCGTGCTATCGCCTATGACATCGTCTTGAACGGTTATGAGCTTGGTGGTGGTAGCCTTCGTATCAACCAAAAAGAACTCCAAGAACGTATGTTCAAGGCTCTTGGATTCTCAGCTGAAGAAGCCAATGACCAATTTGGTTTCCTTTTGGAAGCTATGGACTATGGATTCCCACCACACGGGGGCTTGGCTATTGGACTTGACCGTTTTGTAATGCTCTTAGCAGGAGAAGAAAATATCCGTGAAGTCATTGCCTTTCCGAAGAACAACAAAGCGACTGATCCGATGACGCAGGCGCCATCAACAGTAGCTCTTAAACAACTAGAAGAACTCAATCTACAAGTAGAACAAGATGAAACAAACGAAACAAACTAAGAAGTGGCACTATTATTTGCGTCGCTTTGCTCATCGCGTAAAAATCTTACGTGTCTTACAAGGAATTTCTAAAGAAAAATACGATGAAAAAATCTCTGCTTCTCTGGTATATGGTTTTTTATCAGCTGTAGCCGTCAATTTCTTCTTCCAACCAGGACATGTTTATTCAAGTGGAGCAACAGGTTTGGCACAGATTATCTCAAGCCTTAGTAACTACTGGTTTCATTTCCACATCCCGATCTCTGTCGCTTTCTATTGTATCAATATTCCACTCATGATTTTAGCTTGGCGCCAGATTGGGCATAAGTTCACGATTTTTACCTTTATCACGGTATCCATGAGCTCGCTCTTTATCCAGTTTGTGCCAGTGGTGGTCTTAACAGAAGATCCCATCATCAATGCCCTGTTTGGGGGAGTCGTCATGGGTCTGGGGATCGGATTTGCGCTACGCCATAACATTTCCAGCGGTGGAACGGATATTGTCAGTCTGACCATTCGTAAGAAAACAGGTCGTAATGTCGGAAGCATCTCTTTCTTGGTGAACGGTACAATCATGCTGATTGCAGGATTGACCTTTGGTTGGAAATATGCTCTCTATTCTATGATTACGATTTTTGTTTCAAGTCGTGTAACAGATGCAGTTTTCACCAAACAAAAACGCATGCAGGCCATGATAGTCACTAGCAATCCAGATGCAGTCATTGAAAAAATTCATCACAAATTGCATCGTGGTGCGACTATGATTCATGATGCCGAAGGGACTTATAACCACGAGCGTAAGGCGGTTTTGATTACGGTTATCACTCGTGCAGAGTTCAATGATTTTAAACTGATCATGAAGCAAGTTGATCCAACAGCCTTTGTATCTGTCTCAGAGAATGTCCATATTCTAGGACGATTTGTGGAGGTTGAAAACTAATACTCTTCGAAAATCAAATTCAAACCACGTCAGTTTCACCTTGACGTATATGTGTTACTGACTTCGTCAGTTCTATCCACAACCTCAAAACGGTGTTTTGAGCAACCTGCAGCTAGCTTCCTAGTTTGCTCTTTGATTTTCATTGAGTATAATCATTTATAAAAATAGATTACAAAAAAACCAACTCAAAATAGAGAGTTGGTTTTTTATTTTTCAACGATTTCGTGTGCGATCACTTGACGATAGCAGATTTGACGATTTTCTTTGACATCATTGATGATTTGAAGAATGGTTTCAAATGACGTTCGCCCAAGAGCAAGACTATTGATATCAACATAGGCAGCTAGATTCAGCTTTGGATTTACTGAGTCAAAGCTGAGGACTGGAACATCAAGCTGGTGTTCGTTGAGGTAGTTACAGACACCTTCGGCTAAGAGACTATCCGTTGTGATAATAGCATCGGTCTGAGGGTCGTGTTTAAAGAGTTGCTTACTAAAGTTATAGCCCTTTTCTTCTAGAAACTCGTCTGCAAAGAAGGTACGTTGGCTATCAAGGGGTAGATTGTGTTCTTGAAGAGCTTGCTCGTAACCTGTCAGACGGTCCTGAGTAACGAAGAGCTTCTTGGTACCACCAATGAAAGCAATTCGACTACATCCTTTTTTGATGAAATATTCGGTCGCATCAAATCCAGCTTGAATATTATCATTATCAACAAGCGGAATAAAAGGGGAAAGTGATTTTCCAAGAATGAGGAAGGGAAATTGCTCATCGACAACTAGTTGTACCAAGGGGTCATTTTCTTGAGCATACAAGAAGATAAGCCCGTCCACACGTTTTCCGTAGACCATTTGTGAAATGGCGTTTAAACGCTCTTTTTCATCCTTACCGGTCGCAATCTGAATAGCATAGTGATTCTCTGAGGCAACCTGTGCAATCCCTCTAAGAACAGAAGGGAAGAAAGGATTTTGGTAGAAAACGTCTGAATCATCTGGAAGCACCAAGCCAATAACTTGCGTATAACTGCTAACGAGACTTCGAGCATTAAGATTAGGATGATAATTGAGTTCTTTCATTGCCTTTCGAACTCGTTTTTTGGTTTCGTCACTAATCGTTGATTTGTTTTGAATAACACGGGTTACGGTTGAAGGTGAAACTCCTGCAGCCTTGGCCACGTCTTTAATCGTAACAGGCATAATAATCTCCTACTTTTGGTAGTCTGGATCACGATAATGAGTCTTGTAAAAGATAGTGACCAGGTATAGAACAAATAAAATGTTTTGAACAGTAATCAAAGTCGCCATATTTTGACCCAAGAGACCTAGAACCAGGGTCAGTAAAGTTGGTAATCCTAAACAGTTTAAAATAAAATGATAACACTCTTTATAGGTCTTAAATGAGAAGAGACGAGATTTTTTCGTAAAGTAGAGCAAAAGGCTAGCGCCTAAAGCGACAATGAAAAAATTAAGTCCAAAAAGGAAACTAGCACCTAAGACCAGGAAGAGGCTGATATAGACGCGATTCTGTTGATACCAGTCTTTAGAAATAGCCTGAGTCAAGCTTTCCTTACTTTGGAAGCTATCAGTCGTAATGGCTTGATAATGGATATTTGTCAACTCTTTTCCTTGTTTACTGATGACGAGTTGCTCGGGTTCAAAGCTCAGAAGTAATTCTTCAGGGAAACTTGAAGGAGCAGTAGCCCCGATTTGTACAGAGGCTTGATGGGGAGTTGTCCCCGTATAGCTTAGTTTACCATCAACAATCTGGGCATTGGTAGCCAAATCCTGAACCACACTATCTGTCAAAGGTGTGTAGACATCATCGATAAAGGTTTCCAGAGGATAGGTTTCCTGAGAACTGTTTTGGATAGCAATAGGCACCATAGACAAGCTAATCAAGAAAATACTGGTAAAAATCAGTTGAAACCAATTTAGGCCGAAACGATGAGATAGGGGCTTACGGAATCCCCAAATACTATTAAAATAAGAAAATGGATATGGTAACATAAATCTCTTTCTATAGGCATTTTTCTATATGAGTATTATATAGAGAACTGTTTTTTATTTCAAGTGGGGATAGTAGAAACCTTGGTAAAAGTGAATGTTTCTTATGATTTGTTCACTAACTAACAAGGTAATCTTAGCCAGCTCTTCTTTCTCACCAGACAATCGATGTACAAGTTCAAAAATGAAAAAGGGTGGCGAGGGTATATTACCCCTTGTCGCCACCGCTTGTAAGTCCTGAAACGAAGTTCTTTTGCAAGAAGAAGAAAAGTGTACAGATTGGAAGAGCGATGAGGATAGCACCTGCTGAGAAGTAGGCGATCTTCAAGTTCTTCGCATTGCTGACGAAGGTTTGTAGACCAACGGCAACTGTAAAGTATTCTTTTTCACGAAGCAAGAAACTAGAGAGGATATAGTCTCCGAAAGGTCCCATGAAGGCCCAGAGTGCTTGTACAGCAACCATTGGGCGAACAAGAGGGAGAACGATTTGCCAGAAGCGGCGGAAGTGTCCTGCACCATCTAGTTTTGCAGACTCATCAAGAGACATTGGCACGGTGTCAAAGTAACCTTTCATCAACCAAGCATTCATAGGGATACCACCACCGACGTAGAGGAAGATGAGGAACCAGCTATGGTTAAGGGCGTTCAACATGAGGGCCATAACGAAGAAGGCAGTCAGAGCGGCCATTGTTGGCACCATTTGGATAATCAAGAAGAAGACCAAACTTTGTTTACGAGCCAAGAAGTTGTAACGGCTATAGGCATAACCAGCAAGTACGATAATACTTGTCTGAACAACCATAGTGATCAAAGCGATGATCAAAGTGTTGAGGTACCATGTGCCGTACAAGGTTTCTGTAAAGAGGCCTTTGAAGTTATCAAGACTGAAATTGACATTGCTGTCGAGCTTGAAGGCCACAACGTTACCGGCCTTAAAGGCTGACATAATCGTGATTAAAAGAGGATAGATAATAACGATTGAAAGTCCAATTAAGTAAAGATAAGTAAGGGTTTGAGTCAGTCTACGTTTGAGTTTAATTGAGTTATTCATCTTAGACATCCTCCATATCAAATGCGTGTAGTTTCTTGAATGCAATCATAGAAATAGAGATAACGATGATTGAAATAATCAAGGTAACGGCAGCTGCCATAGAGTATTGAGGAGCTGTACCAGTTGTCAAACGGTAGATCCATGAGATCAAGATATCGGTTGAACCAGCTCCACCACCGACACTACCAGGACCACCACCATTGAAGAGGTACATGATAGAGAAGTTGTTAAAGTTGAAGGTGTATTGGCTGATTAAAGTAGGCGCTGCAACAGCCAAAATCATTGGGAAAGTGATGTTGCGGAATTTTTGCCAAGCGTTTGCACCGTCGATATAAGCTGCTTCATATAAGTCATTTGGAATAGACTGTAGGATACCGAGAGTTAGGACATAGATATAAGGGAATCCAAGCCAACCTTGCATCATAATCAAGGCAACCTTAGTCCAAGTAGGATCTGTTTTCCAAGGAATGAGTGCTCCATCTAAGAAAGGAAGGAACTTAGCAAAGATTGGGATAACTTGGGTATTGATAGCACCAACACTATCGTTGAACATATTTGAGAAAGTCAAGATAGTGATAAAGGCTGGAACCGCCCAAGGTAGAAGGAAGATAACACCAAAGATACGTTTACCCTTGATAAATGGTTGGTTAGCGATAATAGCTGTAAAGATCCCGAGTACGATTTGCAAAGTAGATGCAGATAAAGCCCAGATAATAGTCCAAGAAAGGACAGAACCGAAGGCTGAACGGAAGGTACTCAAGCTCCAGATATTTGTAAAGTTAGTCAATCCAACCCAATCCAATAATTTATTTGGTGGTAAGTGTTGGAAATCGTAGTTAGTAAAGGCAATCATCAAGGTTACAATAACCGGGAAGATGATGGCAAATGTCATGGCAACGTAAGATGGAATGATAAGCAAGTAAGGGAATCCATTTTCATAGATACCTTTAATCATATCCTTAAGTGTCGATGGGACAGGGATGCCATTATTGATACGTTTTGCAATAGTGTGAGCGTCTTTAATATTGAGAATATAAAAGGCTAGATAAACAATTACAAAAATAGAGTGGAATGCACCACGAATCAACATGAAGAGAGAGTTGTCACGGCCAGGTTTTTCACCAAGCGTGATTAAGTTGCTCAATTCAGGTGCTGCAAGTACTATAAAATAGAGGACAAAAGCCACTGTTACAGCAAGGAAGATAAAACCTTTAGCTTTTTGTTTGTTGTAGATTTGTCCCAACCCAGGAATCAATGAAAGCAAGGCTGCTTTTTTTGGTTGTTGTTCCATGAGTGCTCCTTTCATAAGATACGAGCATTGAGCTCGATGCTAATCAGCAAAATTGCTGAAAACATTGTCAATATATCTAAAAATCAAGGGAGATGTTTAAATTATCTCCCTTGAATCAATCAATTAGTTACCAAATTTTTGTTGGATTGTTTCTTTGATCAATGTTACAGCATCATTAGCAGCTGTTTTAGCATCTTTCTTACCGCTTACAGCGTCAAAGAGCATTGTTTTAGCTGGGTCCCAAACTGTTGACATTTGAGAGATGTTTGGCATTGGTTGTGCGTTCTTGAACTGCTCGATAACAGCTGTAGTCAACTCATCTTTTTTACCTTCAGCGTAAGCACGAGCTTCAGTGTTAGCTGGGATTTCGTTCGTTGCATCGTAGAATGCTTTTTGTTGGTCAGTTGAAACAAGGAAGTCTACAAATTTTTGAGCGCCTTCAAGGTTCTTAGTGCTTGATGGGATGATCCAAGCTTTACCACCACCAAAGGCTGCGTAGTTTTTGCCGTTTGGAAGAGTTGGGATAGTTGCAACACCGTAGTTTACTTTAGCATCTTTGAATGCTTGAGCTTTCCAAGGACCATCGATGATAGCAGCTGTTTTACCTTCTTGGAATTGAGTTTGGATCAAGTTTCCAGCACCTTCAGTATCTTGCATACCTTTAGGCCATTTTTCGTACCAAGTTTTAGCGTATTCGATTCCTGCGATAGCACCATCGTTAGCAAGACCGATATCTTTAGGATCTTTACCATTTTGACCGAATACATAACCACCGTTACCAGCAAGGAGTCCGTATGCGTAGTAGAAGTTTGTCCAGTCAGCTAGGAAGGCAGTAGTTTTGCCGTCTTCACCAGCGAAAGCATATTTGCTATCTTTAGCAAGATTTTCTAAGTCAGCAAATGTTTTTGGAGCTTCTTTGAGCAAGTCTTTGTTATAGTACATAACAAGTGACTCGATAACGGCTGGAGCGCCGTAAACTTTACCGTCAGCAGCTGTTACAAGAGATTTAGTAGTATCATCTGTTTTAGCACCGTCGCTTAGTTTAACTTCTGAAAGTTGTCCATCAGTACCAAGGCTACCTACACGGTCGTATGGTGCCATCATAACGTCAGCAGCTTGACCTGATTGGTTGTCAAGTGAAAGTTTGTCAAGTCCGCCAAGTTGGTCACCAGATTTGATGTTAACTTTTGTTCCTGATTCTTTTTCATAAGCAGCAGCAACTTTCTCAGCGTAAGCTTTATATTGGTCTTCAACGTAGAAGGTGATTTCTTTTGCTTCAGATGAGCTAGTATCAGCAGCTTTATCAGCAGTTTTGCTTCCGCAAGCTACCAAAAGTAAGCTAGCAAGAGTAGCAGTTCCAAGCACAGCAGCGCTCTTCATGAATTTAGATGACATAGTGTATTCCTCCTAAAGAATAACAAATTTTATAGTCTAGGGAACGCAAACGTTTTCCCTTATGACCTTAGTATAGCACAAACAGAAAACGGTTGCAAGCGTTTTTTTGAAAAAAATTTAAAAAACTTATGACTGGCTAATTCGCAAAATTGTTTGTATAATAGAAGGGAAATAGGAAATCGTGTAAATTTCAATTCAAAAATAATTGAAGGAAAACGATTGCATAAATAGAAGACGAAACAAATGGAGGGGGAAAATTAAAATATAGGGAATTTCCGATTTCGGAAATAAAAAGTAGAGAAAAAGTTTTTTTTTTACAAACGCTTGCATTTATTTTAGAAATGGGGTATACTTAAAATAGCGCAAACGTTTGCGTATAAATTGAAGTAATTAACAATAAAAACACTTGAGGTGCTAATATGAAAAAACGTCAAAGTGGTGTGTTGATGCACATCTCATCACTTCCAGGAGCATACGGAATCGGATCATTTGGTCAAAGCGCCTATGATTTCGTTGACTTCTTGGTTCGTACAAAGCAACGTTACTGGCAAATCCTTCCTTTAGGAACAACCAGCTACGGAGATTCTCCATACCAATCATTCTCAGCCTTTGCTGGAAACACTCATTTTATCGACCTTGATATCTTGGTAGAGCAAGGTTTGTTGGAAGCAAGTGATCTTGAAGGTGTGGATTTCGGTAGTAACCCAACTGAAGTAGACTACGCTAAAATCTACTATGCACGTCGTCCGCTTTTAGAGAAAGCTGTTAAACGTTTTCTTGAAGTTGGAGATGTCAAAGATTTTGAAAAATTTGCTCAAGACAACCAATCATGGCTTGAACTTTTTGCTGAGTATATGGCTATCAAGGAGCATTTTGATAACCTCGCTTGGACAGAGTGGCCAGATGCAGATGCACGTGCTCGTAAAGCCTCAACTCTTGAAAGTTACCGTGAACAATTAGCAGACAAACTTGTATACCACCGCGTAACTCAATACCTTTTCTTCCAACAATGGTTGAAATTGAAAGCATATGCTAACGAAAACCACATTGAAATCGTCGGAGACATGCCTATCTACGTGGCTGAGGACTCAAGCGATATGTGGGCAAATCCACATCTCTTTAAAACAGAAGAAAACGGAAAAGCGACTCACATTGCAGGTTGTCCTCCAGATGAGTTCTCTGCGGATGGTCAACTTTGGGGGAACCCAATCTATGACTGGGAAGCAATGGACAAAGATGGTTACAAATGGTGGATTGAACGCTTGCGTGAAAGCTTTAAAATCTACGATATCGTTCGTATCGACCACTTCCGTGGATTTGAGTCTTACTGGGAAATCCCTGCTGGTTCTGAAACAGCGGCACCTGGTAAATGGGTAAAAGGACCTGACTACAAACTCTTTGCAGCGGTTAAAGAAGAACTTGGTGACTTGAACATCATCGCAGAAGACCTTGGATTTATGACTGACGAAGTCATCGAACTTCGTGAGCGTACTGGATTCCCAGGGATGAAAGTCCTTCAATTTGCCTTCAATCCTGACGATGAAAGTATCGATAGCCCTCACTTGGCACCAAACAACTCTGTCATGTACACAGGAACGCATGATAACAATACGGTTCTTGGTTGGTATCGCAATGAAATTGACGATCCAACTCGTGAGTACATGGCACGTTATACAAACCGCAAGGAATATGAAACAGTCGTGCATGCGATGCTTCGTACAGTCTTCTCATCAGTAAGCTTTATGGCTATCGCCACTATGCAAGACTTGCTAGAGTTGGATGGTTCAGCTCGTATGAACTTCCCATCTACCCTTGGTGGAAACTGGTCATGGCGAATGACAGCAGATCAATTGACACCAGCTGTCGAGGAAAACTTACTTGACTTGACAACCATTTATCGCCGAATCAATGAAAATTTGGTGGATTCAAACCAATAGAAAATTTCAGGAGACACAAAAATGTTACCATTAAAAGAATTTGTACAAAATCGTTACAATAAATCGATCGCAGAATGTAGTAACGAAGAGCTTTACCTTGCTCTTCTTAACTACAGCAAGCTTGCAAGTAGCCAAAAACCAGTCAACACTGGCAAGAAGAAAGTTTACTATATCTCAGCTGAGTTCTTGATTGGTAAACTCTTGTCTAACAACTTGATTAACCTAGGTCTTTATGACGAAGTTAAGAAAGAACTTGCTGATGCAGGTAAAGAGTTGATCGAAATCGAAGAAGTAGAATTGGAACCATCACTTGGTAATGGTGGTTTGGGACGTTTGGCAGCCTGCTTTATCGACTCAATCGCTACACTTGGTTTGAATGGTGACGGTGTTGGTTTGAACTACCACTTCGGTCTTTTCCAACAAGTTCTTAAAAACAACCAACAAGAAACCATTCCTAACGCTTGGTTGACTGACCAAAACTGGTTGGTTCGTTCAAGCCGTAGCTACCAAGTGCCATTTGCACACTTTACATTGACATCTACTCTTTACGATATCGATGTACCTGGTTACAAAACAGCTACGAAAAACCGCTTGCGTTTATTTGACTTGGATTCAGTTGACTCTTCTATCATCGAAGATGGTATCAACTTTGACAAGACAGATATCGCTCGCAACTTGACTCTTTTCCTTTACCCAGACGATAGCGACAAACAAGGTGAATTGCTCCGTATCTTCCAACAATACTTCATGGTTTCAAACGGTGCTCAATTGATCATCGATGAAGCAATCGAAAAAGGAAGCAACTTGCATGACCTTGCTGACTACGCAGTTGTACAAATCAACGATACTCACCCATCAATGGTGATCCCTGAATTGATCCGTCTTTTGACTGAACGTGGTATCGAACTTGACGAAGCAATCTCTATCGTTCGTAGCATGACTGCCTACACAAACCACACAATCCTTGCTGAAGCCCTTGAAAAATGGCCTCTTGAATTCTTGGAAGAAGTGGTTCCTCACTTGGTACCAATCATCAAAGAATTGGATAGCCGTGTTAAAGCAGAATACAAAGACCCAGCTGTTCAAATCATTGACGAAAACGACCGTGTACACATGGCTCACATGGATATCCACTACGGATACAGTGTTAACGGGGTAGCAGCACTCCACACTGAAATCTTGAAGAACTCTGAGTTGAAAGCCTTCTACGACATCTACCCAGAAAAATTCAACAACAAAACAAACGGTATCACATTCCGCCGTTGGCTCATGCATGCCAACCCAAGCTTGTCTCACTACTTGGATGAGATTCTTGGACGCGAATGGCACCACGATGCTTCTAAGTTGGAAGACCTTCTCTCATATGAAGACAAGGCTGCTGTCAAAGAAAAATTGGAAAGCATCAAGGCTCACAACAAGCGTAAGTTGGCTCGTCACTTGAAAGAACACCAAGGTGTGGAAATCAATACTAACTCTATCTTTGATATCCAAATCAAACGTCTTCACGAGTATAAACGTCAACAAATGAACGCTTTGTATGTGATTCACAAATACTTGGACATCAAGGCTGGTAATATCCCTGCTCGTCCAATCACAGTATTCTTTGGTGGTAAAGCAGCTCCTGCCTACACAATTGCTCAAGACATCATCCACTTGATCCTTTGCTTGTCAGAAGTGATTGCAAACGACCCAGCAGTAGCTCCACACTTGCAAGTGGTAATGGTTGAAAACTACAACGTGACTGCAGCAAGCTTCTTGATTCCAGCATGTGATATCTCAGAACAAATCTCATTGGCATCTAAAGAAGCTTCAGGTACTGGTAACATGAAATTCATGTTGAACGGAGCTTTGACTCTTGGTACTATGGACGGAGCAAACGTGGAAATCGCTGAGTTGGTTGGAGACGAAAACATCTACATCTTTGGTGAAGATTCAGAAACTGTTATCGACCTTTACGCAAAATCAGCTTACAAATCAAGCGAATTCTACGCTCGTAAAGCGATCAAACCATTGGTTGACTTTATCGTGAGCGACGCTGTTCTTGCAGTTGGTAAGAAAGAACGCTTGGAACGTCTTTACAATGAATTGATTAACAAAGACTGGTTCATGACTCTTCTTGACTTGGAAGACTACATCAAAGTGAAAGAGCAAATGCTTGCAGATTACGAAGACCGTGATGCATGGTTGGATAAAGTGATTGTTAACATTGCTAAAGCAGGATTCTTCTCATCTGACCGTACAATCGCTCAGTACAACGAAGATATCTGGCACTTGAACTAAGATTAAACAAAAAACGCATCCTAAGTAGATGCGTTTTTGTTTTATTACAGTGCTTTCCCAACCAGAATCTCTGCTTCGATGGTAATCTTCGTTAATTGACTCCAGTCAATCTTGCTTTGATCAACGTGAAAGAGTAGAGGGGTCATGCTGAGTAAAGCTTGGCGTTGCTCTGCGGTGATGAGCTTGGTCAGGGAAGTTATTTGACTAGCTTGGATGCTGAAATGTTCCTGGAAATGCTCCTTGATATCTTGGTTGGAATAGTCCTTCTTTGTCAGCTGGTCTTGTACCATTTGACGGATTTCTTTAAGGTGATTTTCGGTAGGAACGACCTTGATTAAGATGCCGTCTTTTGATAAAACACGACGAAATTCACCGTAGTTGGCAGGCGAGAAGATATCAAGCAGCATATCCATGCTGGCGTCTTTTATAGGTAGACGAGCCAGGTCGCCGACAAACCAGTTGACTGCCCAGTTGGCTTCGCTCTTGGCAGCGATTTGGACCGAATCTTTTGAAATATCAAAGGCGTAAAAGGTTTTATCAGAGTGACTTTCTTGGAGCTTGCGAGAGTAGAAGCCTTCGCCACAACCAATGTCCAAGACAGTTTTTGCAGATGATTTAGTCGCTAGTATGTCTGAGATGTCTTCTAAGATAGCCTGATAAAATCCAGCTTCTAGGATTTGCTGGCGATTTTGAAAGTTTTCCTTGTCGTAGTTAGCCGATTGTTTGATTTGCGGAGCTAGATTGACATAGCCGAATTTTGCTAGGTCAAAAGAATGGCGGTTCTCACACTTGAGACTGGACTCTACCAGGCTCAGATTTTCTTGGCAGATAGGGCAGGCAAAGGCACTGGCAGAAGCAAAGCGCTGGAGTTTGGGTTTGAGGTTTGTATTCATAGTTTTAGTCTAGCAAAAAAAGGACTGGATAGCAAATGCCTCCAGTCTGTTTTTTAATATGTAAGGACGAAGTATTTCTTCTTACCACGGCGGATAACAGTGAGTTCATTCTCTAATTTATCTGCGTCACTCAAGACATAGTCAAGGTCTTGGATACGGTCACCGTTGACGTAGATAGCACCGTTTTGTACGTCTTCACGGGCTTGGCGTTTTGAGTTAACCACGCCAGATGATACGAGCAGTTCTACGATGTTGTGGTTTTCGTCTGCTTGTACTTGGTAGTTTGGCACGCCACGAAGTCCTTGTTTGAGTTCTTTGACAGAAAGGTTTTTGATGTTTCCTGCAAAGAGTTGCTCAGTGATGTTAAGGGCTTCTTTGTAGGCTTCTTCTCCATGGACAAGTGTGACAACTTCACGAGCTAGGACTTTTTGAGCCAAGCGTTCGTGTGGTGCTGCTTCGAATTGTTTACGGATGTCTTCAATCTCATCCAGTGACAAGAAAGTAAAGATTTTCAAGAAACGAACAGCGTCAGCGTCCATAACGTTCATCCAGAATTGGTACATTTCGTATGGAGAAGTCTTTTCAGGGTTGAGCCAAACAGCATTCCCTTCAGATTTACCAAATTTCTTACCAGTTGCATCTGTAATGAGTGGGACAGTGATGACGTGACCAGTCTTATCAGCCTTACGACGAAGCAATTCGGTACCAGCTGTCATGTTTCCCCATTGGTCAGAACCACCGATTTGGAGGGTTACATTGTGCTCTTGGTTTAGGACAAAGAAGTCGTAACCTTGCATGATTTGGTAGGCAAACTCAGTGTAAGAAATCCCTGTTTCGATTCGTTTCTTCACAGATTCCTTGCTCATCATGTAGTTGACAGTGAAGTATTTTCCGATATCACGGAGGAAGTCAATGAAGCTGATGCTGCCAAACCAGTCGTAGTTGTTGACCATGACAGCTTTATTTTCCCCATTTTCAAAATCAAGAAAGCGAGAAAGTTGTCCTTGGATAGACTTGACCCAGCCATTTACTGTGTCTTTTGTTTGGAGACTACGCTCAGCATCTTTGAAGGACGGATCTCCGATGAGACCTGTAGCACCGCCAACGAGCGCATATGGTTTGTGACCTGCTAACTGCAAACGACGACTTGTCAAGATAGCGACGAGGTGACCTAGGTGAAGGCTGTCAGCAGTTGGATCGTAGCCAGTATAATAAGAAACTTGACCTTCTTCTAGGGCTTTGCGCAAAGCTTCTTCGTCAGTCGTTTGAAAAATCAAACCACGCTCTTTTAGCTCATCAAAAATGTGCATGTGTCTTTTCTCCTTTATAAAATATTGTTTCTACCTATTGTACCACAAACTGTGGAAATAACCTAGTAAAATCGGGAAGAAAGTTGCTGCTTGGACTTTTTTGGAAACGAGTGAAATATGGTATAATAGCACTAGCTTATTTTCAGAGAAATAGATAAAAACAGTTAAGAAAGGGGCTGAAAAATGTCTCATATTATTGAATTGCCAGAAGTTTTAGCCAATCAAATCGCGGCAGGAGAGGTTATCGAACGCCCTGCTAGTGTTGTGAAAGAGTTGGTTGAAAATGCTATCGATGCTGGCTCAAGCCAGATTATCGTTGAGATTGAAGAAGCTGGGCTTAAGAAAATCCAAATCACAGATAATGGATATGGGATCGCCCACGACGAGGTAGAATTAGCCCTCCGTCGTCATGCGACTAGCAAGATCAAAAATCAAGCGGATCTATTTCGGATTCGGACACTTGGTTTTCGTGGCGAGGCTCTGCCTTCTATCGCATCTGTCAGTGTTCTGACTCTTTTGACTGCGGTGGAAGGTGCCAGTCATGGGACCAAGTTAGTGGCTCGTGGGGGTCAAGTTGAAGAAATCTCCCCAGCGACCAGTCCTGTTGGGACCAAGGTTTGTGTGGAGGATCTCTTTTTCAACACACCTGCCCGCCTCAAGTATATGAAGAGCCAGCAAGCAGAGTTGTCTCATATCATTGATATTGTCAATCGTCTTGGGCTAGCTCATCCTGAGATTTCCTTTACTTTGATAAGTGATGGCAAGGAAATGACACGAACAGCAGGGACTGGGCAACTGCGCCAGGCCATTGCTGGAATTTATGGCTTAGCCAGTGCCAAAAAGATGGTTGAAATTGAGAACTCTGACCTTGACTTTGAAATTTCAGGCTATGTTTCCTTGCCTGAATTGACACGGGCTAATCGCAACTACATCAGTCTTTTTATCAATGGTCGTTACATTAAAAACTTCCTCCTCAATCGTGCTATTTTAGATGGTTACGGCAGCAAGCTCATGGTGGGGCGTTTTCCGCTGGCTGTCATTCACATCCATATCGATCCTTATCTAGCAGATGTCAATGTGCATCCAACCAAGCAAGAGGTGCGAATTTCCAAGGAAAGAGAACTGATGGCGCTGGTTTCAGAAGCTATTGCAAAGAGTCTCAAGGAACAGACCTTGATTCCAGATGCCTTGGAAAATCTGGCCAAATCTACTGTTCGCAGTCGTGAAAAGGTAGAGCAAACGACTTTGCCACTGAGAGAAAATACGCTCTATTATGAAAAAAATGAACCGACCAGACCGACACAAGCTGAGGTGGCAGACCATCAGGTGAACCTGACTGAAGAGAAACAGGATTTGAATCTGTTTGCTAAGGAAACCTTGGACCAGATGACCAAGCCAGCTAAACTGCATTTTGCAGAGAGAAAGCCAGCTAGCTATGACCAACTGGATCATCCTGAGTTAGACTTAGCTAGTTTGGATAAGGCTTATGACAAGCTAGAGCGAGAAGAATCATCCAGCTTCCCAGAGTTGGAATTTTTCGGACAAATGCACGGGACCTATCTCTTTGCCCAAGGTCGAGATGGACTTTACATCATAGATCAGCACGCGGCTCAGGAACGGGTTAAGTATGAGGAGTACCGTGAGAGCATTGGCAATGTTGACCAGAGCCAGCAGCAACTCCTAGTGCCTTATATCTTTGAATTTCCTGCGGATGATGCCCTTCGTCTCAAGGAAAGAATGCCTCTTTTAGAGGAAGTAGGCGTCTTTCTAGCAGAGTACGGGGAGAATCAATTTATCTTGCGCGAACATCCCATTTGGATGGCAGAGGAGGAAATCGAGTCTGGAATCTATGAGATGTGCGACATGCTCCTATTGACCAAGGAAGTTTCGATCAAGAAATACCGAGCAGAGCTCGCCATTATGATGTCCTGCAAGCGGTCCATCAAGGCCAACCATCGTATTGATGACCACTCGGCTAGGCAACTTCTATACCAACTCTCTCAATGTGACAACCCCTATAACTGTCCACACGGACGTCCTGTTTTGGTGCATTTTACCAAGTCGGACATGGAAAAGATGTTCCGTCGCATTCAGGAAAATCACACAAGCCTACGAGAGCTAGGAAAATACTAATACTCTTCGAAAATTTCTCTAAACTGCGACAGCCTTACCTTACCTAACTCAAGTTATGCCTACGGTTAGCTTCCTAGTTTAGATTTGATTTTCATTGAGTATATATTGAAGGGAAAATTATGTACGAATATCTAAAAGGTATCATTACCAAAATTACTGCTAAATACATTGTTCTGGAAGCTAACGGTATCGGCTACATTCTGCACGTAGCCAATCCTTATGCTTACTCAGGACAAGTCAATCAAGAAGCGCAAATCTATGTGCATCAAGTCGTTCGTGAAGATGCTCATCTGCTCTATGGCTTTCGATCAGAGGACGAGAAAAAGCTCTTTCTTAGCTTGATTTCGGTATCAGGCATTGGGCCTGTTTCAGCTCTTGCTATTATCGCGGCGGATGACAATGCAGGGCTTGTTCAAGCTATCGAGACCAAGAATATCACCTACTTGACTAAATTCCCTAAAATCGGGAAGAAAACAGCCCAGCAGATGGTGCTGGACTTAGAAGGGAAAGTGGTTGTGGCAGGAGATGATCTCCCTGCTAAAACTGCAGCTCCATCTAGCAGTGACAACCAAGAATTGGAAGAAGCTATGGAAGCCATGTTGGCACTGGGTTACAAGGCAACAGAGCTCAAGAAAATTAAGAAATTCTTTGAAGGAACTTCAGATACTGCTGAGAACTACATCAAATCTGCCCTTAAGATGTTGGTGAAATAGGAGATGTCTATGCTAAAACGCTGTGGTTGGGTTAAAATGAATAACCCACTATATGTAGCTTACCACGATGAGGAATGGGGGCAACCTCTCCATGATGACCAAGCTCTTTTTGAGTTGCTTTGCATGGAAACCTATCAGGCTGGTCTGTCTTGGGAAACAGTGCTCAATAAACGTCAAGCTTTTCGTCAAGCTTTTCATGGTTACCAAATTCAAGCGGTCGCAGAGATGACTGACTCTGAATTGGAAGCTTTAATGGACAATTCAGCTATCATTCGCAATCGTGCTAAGATTTTTGCCACACGAGCCAACGCCCAGGCCTTTCTACAAGTCCAGGCAGAGTTCGGCTCTTTTGATGCCTATCTCTGGTCTTTTGTGGAGGGGAAAACCATGGTCAATGATGTCCCTGACTACAGCCAGGCGCCTGCCAAAACAGTCTTGTCTGAACGTATTTCCAAGGAACTCAAAAAACGTGGTTTTAAGTTTACAGGTCCCGTTGCGGTCCTATCCTTTCTACAAGCAGCAGGTCTCGTCAATGACCACGAGAATGATTGTGAATGGAAGGGTCTTAAATGATGTCTACCAAATATAAGGGAGTTCTGATTTTTGGGCTCCTCTATACAATTCTTTTTGTGTTTGATGGTATACGAGTATTTGATTTTCCATTGCCTTCTTCTGCAGGGACTTATTTAGTCTATACCATCATGTTTGTGTATGGTTGCTTCTTATTTAAATCGGAATTCCTGCAATGCTGGAAGAAAGTCAGAAATTCCAAAAGAAAGTTCTTCTTGGGAGTTTTAAAAGGCTGGCTCCTTCTCTTTCTAATAACCATCCTTTTTGCTCTCCTTTCGGAAATATTGAAACAAGTTTTGGGTTTGAGTGGTCAAGGGCAAAATGAGGCTAGTATACAAAGTGCTTTTAAAGAACAACCCCTACTGATAGCAGTTTTTGCTTGTGTCATAGGTCCTGTGGTAGAAGAAGTCTTCTTCCGACAGATTTTATTGAAGTATCTGAGAAAGTACCTATCAAGCTGGTTGAGTATCTTTATAGTCGGACTTGCCTTTGCCCTAACCCATATGCACAGTTTGTCTTTATCAGAGTGGGTCGGTGCAGTCGGTTATCTAGGTGGTGGCCTTGCCTTTTCAATTATTTATGTGAAAGAAAAGGAGAATATTTACTATCCCCTATTTGTTCACATGTTAGGGAACAGCCTCTCCTTTATTATTTTAGCTCTGTCTTAATCTTATACATAAAAAAGCAACCGCTCGATGTGGTTGCTTTTGACTTTATCTTAATATCTAGCTGGTCCTGCACTTGCGCTCTTAATGTTGAAACGTTTCTTGAGGTAGAAACGTAGGGCAAGGAGAGCTCCTCCAATCACCAATAAAACAAGTGGAGGGAGGCTGATATTGATGGCTTGTGGAAGGAAGTTACTCAAGAAGAGAATGAGAACCCAGGCAAACATAGTTGCCAACATGACCAAAAGTGATTTCCAGAATGGAGGACGTTGGCTACGGTCAGTATCTGGTCCGTAGTAACGGTAGATAAAGTGGTAGAGAAGGTAGAAGGCAACTCCACCAAAGGCCCCTACACTGATAAGTGTTACCAATCCGTAAGCTACGGGTTGGTTTGAGAAGAAGCTCATCAAGGCACTAACTACTGCAAACAGTCCTGTGATGAAAAGGGCTGAATCCAACATCATCAATTTTGGATCGTCATTTTCTTTTGGATGTTCTTTTTCGTATTGCTCTTTTTCGCTAAAGCTGTGAGCCCAGTGAGTTGGTGCTCCGTAAATAGAGCGAGCAGTCACACCTTTTGGTTGTTCTTCAAGGATATGAGGAATCACTTCTTCAAGGATGGCCTTGATTTCAGCGTCGGTTTTTCCGTCCTTGAGAAATTGTTGGGTTGCAATATGGATAAATTCTTGGTTTTTCTTGGTTAATTCTTTTAAATCAATCTGTGACATAATAACTCCTGTTTAGAACCATTTTTTATGGATGAGGTAAAGAGTGAGAGAAACACTCATAGCAAAGGCGATAAAGACGATGAGCCAGAAAGCATGCGGTTCTCCGTTTAAAGGAATTTCATTATCCTTAAAGTTCATTCCGTAGGCCGAGAAAATCATGGTCGGGATGGACATAACGATAGTCACAAGTGCCAAGGTTTTCATGATATTGTTCTGGTTATTTGAAATGATAGAAGCAAAGGTCTCTGTCATAGAGTGAAGGACGTTTCCATAGATGTCCGCCATCTCGATGGCCTGTTGCGTTTCAATCAAGGTATCTTCGAGTAAGTCTTCATCTTCAAGGTATTTCTTGATATTGCTAGTTGCGCTGGTCAATTTTTTAATCACGCGCTCGTTTGTCTTGAGAGAGGCTTTGAAGTAGACGATGGTCTTTTCCAACTCCATGAGTTCAATCAATTCTTCGTTTCGAGTAGATTTGTGAAGTTGACTCTCAATCTGCTCACTCTTACGTTCGATTGAACGAAGGGCTGTCAGATAAATTTCAGCGTTGCGGTAGAGGATTTGAAAGATAAAGCGCGAACGCATAAAGGTATAGAAATTCCGAAGTCTACGATTGATAAAGACATCAAGAAGTGGTAGGGGCTCCAAGCAAGTAGTAATGATAGCCTCTTCTGTGATGATAATCCCCAAGGGGATAGTCACGTAATAGATCTGGTTGTTTCTTTCCTCTGTGATTGGGACGTCCACGATGATCAAGGTGTATTCATCTTCAATTGTGATACGGGACATTTCTTCCGCATCGAGTGGTGCACGGAGGTCTGCGATATCAATATCAAAGGCAGAGGCGATTTCCATCGATTCGCTTTGGGTAGGATTGACGAGATTGATCCAAGTGCCCGGCTGGAGGGTATCGATCTCTTTAAATTCAGTTGTCGTTGAGAGAAAGACTTGTTTCATATCTCCTATCCTTTCCTAATCTATTCTGTGTTAATACTCTTCGAAAATCTCTTCAAACCACGTCAACGTCGCCTTGCCGTATATGTGTTACTGACTTCGTCAGTTCTATCCACAACCTCAAAACGGTGTTTTGAGCAACCTGCAGCTAGTTTCCTAGTTTGCTCTTTGATTTTCATTGAGTATAAAGTGATTTTTAGCACCGTACTATTATACTATAAATTCGGCTTTTTTGGTAATAGAATTTCACTTTTTTTGGTATAATGGAAAGCAACAATGGACTAGAAAGAAGTAACATGCAAGATAAGATTGTCATCCATGGGGCACGCGCCCATAATTTAAAGAATATTGATGTGGAAATTCCACGTGACAAGCTAGTTGTGGTGACGGGGCTATCGGGTTCTGGCAAGTCCAGTCTTGCTTTTGATACCCTGTATGCAGAAGGGCAACGCCGCTACGTAGAGAGTTTGTCAGCCTATGCTCGTCAGTTTTTGGGCAATATGGAAAAACCAGATGTGGATTCTATCGATGGTCTCAGCCCTGCCATTTCCATTGACCAGAAAACGACTAGTAAAAACCCTCGCTCAACGGTTGGGACAACGACGGAAATCAACGACTACCTACGTCTCCTCTATGCACGTGTAGGGACACCATACTGTATCAATGGACATGGGGCTATCAAGGCTTCGTCTGTCGAACAGATTGTAGACAAGGTCTTGGAATTGCCAGAGCGCCAGCGTCTGCAGATTTTGGCTCCTGTTATTCGTAAGAAAAAAGGGCAACATAAGACGCTGATTGAAAAGATTCAAAAGGATGGTTATGTTCGTGTCCGTGTCGATGGGGTTGTCTATGATGTGACCGAAGTTCCTGAACTTGAAAAAAATAAGCAACATAATATCGATGTGGTGGTAGACCGTATTATCATCAAGGAAGGTATCCGTAGTCGTCTCTTTGATTCCATCGAAGCAGCCCTTCGTATAGCAGAAGGTTATGTGGTTATCGATACTATGGATGATTCGGAGTTACTCTTTTCAGAACACTATGCTTGTCCAGTTTGCGGCTTTACAGTTCCGGAACTAGAACCCCGTCTCTTCTCTTTCAATGCACCATTTGGTTCTTGTAGCGAGTGTGATGGTTTGGGAATCAAGCTAGAGGTTGATACGGACTTAGTCGTACCAGATGCTAGCAAGACCCTTCGTGAGGGAGCCTTAGCACCTTGGAACCCTATCTCTTCTAACTATTATCCAAATATGCTAGAACAAGCCATGACAGCCTTTGGAGTGGATATGGATACTCCTTTTGAGGACTTGTCTGAGGAGGAGAAACATCTCATTTTCTATGGTTCAGATGGTAAAGAATTCCATTTCCACTATGAAAATGAATTCGGTGGAGTTCGTGATATCGATATTCCCTTTGAAGGTGTTATAGGGAATATTAAGCGACGGTACCATGAAACCAATAGCGACTACACCCGCACTCAGATGCGTCTTTATATGAATGAGCTAACTTGTGGCACTTGTCACGGTTATCGCCTCAACGATCAGGCCTTATCGGTTCGTGTAGGAGGAGAGAAAGGCCCTCATATCGGAGAAATTTCTGACCTTTCCATCGCAGACCATTTGGAGGTTATTGATCAACTAAGCCTATCTGAAAATGAAGCTATCATCGCTCGTCCTATTCTTAAAGAAATCAAGGATCGCTTGACCTTCCTCAATAATGTCGGGCTTAACTATCTAACCCTTTCTCGTTCTGCAGGAACATTATCAGGTGGGGAGAGCCAACGTATTCGCTTGGCGACCCAGATTGGTTCCAACCTCTCAGGAGTTCTCTATATCCTTGATGAGCCGTCAATCGGTCTTCACCAGAGGGACAATGATCGCCTAATTGCCAGTCTGAAAAAGATGCGTGATTTGGGGAATACTCTTATTGTAGTAGAACATGACGAAGATACCATGCGTGAGGCGGATTATTTGATAGACGTCGGACCTGGTGCGGGGGTCTTTGGTGGAGAGATTGTTGCGGCAGGAACGCCTAAGCAGGTAGCTCGCAACAGTAAATCCATCACAGGACAGTATTTGGCAGGAAAACGTGCGATTCCAGTGCCATCGGAACGTCGCGTTGGGAATGGTCGCTTTATCGAGGTTACTGGGGCGCGTGAAAACAACCTACAAAATGTTACAGCTCGCTTCCCTCTGGGGAAATTTATCGCTGTGACTGGTGTATCCGGTTCAGGAAAGTCGACTCTCATTAATAGCATTCTCAAAAAAGCCATTGCTCAAAAGCTTAACCGCAATTCAGATAAGCCTGGGAAGTTTAAGACGATTACGGGAATCGAGCATATCGATCGTCTGATTGACATTGACCAGAGTCCTATTGGACGAACGCCAAGGTCCAATCCTGCAACCTATACTGGTGTCTTTGATGACATTCGGGACCTCTTCGCTCAGACAAATGAAGCCAAGATCCGTGGCTACAAAAAGGGTCGTTTCAGTTTCAATGTTAAGGGCGGTCGTTGTGAAGCCTGCTCAGGCGATGGGATTATCAAGATTGAAATGCACTTCTTGCCAGATGTTTACGTGGCTTGTGAAGTCTGTCATGGCACCCGCTACAACAGTGAAACGCTAGAAGTTCATTACAAGGAAAAGAATATCTCGCAAGTATTGGATATGACCGTCAATGATGCGGTAGAATTTTTCAAACACATTCCAAAAATTCAACGCAAACTCCAAACGATCAAGGATGTAGGTCTAGGTTATGTGACCTTGGGGCAACCAGCTACGACACTTTCTGGTGGAGAAGCTCAACGGATGAAGTTGGCCAGTGAACTCCATAAACGCTCGACAGGTAAGTCCTTCTACATTTTAGATGAACCAACAACGGGTCTTCATACCGAGGACATCGCTCGATTACTCACCGTTTTGTCTCGCTTTGTCGATGATGGCAATACAGTTCTCGTGATTGAGCACAATCTAGATGTCATCAAAACAGCAGACCATATCATCGATTTAGGTCCAGAAGGCGGTGTTGGTGGTGGTACCATCATTGCAACAGGAACTCCAGAAGAAGTAGCTGCCAATGAAGCAAGCTATACAGGACAGTATTTGAAAGGAAAGTTACATCATGAATAAACGTGTGCAAGCATTTCTCGATAAAATGCAAGAAAAAGAACTAGATGGAATCATTATCAACAACCTTAAAAATGTCTACTATTTGACAGGATTTTGGGGTTCAAATGGAACAGTCTTTATCAGTCGTGACCGTCAGGTCTTGGTGACAGATGCTCGCTATATCATTGCTGCCAAGCAAGAAGTAACTGGTTTTGAGATTTTTGCAGAACGTGATGAGTTGGCTGTTATTGCAAAAATTGCAAAAGAAATGGGCCTTTCTCGTATCGGGTTTGAAGATGAAATCTCGGTTTTTTATTATCACCGCATGCAAACCGCTTTTGAAGGTTTGGAACTAGTTCCACAAACTCAGTTTGTTGAAGCGCTTCGTATGATTAAGGATGAGACAGAGATTGCGACTATTCGTAAGGCTTGTTCCATTTCTGACCAAGCTTTCCACGACGCCCTTGACTTTATCAAGCCAGGGAAGACTGAAATTGAAATTGCCAACTTCCTTGATTTCCGTATGCGTGAGTTGGGAGCGGCAGGATTGTCTTTTGATACCATCCTAGCAAGTGGGATCAACTCTTCTAAACCCCATGCTCACCCCATGCACAAGCCAGTAGAACTAGGCGAAGCCATTACCATGGACTTCGGATGTCTGTACGATCATTATGTGAGTGATATGACACGGACCATCTATCTAGGTCATGTCAGTGACGAACAAGCAGAAATCTACAATACAGTTTTGAAGGCTAATCAAGCATTGATTGACCAGGCTAAGGCTGGTCTAGGTTTCCGTGACTTTGACAAAATCCCTCGTGATATCATTGTGGAAGCAGGCTATGGACAATACTTTACACACGGTATTGGACACGGTATCGGACTTGATATCCACGAAGAACCATACTTTAGCCAAACTTCTACAGAAGTTATTAAATCGGGTATGGTCTTGACTGATGAACCAGGTATTTATATCGAAGGTAAATATGGAGTTCGTATCGAAGATGATATCTTGATCACAGAGACAGGTTGCGAATTATTAACCCTTGCTCCAAAAGAATTGATTGTAATCTAAGAAAAATGAGATAAATCGTTGACTTTTACTAGTTAAAGGTTTATACTGAAAGGCGAAAACGGTAGGTGAGGCTACCATAGGGATACGGATGACTACCGCAAAGCAGTGGAGACACTACTCGTTGGTCAACAGTCCTGGTCGCGAAGGTCAAGACTAAGCTCATTACATCGCCCTATGGAGTTAAAGCTTGAACGAAAACAGATCATAAGTTTTTTAGTCCTGCCATTTTATGGCAGGATTTTCTGCTGTTTTAAAACAAAGAAAGGAGACAAACGATGCAAATTGACGATCATCCAGAACCGCACATACACACCCAATCGCTGATTTGTGTCGTTCTGTCCCTATAAAGTGATTGGTCTCTGTGTATGATACTCTTCGAAAATCAAATTCAAACCACGTCAACGTCGCCTTGCCGTATATGTGTTACTGACTTCGTCAGTTCTATCCACAACCTCAAAACGGTATTTTGAGCAACCTGTGGCTAGTTTCCTAGTTTGCTCTTTGATTTTCATTGAGTATGAAATCACCATTCATACAGATAGGAGAAACCAATGAAAACTACAAAAGAAAGACTAGCAGTAGCTATTCAAACTCCATTAAAAGATAGTCTAGCTTTTTACCATACAAGTCTAAAAGGCTTAGACCAAGAACAAGTCGAAGAAAACCGTGCCCTTTATGGTGAAAACACCATCACCAAGGGTCAAGAGGATTCAATCTTTAAAAAGATTTACGAATCAATCATCAATCCTTTTACAATTATTTTGCTTGTAATTGCCTTCATTTCTCTCGTTACAAACGTCTGGCTTGCCAAACCTGGTCAAGAGGATCCTACGACCTCTATTATTATCGTTGTCTTGGTTTTGATTTCAGGAGGCATCCGTTTTATCCAAGAGTTGCGGAGCGACAAGGCGACAACCAATCTTTCAAAAATGATTGTCAACACTGCAACTGTTATTCGCGATGGTCTTGAACAAGAGTTGCCAATCGATGAGTTGGTTGTGGGAGATCTCGTGAAATTGAGTGCGGGAGACATGATTCCAGCAGATGTTATCTTATTTGAATCCCGCGACTTTTTCGTGCAACAATCAGGCTTGACTGGAGAAAGTGATGCGGTTGAGAAGCTTGCTTTAAATAAAGCGCCCCATCAAAATGTAGAGAGTCTTTTAGAAGCAGAATCTTTGGCATTCATGGGGACAAATGTTATCTCAGGAAGTGCGACAGCTATGGTTCTAGCGGTTGGTGATGACACCATGATGGGAGCCATTGAGCAGACTCTCAACACCTATGATGAACCCACTTCTTTTGAGCGTGAAATGAACAGTATTTCTTGGCTCTTGATTCGCTTGATGCTTATCATGGTTCCAATCGTGTTTCTCGCAAACGGTTTGACCGATGGAGACTGGCTAGAGGCTGGAGTGTTTGCCTTGAGCGTTGGTGTCGGACTTACACCAGAAATGCTTCCCATGATTATTACAGCTAGCTTGGCAAAAGGTTCTATCATCATGGCCAAGGAAAAGGTGGTTATTAAAAAACTCAACGCCATCCAGGACCTAGGTGCCATTGATATTCTATGTACAGATAAAACAGGGACTTTAACTCAGGACGAAATTGTGTTGGAATATCCTTTGGATATTCATGGAGATTTGGATATGGCTGTCTTAAGAAGAGCTTATCTAAATTCATATTTCCAAACAGGTTTGAAAAACTTGATGGACCGTGCCATTATCAGTAGAACTGAAAAAGAAGCCAAAGAGTATCCTATTCTACAAAATCTAGATACCAGTTTCCAAAAAATCGACGAACTTCCTTTTGACTTTGAACGTAGACGGATGAGCGTCATTGTAAAAGATGATGAAGGTACCGTTAGTATGGTGACCAAGGGAGCCTTAGAAGAAATGCTCACGATTTCGTCTCGTGTAGAGTATCAGGGTGAAGTCACTCCTTTGACGGATGCCATTCGCGCAGAAATCTTAGCAGAAGTCGGACAATTAAATAAACAAGGATTACGTGTCTTAGGGATTGGTTATAAGACGGATATCCAAGAAGGCTATAGCTATACAGTCAAAGATGAAAAGGATATGATTTTGACCGGTTACCTTGCCTTCTTGGATCCACCAAAACCATCTGCAGCACCAGCTATTCAGGCTTTGCTTGAACATGGTGTCAGAACAAAAATTTTAACTGGGGATAACGAAAAAGTAACTCAAGCCATCTGTGAAAAGGTTGGTTTGGACGTTGATCATATGCTCTTGGGCTCTGATGTCGACAAAATGACAGATCAAGAATTGGCTGAAGCGGTTGAAAGAGTGACAGTATTTGCTAAATTGTCTCCTGATCAAAAAGCTCGTATCATTCTACAGTTAAAGAGAAATGGTCATGGTGTTGGTTATATGGGGGATGGTATTAACGATGCTCCATCTATGAAGGTGGCAGATGTAGGTATTTCTGTTGATACTGCAGTCGATATTGCCAAAGAAACAGCGGATGTTATTTTGCTAGATAAGGATCTCATGGTTCTTGAAACGGGTATCGTGGAAGGACGTAAGGTCTACGCTAACATGACCAAGTACATTAAGATGACAGTTAGTTCAAACTTTGGGAATATCTTCTCCCTTCTGGTTGCAAGTATCTTCTTGCCATTCCTACCAATGTCTCCTGTTCATCTAATTGTCCTAAACTTAGTTTACGATTTATCCTGTGTGGCTTTGCCGTTTGATAATGTGGATCAAGACTTCCTCAAACAACCCCATACATGGGAAGCAAAATCCATTACCCGATTTATGGTTTGGATGGGCCCAATCTCATCTGTCTTTGATATTTTGACCTTTATCTTCCTCTACTTTATCATTGTTCCTATGATTACAGGGCACCATTATGTTCACGGATCTGAATCTGCCCTTCAGTTTATTATCTTTTTCCAAACAGGGTGGTTCATCGAATCTATGTGGTCTCAAACAATGGTAATCCATATGCTTCGTACAGCAAAAGTTCCGTTTGTACAGAGTAGACCAGCTTGGCTCGTTATTTTGATGACTTTAGTTGCCGCCCTTTTTGTAACCAGTCTACCTTATGGACCACTAGTACATATCCTTCGTTTAGCTCCATTGGGACTGCCTTACTTCTTGTTCTTAATCTGTATTATTTTCTTGTATATGTTTAGTGTCACCCTTATTAAGAGTTTTTACATTAAGAAGTATAAAGAATGGTTATAGTTCGGTTTTTGTCAAGAAAAAAGATAGAAAACTGAGGAAAAAGTTAAATATTTTTAAAAATAGGTCGCAAGTCGGATGTTTTTTATGGTATAATAGAATAAACTGATAGTAACATGTAGCGAAAGGGGTAGGTACATGATCAAAATTTATACAGTCTCAAGTTGTACTAGCTGTAAAAAAGCTAAGACCTGGCTCAATGCCCACCAGTTAAGTTATAAAGAACAAAACCTCGGTAAAGAGGGGATTTCTAGAGAAGAATTATTAGATATTCTAACAAAAACAGACAATGGAATTGCGAGTATTGTATCATCAAAGAATCGCTACGCTAAAGCTCTTGGAGTTGATATCGAAGATTTGAGTGTCAATGAAGTGCTTGACTTAATCATGGAGACACCACGTATCCTAAAAAGTCCAATTCTTGTTGACGAGAAACGTTTGCAGGTTGGCTATAAAGAAGATGACATTCGTGCCTTCTTGCCACGCTCTGTCCGTAATGTAGAAAACGCTGAAGCACGTTTACGTGCTGCACTATAAAACATGAAGGCCGGGAGTGACTCCCGGCCTTATTTGATAGATAAATAAGGGAAATATGAAAATGAAGAAGATCATTATAGGTTCATTGGCGCTCCTATTTTTACTGGCTGGTTGTGGACAAAAAAAAGAATCTGCGGAACCTTCTAAAGATACGACAACGGAAGCTCTACAGTCAACTTTGCCGATTTTAGAGAATGCGAATAACAATACAGTTGTGACGAAAACACTTGTTCTACCCCTTGATGAAAACGGAGTTCAACAAACCCAAACCATCACTTATAAAGGTAAACAGTTTTTGACATTAACCATTCAGCAAAAAAGACAAGTTTCAGAAGACCTCAAAAACTTTATTGCAGAACATGGGTTAGAGGAAGCAAAGAAGGCCTTGAAAGAAGGGGAAGACAAGGATGAATCAGTCCAAGAAGCACGAAAAATTCCTGGATTTAGTCTTGAAACCAATCTTTTAAGTGAGACTGAGATTGAAACAAAAACAAGTTATGATTTTCAGGTTCTAGATGTTAAAAAGGCAAGCGAAAGCGAATATTTAAAAAATGTCGGATTAGAAAATCTACTAAAAAACGAACCAGAAGAATATATTGAAAGTCGAGTTGCAAGTGGCGCGACTGTCCAGTAGGGAAGTCACAGAAAATCAGCGAAATCAGACTGTGTCATTTGTAGAACGGCTGTGAATGTGCTATAATAGTACTATTCTAAGGAAAGAGGGTGTTAGAATGGGATTTACTGAAGAAACCGTACGTTTTAAATTGGACGATTCCAATAAAAAAGAAATTAGTGAAACATTGACTGAAGTCTATGCTTCCTTGAACGAGAAGGGGTATAACCCTATTAATCAAATTGTAGGCTATGTTCTCAGTGGAGACCCAGCTTACGTTCCTCGTTACAATAACGCAAGAAATCAAATCCGTAAATACGAACGCGATGAGATTGTTGAAGAATTGGTCCGCTACTACCTTAAGGGACAAGGAGTCGATCTATAACCAATGAGAATTATGGGATTGGACGTTGGTTCCAAAACAGTAGGAGTAGCGATTAGCGATCCGTTAGGGTTTACAGCACAAGGGCTCGAAATCATCCAAATCAATGAAGATCAAGGAGAGTTCGGCTTTGAACGACTCAAGGAATTGGTTGATACCTATAAGGTGGAGCGCTTTGTTGTTGGTTTACCTAAAAATATGAACAATACCAGTGGACCGCGGGTGGAAGCTAGTCAAGCCTATGGAGCAAAACTGGAAGAACTCTTTGGTTTGCCAGTAGAGTATCAGGATGAACGCCTGACCACAGTTGCTGCAGAGCGCATGTTGATTGAGCAGGCAGACATTAGTCGCAACAAGCGTAAAAAAGTTATTGATAAATTAGCAGCTCAGTTGATTTTGCAAAATTATTTAGATAGAAAATTTTAAGACAGAGGAGAAACTATGTCACACGATCACAACCACGATCACGAAGAACGTGAACTTATTACACTTGTAGATGAGCAAGGAAATGAAACTTTATTTGAAATCCTTTTGACTATTGACGGAAAAGAAGAATTTGGTAAAAACTATGTTCTTTTAGTACCAGTTAATGCTGAGGAAGACGAAGATGGACAAGTGGAAATCCAAGCTTACTCATACACTGAAAACGAAGACGGGACAGAAGGTGAATTGCAACCAATCCCTGAAGACTCTGACGACGAATGGAACATGATTGAAGAAGTCTTCAACAGCTTTATGGAGGAGTAAAAACGTCCAGTGGACGTTTTTACCCTTGCGATAGAAATGAAGACCGCAAGTCAGTTCGAGGGATGTTTTTAGCCCTGCTTCTAGAAATAAGAAAAAGCAGGAACATTCGGGGGACATTTTTAGCCTCCACTAAAATATAATTTAGCTAGTATCTAGCAAAATAGGTAAGAGGTTGGGATAAAAATCCCGGCCTCGCTTTTTATTAGCCACCAAATTTTGACGCGGTAGCTGATTGGACTTTTTGTTCATCTTTTAGACTACAAAAAGATTTTTGGTGAAAAATTTCATTTTTTCTATCCGCAACCTTCAACAATCAAATGAATTGTTGAAGCCTCGCGGGGCTGGGACTACGAAATCGAGACTTGGTCAATCGATTTCTGTCCCACCGCCTTTTTTATTAAGGAGATAAGCATGTTTGAAGTAGAAAAATGGCTCCATAGTCGGATTGGTTTGAATTTTAGATCAGGCTTGGGGCGTATGCAGAAAGCAGTAGATTTACTGGGGAACCCTGAGCAAAGCTATCCGATTATCCATGTAACAGGTACTAATGGCAAGGGGTCAACCATTGCCTTTATGAGAGAACTTTTTGTTAATCATGGCAAGAAGGTTGGGACCTTTACTTCGCCCCATATTGTCAGCATTCATGATCGCATCTGTATCAATGGTGAGCCCATATTGGATGCAGATTTTATTCGTTTAGCAGATCAAGTCAAAGCAATGGAGCAAAGACTTCTAGAAACTCACGATCAGCTATCTTTTTTTGAGTTGCTGACCTTAATTGCACTACTCTATTTTAAAGAGCAAGGAGTAGATTTGGTCTTGCTTGAAGTAGGGATTGGTGGACTTCTTGATACCACTAATGTGGTGACTGGAGAGATCGCAGTCATCACATCAATCGGCCTCGATCATCAGGAGACTTTAGGTAATAGCTTGGCAGAAATTGCTGAACAGAAAGCAGGGATTTTTAAGTCCGGCAAGTCAGCTGTCATTGCAAATCTAGCTACGGAAGCACAGACTGTTTGTCAAAAGGTTGCAGAAGATTTGGATGTGACTCTCTACCAAGCTGACCAAGATTTTTTTTTCCAAAATGGACATTTTTCTTCCTCTCTAGCGGACTTGAACCAACTAAAACTGGGATTGGAAGGAGCCTATCAGGAGGAAAATGCAGCTCTTGCCTTGCAGGCTTTTCTATTGTTTATGAATCAGAGAGGCGAAAAGGTTGATGAAAAAGTGGTTCAAAAAGCTTTGAAGCAGACTAGATGGGCTGGACGTCTCGAAGCGATCACTGCTCACACCTATTTGGATGGTGCTCACAACTTACCAGCTCTAGAGCGTTTAGTTGAATTTATTCAAGAAAAAATTCAGCAGGGTTATAAAGCTCAAATTCTTTTTGGTGCCCTGAAGAGAAAAGATTATGGTGGCATGTTAGCTTACTTAACTGAGCATTTGCCTGACGCAACTCTCTATGTTACGAGTTTTGATTACCAAGGTTCCTTGGAGGAGCAAGACTTGGGAGGTTATAGAAACATTGCTTCCTATCGAGATTTTATAGATAATTTTGAAGCTTCTGCACAAGAGAAAGACTTGCTGTTTGTGACAGGCTCTCTCTATTTTATATCTGAGGTTCGTGCCTATCTGATGAATCTAAAGTCATTTGATTGACTCTCCTATCTTTAATTGTTATAGTAGAGGTGTGGTGGCTCGGCAGGGTTGTTCTGATTTTAAACCACTAAAAGAAAGGAGACATGATGTCGCTAAAAAAATTCACACTTTCTCTTGCTTCTTTGGCAAGTCTTGGTCTCTTAGTTGCATGTTCGCCAAAAGAGCAAGCAACTCCTTCAACTCAAGCGAGCACCAGTACGGAAGTAACAACTAGTCAGCAAGCAGAAACGACTGTTTCTAGTTCGACGGCTAGTTCAGTAACGAATATTGATGGGACCTATAAAGGGCAAGATGAGGGAGATAGCATTACTCTCGTTGTTACTGGTAATACTGGAACATGGACGGAAGTAGAGCCTGATGGCGATCAGGAAATTAAAAAGGTAACCTTCGAACCAGAAAGTCAGAGAGTCTTTATTGGAGACGATATCAAGATTTATGTGGCAGAAGAGAACCAGATTATTATCGATGACATGGATCGTGAAGTCTCTGATCGTATCGTTCTCAAAAAATAGACAACTTTTGTAAGGATTTGAATCTTGTTAAAATAGATTCAAATCCTTTTTTATTGGTTTTTGGTATAAAAAAACTCCATACTGTTAAGGTAGCTATTTTCTACCAAACAGTATGGAGTGGATGGAATTAAAGGAATCGTTCTTGTAAAAAGCGAGCAACTCCATCTTCTTCGTTGGTTAGTGGCAACTGTTCATCAGCGAAAGAAAGGAGAGCGGGATTAGCATTCTTCATGGCATATCCTGTACCTGCAAAGGATAGCATTTCTTGGTCATTGTGTTCATCACCAAAGGCAATCAAGTTCTGTCTATCAATATTCATGACATTGAGAAGGTATTCAAGAGCAAAGGCCTTGTGAACTCCTTTGGTAGTACATTCGAGAATGTTCAAAGGGCCACCCCAAGTATTGATATTAAGCTGATGCTTGTAAAAGCTAGTCATCTCTTCTGCTAGTGCATATTTATCGTCTGCCCTAGTTTGTAATAAAATACAGTTAGGCCCCTTAGTCACTAAGTTAGACTTGAATTGATTTTCAGGGCCAAAGTTTTCAACACCAAACAATTTAGGATCTGCAATTTCCTTGTCTGGGGATGTAATGTAAAACTTTTTACGGTATTCACCTGCAATAAAGTCTGCCTCGATATCCTCTTTTCGTTTTACGATATCCAAGAGATATTTTTTGTCCACAGTAAGGCATTTTTCATGTTTCCAAGCCCTACCAGGTAGGTGAGTGAGGGAACCATTGAAATTGATCATAGGGGTCTCAAGCTCAAGTTGGTCATAAAAATCTTTGGCCATACGATATGGACGACCGGTTGCGATAACCACATGGTGGCCTTTCTTAGAAATTTTTTTAATGGTTTCTTTTGTAAAATCAGAGAGTTTGCTTTCTCCATTAAGTAAGGTACCGTCTAAGTCCACGGCAATCATTTTTTTAGTCATAAAATCCTCCCGAATTTAGTTTCAGATAAGATGTTTCCTATTATATCAAAAAGCTGAAAGAAAAGCTGACTATAAGCAAAAATAAGAAGAATCATATCCAATAAGAATTTTTAAAAACAGGAAAAACATCTTGAAAAGATGAATGATTGATGATATAATAGTAGTATTGTTCGTAAAATGACAAAGGAGATTAAACATGGACAAATTATTTAAACTAAAAGAGCACGGGACAGACGTCCGTACAGAGGTTCTTGCTGGTTTAACAACTTTCTTTGCAATGAGTTACATTCTCTTTGTAAACCCTCAAATGCTTTCGCAAACAGGAATGCCAGTTCAAGGTGTATTCTTGGCGACAATTATCGGTTCTGTTGTGGGAACCTTGATGATGGCTTTCTATGCTAACTTGCCATACGCCCAAGCACCAGGTATGGGACTGAATGCCTTCTTTACATTTACGGTTGTATTTGGAATGGGCTATACTTGGAAAGAAGCTCTAGGGATGGTCTTCATTTGTGGTATCATTTCTTTGATTATCACATTAACCAATGTTCGTAAAATGATTATTGAATCCATTCCAACAACACTTCGTTCAGCAATTTCAGCTGGTATTGGTGTTTTCCTCGCCTATGTTGGTATTAAGAATGCTGGTCTCTTGAAATTCTCGATTGACCCAGGGACTTATACAGTAGCAGGTGAAGGAGCAGATAAGGCTCAAGCAGCGATTACTGCAAATGCAGCAGCTGTTCCAGGATTGGTAGATTTCAATACTCCAGCAGTATTGGTAGCTATTGCAGGTCTTGCCATTACAATCTTCTTTGTTGTCAAAGGTATTAAAGGTGGGATCATCCTTTCTATCTTAACAACGACAGTCCTTGCGATTGCGGTTGGTCTGGTTAATTTGTCAGGAATCGATTTTGCTAGCAACAATCTTTCAGCAGCGGTTAACGACTTAGGAACTTTATTTGGTGCAGCCCTTGGTTCAGAAGGTTTGGGTTCTCTGATTTCAAATACTTCTCGTTTACCTGAAACCTTGATGGCCATTCTTGCTTTCTCATTGACGGATATTTTTGATACAATTGGTACTCTTATCGGTACAGGTGAAAAAGTTGGGATCATCGCATCAAGTGGTGAGAACAATGAATCAGCTAAATTGGATAAGGCTTTATATTCTGACTTGGTGGCGACATCAGTTGGTGCCATTGCAGGTACTTCAAACGTTACAACTTATATTGAGTCAGCAGCAGGGATCGGTGCTGGTGGACGTACTGGATTGACAGCCTTAGTTGTTGCTATCTGTTTTGCTCTATCAAGCTTCTTTAGCCCACTTCTTGCCATTGTGCCTTCAGCTGCGACAGCACCAATTTTGATTATCGTCGGAATTATGATGCTCTCTAACTTGAAAAACATTCCTTGGGATGATATGTCAGAAGCTATTCCAGCCTTCTTCACATCTATCTTTATGGGATTCAGTTACTCTATCACACAAGGAATTGCCGTTGGTTTCTTAACTTATACTTTGGCGAAGATTGTAAAAGGTCAAGTTAAGGAAGTGCATGTCATGATTTGGATTTTAGATGCTCTGTTCATCTTGAACTACATCAGCATGGCTCTAAACTAAAGACAAAAACTTTAAAAAAGAAGGAGGAAACTCCTCCTTTTTTATTACTAGAAATGTCGCAAAAGAAAACTTTTTGGTATAATGTTTACATGTACACAAAAAATGAAGATGAACTAATCGCTCTTGGACAAGAGTTGGGTAGTCTGCTTGAAAAAAATGATGTATTGATTTTAACTGGTGAATTAGGTGCTGGCAAAACCACATTAACAAAAGGTTTAGCTAAAGGACTGGGGATTCATCAAATGATCAAAAGTCCTACTTATACCATTGTTCGTGAATATGAAGGACGCCTACCCTTTTATCACTTGGATGTTTATCGCATCGAAGGAGATGCAGATTCAATTGACCTTGACGAATTTCTTTTCGGTTCAGGTGTAACGGTTATTGAGTGGGGGCACCTATTAGGCGAGGCTCTCCCATCAGACTATCTCGAATTAGAAATTTTAAAAAATGATGAGGGGCGCGAAATTGTCTTTCATGCTCATGGCCAACGAGCGACAGAACTGTTAAAGAGGCTGACGGATGGAGTATGAGCTTTTAATTCGTGAAGCAGAAGCCCAAGATGCTTTAGATCTTATTGCACTTTTGGATCAGATTGGTCACGAATCTAGTTTTACCAGTCTGGATGAAAATGGAATTGCAATGAGTGAATCCGAAATGCAGCGGTTTATTCATAAGCAGGCCCAGTCGGATAATCAGATTACTTTACTAGCTTTTTTGAATGAAGAATTGGCAGGAGTTATCAATATAACGGCTGATCAACGTCCGCGAGTTCGGCATATTGGCGACATTTTCTTGGGAATTAAGAAAGCCTATTGGGGAAATGGTCTCGGTAGTATCCTGATGGAAGAAGCTATTGAATGGGCCCAATCGAGTGGAAGCATTCGACGTTTACAATTGACAGTCCAAAAACGAAATCTGGCAGCTGTTCATCTATATAAAAAGATGGGCTTCATCATTGAAGGCCAGCAGGAACGTGGTGCTTGTATAGAAGGAGGAGAGTTTCTTGATGTTTACCTGATGGGTCGACTGATAGACGAATAAATATATGGCAAAAAAAATTATCGGAATGTTTTTAGGCTTTGTTCTTGTGACAGTGCTTGGTGTGGGAGCATATGCCTATACTATTTACCAACAAGGTACACAGACTTTAGCCAAAACCTATAAAAAAATTGGAGAAGAAACTAAGGTTATCGAGGCAACTGAACCATTGACAATCCTATTGATGGGTGTGGACACGGGGAACGTTGAGCGTACAGACCCATGGGCAGGTAACAGTGACTCGATGATCTTGGTAACTGTGAATCCTAAAACCAAGAAAGTAGTTATGATGAGTTTGGAACGTGATATTCTGACTCAAATCCAACAACCAGACGGTAGTGTGAGAGAGGCAAAACTCAATGCTGCTTATGCTGATGGTGGGGCAGAACTTGCCATTTCGACCATTCAAAAAATGATGAATATCCATATCGATCGCTATATTATGGTCAATATGCACGGTCTTCAAAGAATGGTGGATGCCGTTGGTGGTATTACAGTCAACAACACTCTAGGTTTCCCAATCTCTATCCAAGACCAGGAACCATTTAACACGATTTCTATCGGGGTTGGGGAACAAACCCTAAATGGTGACGAGGCGCTAGTATATTCACGCATGCGCTATCAGGATCCAGAGGGAGACTACGGTCGTCAGAAACGTCAGCGCGAAGTCATCCAAAAGATTGTTGAAAAAATTCTTAGTTTGAATAGTGTCAGCCACTATCAAGAAATTTTGAAGGCTCTTAGCGATAACATGCAGACAAATATCGAGATTACGACAACAACGATTCCTCAGTTGATGGGCTATCAGGATTCCTTTAAGAATATTGAGTCTCAGCAATTGCGTGGAGAGGATGCAATGATTGATGGGACATCTTACCAAATCGTGACATCTGAGCATATGTTAGAGATGCAAAATCTCTTGCGCCGTTCATTGGATAAGCCAGAAGTGACCGAATTGGAGACAAATGTCGTCTTGTATGAAAATATTTATGGGCGTTTACCACAAACAACTGGTTCTGTCGCAGATCAGGAACAACAAGGCCAACAAGAACAATAAGAAATGCATACTAAAATCGTAGGAATTTTCCTGCGATTTTTTCAAAGAAATCCGAATAGATAGGTAGGAGGAAAAAATGAAAGCGGAAATCATAGCTGTTGGAACAGAGATTCTAACAGGTCAAATTGTCAATACCAATGCACAGTTTTTATCTGAAAAGTTGGCTGAAATCGGTGTTGATGTCTACTTCCAAACGGCTGTAGGAGATAATGAGGCTCGTCTCTTATCCTTGTTGGAGATTGCTAAGAATCGTAGCAATCTGGTTATCCTAACAGGAGGATTGGGGCCGACAGAGGATGATTTGACCAAACAAACCTTGGCCCATTTTCTAGGGCGTGATTTAACTTTTGACGCTCAAGCGCAGGCTAAACTAGATGACTTTTTTGCTCATAGACCGGACTATGTTCGAACTCCAAATAATGAACGTCAAGCACAGATTGTTCAGGGTTCAACCCCACTACCGAATGAAACAGGGCTAGCAGTCGGCGGCATGATTGAGGTGGCTAGCGTGACTTATGTCGTCTTACCAGGTCCGCCGAGTGAATTGAAACCCATGGTTTTAAATGAACTGCTGCCAAGATTGACAACTGGAGCTAAATTGTACTCACGTGTGTTGCGTTTCTTTGGTATTGGAGAGAGTCAGCTTGTGACGATTTTATCAGATTTGATTGAAGAGCAGATAGACCCAACCTTAGCACCTTATGCAAAAACGGGAGAAGTGACTCTGCGCTTGTCTACAAAGGCTCGCAGTGAGGACCAGGCTAGAAAAGCTTTGGATCGTCTTGAGGTCCAAATTCTTGCACGACAGACTTTTGAAGGGATTGCTTTAAAGGATATCTGCTATGGATATGGCGAGGAGGCAAGCCTAGCCAGCGTAGTTGTTGAGGAGTTGAAAAATCAGAATAAAACCATCACAGCTGCAGAAAGCTTGACAGCGGGGCTTTTCCAATCAACTCTTGCAGACTTTTCGGGAGTGTCAGCTATCTTTAAAGGTGGCTTTGTCACTTATAGCTTGGAAGAAAAGGCTAAGATGTTAGACATTCCACAAGCAGAGTTGGAAGAACATGGAGTCGTGTCAGCATTTACAGCGGAAAAAATGGCAGAGCAAGCACGATTGAAAACCCAGTCGGACTTTGGAGTTAGCTTGACAGGTGTGGCTGGTCCGGATAGTCTAGAAGGGCATCCTGCAGGTACAGTTTTTATCGGTCTGGCTCAGGTATCAGGTACAGAAGTTGTTCAGATCAATATAGCTGGAAGAAGCCGAGCAGATGTTCGTAAAATTGCAGTCATGCATGCTTTTAACTTAGTTCGCAAAGCTTTATTAAGTGACTGACTTTTGATATAATAGAAGAAGGTTCTGAGAATTATAAAAATATAGGAGAACAAAATGGCGAAAAAACCAACAAAAAAATTAGATGAAATCGGGAAAAAATTTGGAGCTGATCGTGAAAAAGCTTTGAACGATGCCCTTAAATTGATTGAAAAAGACTTCGGTAAGGGTTCAATCATGCGCTTGGGTGAGCGTGCAGAACAAAAAGTGCAAGTGATGAGTTCAGGCTCTTTGGCACTTGATATTGCACTCGGTTCAGGTGGTTATCCAAAGGGACGTATCATTGAAATCTACGGTCCAGAGTCATCAGGTAAGACAACAGTTGCCCTTCACGCTGTAGCGCAAGCACAAAAAGAAGGTGGAATTGCAGCCTTTATCGATGCGGAACATGCTCTTGATCCAGCCTATGCAGCAGCTCTTGGAGTGAATATTGACGAACTACTCTTGTCACAACCAGACTCAGGTGAGCAAGGTCTTGAAATTGCAGGAAAATTGATTGATTCAGGTGCGGTTGACCTTGTCGTTATCGACTCGGTTGCAGCTCTTGTACCTCGTGCGGAAATCGATGGTGATATCGGAGATAGTCACGTTGGTCTTCAAGCTCGTATGATGAGTCAGGCTATGCGTAAACTTGGTGCCTCTATCAACAAGACAAAGACAATTGCTATCTTCATCAACCAGTTGCGTGAAAAAGTAGGGGTTATGTTCGGAAATCCAGAAACAACTCCTGGTGGACGTGCCCTTAAATTCTATGCTTCAGTCCGTTTGGATGTACGTGGAAGTACACAAATCAAGGGAACTGGTGACCAAAAAGATACTAACGTCGGTAAAGAAACTAAGATTAAAGTTGTGAAAAACAAGGTGGCTCCACCATTCAAAGAAGCTCTTGTTGAAATCATGTATGGTGAAGGGATTTCTAGAACTGGTGAACTCTTGAAGATTGCTAGTGATTTGGATATTATCCAAAAAGCAGGTGCTTGGTACTCATACAAGGGTGAAAAAATCGGACAAGGTTCTGAGAATGCGAAGAAATACTTGGCAGATCACCCAGAAATCTTTGATGAAATTGACCACCAAGTTCGTGTTCAATATGGTTTAATTGAAGAGGAAGAAGGTTCTAAAGCAAGTGCAGCAGCTGATGCAGATTCTAACCAAGAAGTAACACTTGATTTGGGCGACGTTCTCGAAATCGAAATTGAAGAATAAAAAGAAAAGTAGCAGTAAAACTGCTACTTTTTGTTTCATGATGACTAGTGGTCACTAAAGCGTCGGTATTCGATACGAAAGTCGAAGTAGTTCTCTTCTTGCAATTTTTGAAAGATGTTCCGATAGGCCTCTTCATCAAAGTGATCGCCACGGTAGAGGATTTCAAAACTCATTCCCTCGTATTCCAAGAAGGCGTTGGCAGTTTTAAAGCCATTTTGTAAGTAAAAGTCCATGCGAGCTTTTCGTTGTTCAAGGTTATCGCAGTCCTCGTCCAATCGCTCCACTTCAAGAATCATAGTACGCTGGTAAAAATCAATGAGTTTTTCAATGATTTCTCTCCCGTATCCATGGCTACGGAGATGGGGAATAATGGCAAAGAAGCTAATGTAGAAAGCCTTTTGATTGGAAATGGCAAAAGCGAAGCCGACAAATTCTTCTTCGTTATAAAAGGCGAAAAAGTGAGCGTCATCCCTATCTTGATACAGTAAAAATTCGTCTAAGGAGACGCGTTCCTCTTCAGGGAAGGCTTCCTTGTTTAATTGTTCAACTTTGTCAATGTCTGGGAATACATCTGTAATTAACTGGCTTGTTAAGCTCATACATACCCTCCTTTTCTGTCACGATTATACCAGATTGTTTGTATCTAGGCAACGCTTTCTTAACGAAACTCTCTTGTTCCTCTACTTGAAAGCTGATATAATACACTTATGAATAAAAAATCAACGGTGGACCTGATTCATGGTCCGATCCTTCCTGCGCTGATTAGTTTTGCATTACCGATTTTACTGTCCAATATCTTTCAGCAACTCTACAATACAGCTGATATTTTGATTGTTGGGCGTTTTTTAGGACAAAATTCCTTGGCGGCAGTCGGAGCTACGACAGCTATTTTTGATTTGATTATTGGTTTTGCTCTCGGAGTCGGAAATGGGATGGGTGTTGTTATTGCTCGTCTTTACGGTGCTCGTAATTTTGCAAAGATTAAAGAAGCTGTCGCAGCGACTTGGATTTTAGGTGCAATCCTGAGTGGTCTTGTGATGTTGATAGGTTTCTTCGGGCTCTACCCCCTCTTACAGTACCTAGAAACTCCTACAGAGGTTCTCCCCCAATCTTATGAATACATCTCTATGATTGTCAGCTGTGTGGGGGTTAGCTTTGCTTACAATCTCTTTGCAGGATTGCTACGCTCGATTGGTGATAGCCTTGCGGCGCTTGCTTTTCTTATCTTTTCAGCCATTGTTAATGTCATTTTAGATTTGTATTTTATTACGCAATTGCAGTTGGGAGTTCAGTCTGCAGGTCTTGCAACCATCATCTCGCAAGGTTTATCTGCTATTCTCTGTTATTTCTATATCCGCAAGAGTGTTCCGGAGCTTCTTCCAGGCTTGAAGCACTTCAAATGGAACAAGGCTCTCTATGTCGATCTCTTGGAGCAGGGGTTAGCCATGGGGCTGATGGGTTCAATCGTCTCTGTCGGAAGTGTCATCTTGCAATCCTCTGTTAATGGCTTTGGAGCAGTTATTATCAGTGCCCAAACGGCAGCACGTAGAATCATGGCTTTTGCCCTATTACCAATGACGGCTATTTCTGCTTCGATGACGACTTTTATCTCTCAAAACTTTGGGGCAAAACGTCCCGAACGTATTGTCCAGGGTCTTCGTTTAGGGAGTTACTTGAGCATGTCTTGGGCAACCTTTGCTTGTGTGTTCCTATTTTTTGCAAGCCCTAGCCTGGTTTCTTTCTTAGCGAGTTCAACAGATGGTTACTTGATTGAAAATGGATCCTTGTATCTACGTATTAGTTCTGTTTTCTATCCCTTTTTGAGTCTTTTGTTGATTTATAGAAATAGCTTGCAGGGACTCGGTCAAAAACTCTTGCCCCTCATATCGAGTTTTATCGAGTTTATCGGGAAAATTGTTTTTGTAGCTTGGATTATTCCTTGGGCGGGTTATACAGGCGTTATCCTATGCGAACCGCTACTTTGGCTTGTGATGACTGCACAGCTTTATATCTCACTTTCTCAGAACCCTTGGATAAAAGAAGGCAAGAAACTCTTGGCTGTCGACGGGCAATCCTAGTTTGATTTACAAAAGAAAAATCCATTTCCTCTAGTGAAAATCGACTAGACTTGTGTTATAATAAGAAAGATTAAAATGTGAAAAAAGGAGATTCCTAATGGGACGTAAATGGGCCAATATCGTAGCCAAGAAAACGGCTAAAGATGGAGCTAACTCTAAAGTATATGCAAAATTTGGTGTAGAAATCTATGTAGCAGCTAAAAAAGGTGAACCAGATCCAGAACTAAATACTGCTTTGAAATTCGTTATCGATCGTGCCAAACAAGCGCAAGTGCCAAAACACGTTATTGATAAGGCTATCGATAAGGCAAAAGGAAACACGGACGAAACCTTTACAGAAGGACGTTACGAAGGCTTTGGACCAAATGGTTCTATGCTCATCGTGGATACCTTGACTTCAAACGTTAACCGTACAGCTGCCAATGTTCGTGCTGCCTTTGGTAAAAACGGTGGAAATATGGGAGCTTCAGGTTCTGTATCATACCTCTTTGACAACAAGGGTGTTATCGTATTTGCAGGTGACGATGCTGATGCTATCTTTGAACTCTTGCTTGAAGCCGATGTTGATGTAGACGATGTAGAAGCAGAAGAAGGAACAATCACTGTTTACACAGCTCCAACTGACCTTCACAAGGCTATCGTTGCTTTGCGTGAGTCTGGTATCGAAGAATTCCAAGTGACTGAACTTGAGATGATTCCTCAGTCTGAAGTGGAATTGTCAGGTGAAGATTTGGAAACCTTTGAAAAACTCTACAGCGTTCTTGAAGACGACGAAGACGTACAAAAAATCTACACCAACGTTGATGGATTCTAAATAGAAAGAAATTCAAAATTTAATTACACTAGACCGCTGGCTTTTGCTGGCGGTTTTTTTGTTTGCAAAAATAAAAGCAGTGACCGAAATCACTGCTTATCAGCTATAGCAAATTCATAAAGTTTTTCTGCTGTGAGAAGTGCCATTTTGTCCATGCTTGTTTTTCCTTTTCTAAGGTCAGAAACAGTAGTCCAAGGAACTCCAGCGCCTTGCGAAATAGCAGATGTAGAAATCGAACTGTCTAATAATTCTTGAATAACTTTTCTCATATTATTTGTCCTTTTTATTTTTTAGATAAATATATACATTGATGGCAATTATAAAAATAGCTATTGCACTAACCATTGCTTTTTCTCTTTTCATTTGATAAAATAGACTTGATTATACCACGGTACACCGGGAAAGTCAGGCGTTTTGGTGAAATTTTTTTAAAAAAATAAGGGGCAAAAAAGGGGCAAAAATGTCGTAAACCTCTGTAAAATGATGTAAAAACAATTATTTTAAAGCTAAAAATATAGAGATTTCACAATACACGGGAACTCGTTGTAAATATATGTAATGGTATTTTTAAAAGCTGTTCGTTTTTTAGTTATTTTAGACTTTTACTCCATCGTCAGTTTGTTCTTTTCTATCCAAGCCTAGAGCAAATTTACGGATGAGAAGAAACTGGCCGTTTTCCTGCTTTGCGAAAGTGAGTACGACTGTCTTGGTATTTGACCCAAGGGAAAGATAGGTGATTTTTTTAATCTCGTAGTCAGCTGAGGTTGACTCGATTTCAGAATCCGGTAGTCCATGCTTGCTGATAATATCTTTGTAGTTGGAGCCACCTTTTCCTCTATTTGTGGTGTCACCTTCTATCAGAGCATCGAATTGCTCCTGGGTCCAAGAAAAGGTATCGGTATCTTCGCTATCTTCTTCGTTCTTATCTTCGTCTGATTTATAATCTGGTAAATTTCCAAATTCCTCATCTTCTGTTATAGAGGTTAGACTACTGTATGGGTGACGAAAGTTTTTAGCTAAATCAGTAAAGACACCAGAAGGTAATACTTGCGTCATTAAAACAAGAAAGATGGATAAAATACCTAGGCTCGTTCCGATGATAGCTAGTGTTTTACGGTTTTTGAGATTAAGGCCGATACCAAAAACTCCTAGAGCTATAGCAACAATAGCGAAGAAAAACGCTAGTATGCTAATGATTGGTAGCCAAGACCCAAGAAGGGCCAGGGTTCCAAAGATGATGGCCAATATTCCTAAGATTTTCTCTTCTTTTTGTTTCATTTGTGATGTTCTCATTTCTAATCAGGGTGTATTCTTATAGGTGTGAGATAGTGTTTATTATAGATAAAATAAGAGCTGATGTCAATTTTTATCAGAATAGTTCTCAAAGAAACTTTTTTTCTTGACATCTTTTCTAAAAATGATAAAATAGTTCTCATAGAAACTTAATAGTTCTCTAGAGAACTATTTTACATTAGAAGGGAGAAAATATGGATAAACCGATGTTGGTCTTTAAACGTTTTGGGCACCAGATACACCTCATGGTTCAAAAGGAAGCCAAGCGTTGTGGGATTGAATTTATGGGTGGCCCGCAAGGGCAGGTCCTCCGTTTTTTAGATCGTCGTGAACATGAACAAGAACTGACGCTGATCAAGGATATTGAACAAGAACTCAAGATTACCAAGTCAGTTGCTAGTAATTTAGTCAAGCGCATGGTGCAAAATGGTTTGGTGGAATTGGAGGCGAGTCCAAGTGATAAACGGGCGAAATTTGTTCATTTGACCGAAAAATCACGCTCTCAGATGAAGCAAGTTAAATCATTCTTTGATCGAATTGACCGTAGTTTACTGGAGGGTATTTCTGAAGAGAAGCTCGCTATTTTTGAAGAAGTTATGGGGCAACTACAGGCTAATGTAGAAAAAATAGGAGGTAATCATGAAGAAACTCGCTAAGCGTATCACAGGAAAAGAGTGGGGCATGATTCTCTTGACAATTCTTTTTACCTGTTTCTCGGTCTATCTCGAGTTAGAAGTACCGACTTATATTTCAGAAATTACTGCATTAATAGGAACACCAGGAACGCAGTTGGATGCACTTTGGTCACCAGCTATTAAGATGATGGGTTTGTCGCTTTTAGCTTTTCTATCATCCGTAACAGTTGGATTCTTCGCTTCTCGGGTTGCGGCATCTTACACAACTCACTTACGAAGTGATATTTTTAATCGTGTTTTGGATTACTCTCAGACAGAGATTAAACGTTTTTCAATCCCCAGCCTTTTAACTCGGACGACTAACGATATCACTCAGATTCAGATGCTCTTTACCATGGGACTTCAGGTGGTCACTCGTGGACCTATCATGGCTATCTGGGCTATTGGGAAAATTCTTGGTAAATCAGAATACTGGCTCTGGGCAGTAGTGGTAGCTGTTATCGTCAATGTCTTGATGACAACTGTTCTCATGACTCTGGCCTTTCCAAAACAATCTGTCATTCAAAAATTGACAGATAAACTCAATAGCATCACCCGTGAAAGCTTGACAGGGATTCGAGTGGTTCGTGCATACAATGCTGAGGATTACCAAGATAAGAAATTTGAAGAAGCTAACGATGAAGTAACTCGTCTTAATCTCTTTGTTAACCGCTTGATGGCCATTATGAATCCCATTATGATGGCAATTTCGAGTGGCTTGAGTTTAGCGATTTACTGGATTGGTGCCTATATTATCAACGATGCTAGCTTGACAGAACGTCTACCACTCTTTAGTGATATGGTGGTCTTCATGTCTTATGCCATGCAGGTCGTAATGGGCTTCTTGCTCATGGGAGCTCTCTTTATCGTCCTTCCTCGTACGATAGTTTCTGCAGGACGTATCAATCAAGTACTAGACCTTTATTCCTCTATTGAGAATCCTAGTGATCCACAGACGGCGAACTCTTCTGTGAACGGTCAAGTGGAATACCGCGATGTAACCTTCCGCTACTCTAAAAACTCAGAAGCAGTTGTGGAACATGTCAGCTTCAAGGCAGAAGCAGGACAAACCATTGCCTTTATCGGGTCAACTGGTTCTGGTAAATCGACGCTTGTGAATCTCTTACCACGTTTTTACGATGTTTCAGATGGAGAAATCCTAGTCGACGGTGTCAATGTGCAAGATTATGACTTGGAAGACTTGCGGAATAAAGTTGGCTATATCCCTCAAAAAGCGGTCCTCTTCTCTGGAGATGTCAAGGGCAATCTCGACTTTGGTAAGAGTCAAGAAACGCCACTAAGTGAGACGGCCATGTGGCAAGCTCTAGAGTTGGCTCAATCTAAAAACTTTATCGAGGATAAGGAAGCAGGTCTAGCTTCAGAAGTGGCTCAAGGTGGGACTAACTTCTCAGGAGGTCAAAGACAACGTTTGGCCATTGCACGCGCCTTGGCTCGTAAGCCTGAAATTCTCATTTTTGATGATTCATTCTCAGCCTTGGACTACAAGACAGACCGTATCTTGCGCCAAGAATTAGCTGAAAAAACAAAAACCATGACCAAGTTGATCGTTGCCCAACGCATCTCAACCATCATGGATGCAGACCTGATCTTAGTCTTGGATCAGGGTAAAGTCGTGGGACAAGGCACCCACAAGGAACTTCTTGCAAGCAATGAAGTTTACCAAGAAATTGCCTACTCACAACTATCGAAGGAGGAATTGGAACATGGAAAATAAGAAAATGTCCTTATGGAAACAGTGTAGACCTTTTCTAGCAGTTCTCCAACTTCCTCTACTAATCGCAGTTGTGGCGGCTGTATGCTCAAGCATCATTACGGTGTATGGACCAACCAAGATCAAAGAAATTACCAACTTAATCTCAGATGGGTTGATGACTGGAATTGACCTAGAGGCTGTGTCAAGTATTGCTAGCTTTTTGGTTATCCTCTATGTGATTGGTATTATCCTTAACTATACACAAGCCTACATTTTTTCAACTAGTATCCAACATTTCTCAAAACGTTTGCGGACAGCTATTGCTGAAAAAATCAATCGCTTGCCTCTTGCTTATTTTGACCGTCATTCTCAAGGGGACACCCTTTCTCGTGTAACCAATGACGTCGATACGGCAGCTCAGTCTCTCAACCAAAGTCTTGGGACAGTTCTTTCAGCTAGCTTTTTACTGATTGCTGTTTTGATTACCATGTTTGGGATGAACTGGATTTTGGCGCTGGTAACCGTTGTTTCAACCCTTGTTGGATTTGCGGCGGTTTCAGTGATTATGGCTAAATCTCAAGGCTATTTTAAAGCTCAACAAAATAACCTAGCAGCTGTAAATGGCTATGTGGAAGAAATGTACTCTGGCCACAATGTGGTGACCAGCTATAATGCTGTGGAACCAACAAAAGAAACATTTGCAGGCTTGAATCAGAATCTACATGATAGCATCTGGAAATCTCAGTTTATCTCTGGAATTATGATGCCTGCCATGATCTTTGTAGGCAACTTTAGTTATGTTCTAGTCATTATCGTCGGCGCTGCCTTGGCTCTTGAAGGGCATATCAGTATCGGGATTATCGTAGCCTTCATGGTTTACGTTCGGACTTTCTCTCAACCCTTATCACAGATTGCTCAAGGGATTACGAGCTTGCAACAAGCTAGTGCAGCTATGACTCGTGTCTTTGAGTTTCTAGGTGAAGCTGAAATGGAAGACGAATCTCATAAGGAAAGACAATTGACCAACATGAAGGGTGAGGTAATCTTTGATCGCGTTTCATTTGGCTACACACCTGAGCGGACCATCATCCACGACTTTTCTGCGACAGCACATGCAGGGCATAAGATCGCTATTGTTGGACCAACTGGAGCTGGAAAGACAACCATTGTTAACCTCTTGATGAAATTCTATGAGATTGATAAGGGAAGTATTCGGATTGATGGTGTGGATACCAAGACTATGAAACGTTCAGAAGTACACGATGCCTTTTCGATGGTCTTGCAGGATACCTGGCTCTTTGAAGGAACCATTCGTGACAATCTCATCTACAATCAAACGGGGATCAGTGATGAGCGCGTGATTGAAGCTGCCAAAGCAGTAGGAATCCATCACTTTATCACAACCTTACCTGACGGATACGATACAGTCTTGGATGATACTGTAACTCTTTCAGTAGGACAAAAACAGCTCTTGACCATTGCTCGTGCCCTGCTCAAGGATGCTCCGCTCTTGATTCTAGACGAGGCGACATCCTCAGTAGACACGCGTACAGAGGAGTTGATTCAAAAGGCTATGGACCGTTTGATGGAGGGGCGCACATCCTTTGTCATCGCCCATCGCTTGTCAACGATCCGTAATGCTGACTTAATCCTAGTCATGAAAGATGGAAATATCATCGAACAAGGAAATCATGAAGAACTCATGGCTCAAGGTGGTTTCTATGCAGACCTCTACAATAGTCAATTCACAGAAGGCGAAGTAGAAGAATAAACTAAAAGAAGGCTTGACGGCCTTCTTTTTCTGCACTATACTAGAGTAGGAGATGCTAGCAGACTCGTTCTGTCAGGCTTCTTGTGTAAAATCTAGAAACAACGAGAAAACAGATGAAAAACTATCAAGAGTGGTACGAGAAGAGGAAATCAAATCTTCTTCGACATCCACAATTATTGCAATTGATGCGAGTCTTTAATCGCATGATGACAGTTCTGATGCCCTTAGCTTACTTGACCTTGTTGGGAACAAACTTTGTAAGTAACGGGGTTGGGAAAGAACTTTCTGCCTATATCTTAGTTCCAGCTTTAGGCTTTGTCCTATTAACGCTAGTTCGTAAGTGGATCAATCAACCCCGTCCCTATGAAACTTGGGGAATTGTCCCACTATTAGACAAGGACAGTTCTGGGAATTCAATGCCTAGTCGCCATGTCTTTTCAGCGACCATTATCTCCATGGCCTGCTTACATGCGAATCTGCCTGTGGGATTGATTTTATTGGTCTTGTCAGCTTTTCTCGGTCTTGTGCGAGTCTTGGGTGGTGTTCATTATCCTAAGGATGTTCTAGTTGGCTACGCCTGTGGCCTCCTCTGGGGAATTCTTTTCTTTATGTTCTAAAAAGTTAAGCAAGTGGGCTTGGCCTCGTAACCACTTACGGGGCAAAAATGACCACTTGCTTTTTTGCCCTTGTAAAGTCTTTTAGGCTTTGGTATAGTAGATGCAGAAAGGAGATAGGATGAAGTTACGAATCGAGATTGATAGTGAATTAACTGAGACAGAGATTGTCATCAAGGCTGCAGCCCTGACAGATGAGATAGCTGACTTGCAACGACTCTTGCAAGAAACCAAGGCTCCTAGGCTAATTTTTTACAAGGGGACGGGTGAGTACTACTTAGACTTGGCAGAAATTCTCTTTTTTGAGACAGAAGGTAGCAAGATTTACGCCCACACCCAGAAAGAGGCCTACGAGGTGAGACTCAAGCTCTATGAACTAGAGTCCATCCTGCCACGTTATTTCAGTAGGGTTTCCAAGTCGACCATTGCCAATATCCGTCAGGTCTACTCGGTGGACAAGTCCTTCTCAGGGACAGGCACTATTTCCTTTTATCAAACCCACAAGGAGGTTCACGTGTCACGGCACTACCAATCCCTCCTAAAAGAAAATCTAAGAAACATGAGGTAAGAACATGAAAAAGAAAGCATTTGGTATTGTGTTGCTAGTATTGGCAGCTTTAGTATTATTACAGGGGAATTTTGGAATCCCTTCACTTGAAGGGAAAATTTGGCCTTTGATCGGTATTGGATTTTTTGCCTATCAATCAGTTGAGGCAATCCTTCGTCGTCATTTCACTTCAGCCTCCTTTACAGCCCTAGTGGCCCTCATGATTGCTAATCATTTTTATGACATTTTACCGCTTCCCAATCAATCATTGTTCTGGGCAAGTGTTCTCATCGTGCTTGGAGTAAGTATGCTGACTAATTCGAACAAAACATGGGACAGTAAAAAATGGTGGTATGACGCTGAAAAGACTATTCTGACAGAGAAGGAAGTTACCTTTGGTAGTGGAACCTTTTACAAACAGGACCAAGATTTGGTAGAAGACCAGTTTGAAGTTAGCTGTGGGAATGCCAAGATCTATTATGACAATGCAGAGATGTTAGGCGATAGTGCAACCTTGAAGGTAGAAGTCAACTTAGGAAATGCAGTTATCTATGTGCCCCAACACTGGCGAGTAGATCTGAAGGTGGAGACTTCTTGTGGAGTAGCCAAGGCAGATGCTCCGGTAGCTCCTACAAGTAAGACCCTGATTGTCCGTGGAGAGGTGGCTTTTGGTAAATTAGAAGTTGTCTACGTCAAATAAAAAAATCTTCCAATTCCCTTGCCAAAATGGAGAAAGTGTGATAACATAGTACGGTATGTGGTGCTAGCACATCCGCTATATTAGATCTAATAGGAGGAAAACACAATGGCTAAAGTATGTTACTTTACAGGTCGTAAGACTGTATCAGGAAACAACCGTTCACACGCGATGAACCAAACTAAACGTGCCGTAAAACCAAACCTTCAAAAAGTTACTGTTCTTATCGATGGTAAACCTAAAAAAGTTTGGGCTTCAGCTCGTGCTTTGAAATCAGGAAAAGTAGAACGCGTTTAATAAATATGAAAAGACCTAAGGGGTCTTTTTTCTTTTACTCGAAAGCTGAAATCATTTGAAAAATCAAGTAAATATCCGCCGATACATCATTCTGCTTTTACAGTTGGGCTGAAATATGATAAAATAGAGTATCAACTATTTGAGGTAAAAAAAATGACTGTAAAAATTAATACAAAAGATGGTCAAGTCGAACTGACAGATGATGTGATCGCTACTGTTGTAGGTGGTGCAGCAACTGAAATTTTTGGTGTAGTCGGTATGGCTAGTAAAAATGCCCTCAAAGATAATTTCCAAGCCCTTCTTGGTAAGGAAAATTATTCAAAAGGTGTAGTCGTTAAAGCAGCTGAAGACGGTAGTATTGCAGTTGATGTATATACTGTATTGAGCTACGGTACAAAAATCAGTGAAGTTTCAAAAAACATCCAAGAACGTGTTCGCTTTAGCTTAAAGAACCAACTTGGGATCACTGCTCAAACTGTGAATGTCTACATTCAAAATATCAAAGTTGTAGGAGAATAATCGTGTCAAACATTACTACAAGCTTATTTCAAGAAATGGTACAGGCTGCTTCAACTCGTTTGAACAAGCAAGCCGAATATGTCAATTCATTGAACGTCTTCCCAGTTCCAGACGGAGATACAGGAACAAATATGGGAATGACGATCGAAAATGGTGCTAAAGAAGTAGCAGACAAACCAGCTTCAACTGTTGGTGAGGCTGCAAGCATCTTGGCTAAAGGTCTTTTGATGGGTGCGCGTGGAAACTCTGGAGTTATCACTTCTCAGCTTTTCCGTGGATTTTCACAAGCGATCAAGACAAAAGAAGAGCTAACAGGGAAAGACCTAGCTCTTGCCTTCCAATCAGGTGTTGAGGTTGCCTACAAGGCTGTTATGAAGCCAGTTGAAGGAACAATCTTGACGGTATCACGTGGAGCTGCTATCGGTGCTAAGAAAAAAGCTGAGCAGACAGATGACGCAGTTGAAGTTATGCGTGCAGCCTTGGAAGGAGCTAAAGCAGCCCTTGCTAAAACTCCGGATATGCTTCCAGTTTTGAAGGAAGTTGGCGTTGTGGACTCAGGTGGTCAAGGTTTGGTCTTCATCTATGAAGGTTTCCTTTCAGCTCTTACTGGTGAATACAGCGCGTCTGAAGACTTTGTAGCAACTCCAGCTAATATGGGTGAGATGATCAATGCAGAACACCATAAATCTGTAGCTGGACATGTGGCAACAGAAGACATTACCTTTGGTTACTGTACTGAAATCATGGTTGCCCTCAAGCAAGGTCCAACTTATGCTAAAGAGTTTGACTACGAAGAATTCCGTAACTACTTGAACGAACTTGGAGATTCATTGCTTGTTGTCAATGATGATGAAATCGTTAAAGTTCACGTTCATACTGAAGATCCAGGACTTGTGATGCAAGAAGGTCTCAAATATGGTAGCTTGGTCAAGGTTAAAGTCGATAACATGCGTAACCAACACGAAGCGCAAGTAGAAAAAGAAGCTCAAGTCATCAAACCAGCTGAAGAAAAAGAGTACGCCCTTATCGCAGTAGTAGCTGGACAAGGCTTGGCAGATATCTTCCGTGCTCAAGGTGTGGACTATGTCATCGAGGGTGGACAAACCATGAACCCTTCTACAGAAGACTTTGTCAAGGCCGTTGAGAAAGTCAACGCTCGTAACATCATCTTCTTGCCAAACAACAAAAATATCTTCATGGCAGCTCAATCTGCAGCTGAAGTATTGGAACAACCAGCTGTTGTAGTAGAAGCTCGTACAATTCCTCAAGGATTGACTAGCCTTCTAGCATTTGACCCAAGCAAGTCTATCGGAGAAAACCAAGAACGCATGACTGCAGCCCTTGGAGACGTTGTCAGCGGTAGTGTAACAACAGCTGTTCGTGACACGACTATCGATGGTCTAGAAATTCATGAAAATGACAATCTTGGTATGGTGGATGGTAAGATTCTCGTATCAAATCCTGATATGCACCAAACCTTGACTGAAACCTTGAAACACATGTTGGACGAAGACAGTGAAATCGTGACTTTCTATATCGGTGAAGACGGAAGCGAAGAATTGGCTAACCAAATTGCCCAAGAAATCGCAGAAGAATTCGAAGATGTCGAAGTAGAAATCCACCAGGGTCAACAACCAGTTTACCCATATCTTTTCAGTGTGGAATAAAGATTAAATAATAGAAAAAAAGAAAGTTGAGAAATCAACTTTCTTTTTTTGTGACATTTGTCATATTTCCTCATGACAGAAGCTTCTAGTGACACACGCTTCAAAGAGATATACTAGATGTATCAAATGGAGGAAGAAAAAATGAAACATAAAGTAATTGTCGCAATGAGTTTAGTAGCAGCAGGAGTCATGACTTATCTCATGTTTTCTGGGTTGGATGAAGGCTTCTATCATTTTCCTTGGGAGTTATTTGCAGGTTTTGGAATGATGTCTTGGTTGATCCGAGAAGGTTTGAAATTGGTCTTAGATGTGAAAAAGGAGTTTGAAAAATGAAAAAAGTGATTCTCTATCTTTTTATTGGACTGTCACTAGTGGTATGGTTGGTAGAAATGTTTACAGGTTGGTTTGATCAAGCCTTCCTTCACCAATTCATCCGTGGTGCCTGGGGATTAGGATTTATGATTTTTATCGCCTTTCCGATGGGTAAGGAGTGGGTTAAAGGAGAATATCATGAACATGATTAAGGTTCAAGGCTTAGATAAAAACATCAAGGGAAAGGCTATTTTGAAGGATATTTCCTTTGAGGTAGCTGAAGGTGAATGCGTCGCCTTGATTGGGCCCAATGGTGCTGGAAAGACAACACTCTTGGACTGTTTGCTTGGAGATAAACTGGTCACAAGCGGTCAAGTATCCATCCAAGGCTTACCAGTGACGAGTTCTCAGTTAGACTATATTAGAGGCTACCTGCCTCAAGAAAATGTCATCGTTCAGAAATTAAAGGTAAAGGAGTTGATTGCTTTCTTTCAAAGCATTTATCCAAATCCCTTGAGCAACCAAGAAATCGATCAATTATTGCAGTTTGGCCAGCAACAAAAAGAGCAATTCGCAGAAAAATTGTCAGGCGGGCAAAAGCGTCTCTTCTCTTTTGTCTTGACCTTGATTGGCCGACCAAAGCTTGTCTTTTTAGATGAACCGACTGCTGCCATGGATACCTCAACTCGTCAACGTTTTTGGGAAATTGTCCAGGATCTAAAAGCGCAGGGTGTCACCATTCTCTATTCCTCCCATTATATCGAAGAGGTAGAGCATACGGCTGACCGGATTCTGGTCTTAAATAAGGGAGAGTTGATTCGTGATACGACGCCTCTAGCCATGCGCAGTGAGGAGATTGAAAAGCATTTTATTCTTCCTTTGGCTTACAAGGAAGTCGTTGAGCAGTCTAACTTGGTTGAAAACTGGTCACAAAAACAAGATGCTCTGCAAGTAGTCACACGAGAGGCAAATGCTTTCTGGCAACTGTTAGTCCAAGCAGGATGTAGTATACAAGAAATTGAAGTTAATAACCGTAGTTTGATGGATACAATCTTTGAAGAAACACAAAAGGGAGATGACTAAGATGAAACGATGGATCGCATTAAATAAGATAGAATTCCTATTAACCAAACGGCAACTAGTCTATTATCTATTATCCGTAGGGATGCCGACAGCCTTCTATTTATTCTTTTCAGGTATGTACCAGGACACACCTGGTGGACCAGCTAATTTTATGCGCGACTACCTCATCTCCATGACAGCCTTTTCCATGATGTCGACCGCTATCTTTTCATTTCCAGTTGTTTTACATACCGACAAGATCAACAACTGGCAGAAAATATTACGTCATAGCCCTGTAAATATGGTAGAATATTATCTATCAAAGATAACAAGTATGATGGTTGATTATTTGGTCTCAATTCTGGTTGTTTTCTCAGTTGGGCATTTTGTAAGAGGTGTGGATATGTCTCTTGGAAACTGGATTGGGGCTGCGTTCTTGCTGATAGTAGGAAGTGTTGCCTTTGTAGCACTTGGCTTAACCCTGACTCTCTTGCCGTCCAGTCAGCTGATGTCTGTCGTGGGCAATCTTCTTTACTTTGGCTTGGCTGTTTTAGGCGGACTCTGGATGCCCGTCTCTTTATTTCCAGACTGGATGCAAGCAATCGGGAAGCGACTACCAAGCTATCAGTTGATGGAATTGATCAAGACCTTCTTAAATGAGGGTGGCATCAATCTATCAGCCACAATTTATCTACTTGTTTTTTCAGCTGTTTTGTTTGGTTTGACCATTTACCTTCAAGGTCATAAGGAGAATGCTTAATGCTTGAAAGACTGAAAAGCATACACTATATGTTTTGGGCCAGTTTAATTTTTATGATTTTCCCCATCCTACCTGTAGTGACTGGGTGGCTTTCTGCCTGGCATTTATTGATTGATATTCTATTTGTAGTGGCGTATTTGGGTGTTTTAACAACTAAGAGCCAGCGCCTATCTTGGCTATATTGGGGCCTCATGCTGACTTATGTAGTTGGGAATACTGCCTTTGTTGCTGTTAATTATATCTGGTTTTTCTTTTACCTTTCTAATCTCTTAATTTATCATTTCAGGGTGCGGAGTCTACGTTCTCTTCATGTCTGGACTTTTCTCCTTGCTCAAGTTCTTGTTGTTGGACAACTCATGATGTTTCAGTCAGTCGAAACTGAGGCTGTAGCCTTTGAGCTTGGGATTCTTACTTTTGTCGATTTGATGACATTGGGTTTGGTTCGGATTCGCATTGTCGAGGATTTGAAAGAAGCTCAGGCCAAGCAAAATGCTCAGATAAATTTATTGCTTGCTGAAAATGAACGCAGTCGTATCGGTCAGGATTTGCATGATAGTCTGGGGCATACCTTTGCTATGCTGAGTGTCAAGACAGATCTGGCCTTGCAGTTATTTCAGATGCAGGCCTATCCACAGGTGGAGAAGGAATTAAAAGAAATTCACCAGATCAGCAAGGATTCCATGAATGAAGTACGAACCATTGTAGAAAATCTGAAATCACGGACCCTAGCATCAGAGCTTGAGACTGTCAAAAAGATGCTGGAGATTGCTGGAATTGAAGTTGAGGTTGATAATCAGTTGGACAAGGCTAGCCTGACTCAGGATATAGAGTCGACAGCCGCTATGATTTTGTTAGAACTGGCGACCAATATCATCAAGCATGCCAGCGCTGAAAAAGCCTATCTAAAACTGGAACGCACAGACCAGGAATTGCTATTGACAGTTAGAGATGATGGGAAAGGTTTTGCAACTGTAAAAGGGAATGAACTCCATACAGTCCGTGACCGTGCAGCAGCCTTCTCAGGTCAAGTAGAGCTGGTCAGTTTGAAAGATCCCACAGAAGTGCGCGTGCATCTGCCTTATAAGGAGAGAAAGTAGATGAAAGTATTAGTCGCAGAAGATCAAAGTATGCTTAGAGATGCCATGTGTCAACTCTTGAGCTTTCAACCAGATGTGGAGGCTGTCTTGCAGGCAAAAAATGGAGCCGAGGCTATCGAGGTTTTGGGGAAAGAAGCGGTAGATATTGCCATCCTTGACGTCGAAATGCCAGTCAAGACGGGACTAGAAGCACTCGAGTGGATTAAACAAGAAGTGCCTGAAACCAAGGTGGTTATCGTTACGACCTTTAAACGCCCAGGTTATTTTGAACGAGCGGTCAAAGCAGGAGTAGACGCCTATGTCTTGAAAGAACGGAGCATCGCCGAGCTCATGCAAACCCTGCATACGGTGCTAGAGGGGCGAAAGGAGTATTCTCCAGAACTCATGGAAGTCATGATGACCCATCCCAACCCCTTGACCGAGCAGGAAGTGGCCGTTCTACATGGAGTAGCCCAAGGCCTGTCTAACCAAGAAATTGCGGACCAGCTCTACCTCTCAAACGGCACGGTCCGTAATTACATGACCAATATCCTCTCCAAACTAGGTGCAAGCAACCGAACCGAAGCAGCCAAAACTGCCGAAGAAGAAGGCTGGTTGTGAGGGGAGAAGTAAGAAAAAATTATCGGAGATAACTTATGTCAAAAAAAATAATAAATGTTGTTGCAGCAGCCATAGAACGAGATGGTAAAATATTTTGTGCACAAAGACCCGAAGGAAAAAGTTTGGGAGGTTTTTGGGAATTTCCAGGTGGGAAATTAGAAATAGGAGAATCTCCTGAACAAGCTTTAGTCCGTGAAATTAAAGAAGAGCTAAATTCTGAAATTGAGATTGTTTCTTACATCAATGAAGCTTCATATGATTATGATTTTGGGACAGTTGTCATGAAGACCTATCATGCAAAGCTAATATCAGGGAATCTAGAGTTGCTTGAACATCAAAATTCAACTTGGTTAGCTCCTAATGAACTAGATACTCTCAATTGGGCTCCAGTTGACCGTCCAGCTGTAGAGCACTTAACAAAAAAATAAGAGATTATTCTCTTATTTTTTTGTTAAATAATCATAAAGTGTGGAAGAAACCTCATTGGCTAATTCAAAATTCATTGTAACTACAGGAGTTTTTCCATCCTGCATCCTAGTTTCAATAGCGCTATCTTCCAAATAACTAACTGGGCCTAGATAATAGAAATCACTTCCTTCACCGTCTTCTTTTTTTACAAAGAGATGAAGAGCCAAGCCAGTTTGATTAGATTGCATAATCTCAGCAACTTCTTTAGACTTAAAGCTTCTATTGCTACGAGAATACCAGTGAAAGACTTTGTTGGATAAGAATCCATCTTGATACTGAGTTGTTTCTGTAATATCACCATCTTTATGATAAGTGACAAAGATAGGACACGTTCCATGTTTAACCTTGTATCCATACACAGTAGAGCTCTCATCCTTGTCCCAATTGAGAAGTCGCACAGCGTCTTTTCGAGAGTATTTTTCACCTACTGTCAATGGTTCCTGCGGATATTTTTGAGAGCGCTCCAGACCCGTTTGAATGATGTCTAAAATAAATTTTTTGTATTCTTCTGTTAGAAATTGAGTAAAACCTCTTGATAGTTTATAAGTGTTATCTTCAATATTTAAGGCTGACAAACCATACTTTTCTTGATCTCTTTTAACGAAAAAGTTATAGTTCAAACAGTTTTCGATAGATTTAAATAACTGTTCAGAGGTTCCTAATTGCTTTATTATTAGGATTTGTTTAAATTCAGACCGGTGAATTTCCCCTTTTTCTAGTAATATTTTTAAAAGATGGAGTTCTTCTTTTCGTTTACCATTGGATAGTTCTTTGCAGAGGAAAGTCAGAAAACCATTTAATTCAGGAATTTTAATGAAGCGATTATCTTTTTCAAAGGAAGCAATAACCTCTCCATAATGATTAAAAGTATCAAAGAAAACGTAGGGATCTAGACTATCTAGTTTCCAAAAATCACTGAGATTTGGAGTACGTCCCAAGCGATTCTTCGTTTCCATATAGGCTTCTTTTAGGATAGCTCGATTGGAAAGATTTGTATTGGAAATAGACTTAAAGATTTGTTCTTTAGCAACTTCTTCAAAATTGATAGTTGTTAGGCCATTTAAGATATTGGGTTCTCTTAGCTCTCTTCGGTAATTATCTTTATTCATTGATTTATCACCAAATAAAGCGATTGGAATTAGATAGTTATTCTTATAATTACCAATAAAATCAATGATCGTGACATATTCTTTACTCTCATGTTTACGAAGACCACGTCCCAGTTGTTGAACAAAAACAATACTAGACTGAGTATTTCTTAACATGACTACCTGGTTGACAGAAGGAATATCAATCCCTTCGTTAAAAATATCCACTGTTAAAATGTAGTCTAGCTCCCCCTTTTCGAGTTGAGAAACTACCTTATTTCTTGTTTCAATATTATCATCGCCTGTCAATGCTCGACAAGCTTTCCCATGCTGATTCAATTTTAAAGATAGCTCATGTGCTTCCTGTTTTGAGGAACAAAATATCAAACCTTTTACTTTTTCTCCACTGACACCATAAAAATCAATCTTTTGCAGAATATGTTTAACTCGTTCGTTAGATGTTAAGTTTGATATATTTGTCTTTTCATCGATTAGATGTCCATCTATCTCTATATCTTTTACCCCAAAATAAATAAATGGACAAAGCATATTATTATCAAGAGCATCCTGCAGACGAATTTCATAGGCTATATTGTAGTCAAATAATTCATAAATATTTTGTCCATCCGTCCGTTCTGGAGTGGCCGTCATTCCTAAGAAGAATTCTGGATTGAAATGCGCCATCACTTTTTTGTATGAATCAGCTCCAGCTTTATGAACCTCATCAATTAAAATATAGTCAAAATAATCTTCTGAAAATAGATTTAAATGAGAATCACGGGATAATGTTTGAATCGTCGCAAAAATATACTTCTTATTTGTCAAATCTGCTCCAGAATGATAAATCAAACCTTCTGATTCTGGGAACTGTAAAACCTTTTGAAAATCCTTTAAAGACTTTTGGAGAATTTGCTCCCTATGAACGATAAATAGCATTCTTTTTGGTTCAAATTGTTGAACATCAAAAGCTGATAAATACGTTTTCCCTGTCCCTGTAGCACTGATAACTAAAGCTTTCTTTTTCCCTAAATCGCGAATAGCCTGCAGACCTTTCAATGCTTCTTTTTGCATCTTGTTGGGTTCAATGCTTGATACTTGATATTCTGCTATTTCCTCTTCTCGAATCTGGTCCACTCGAATTGTTTTCTTACGCTTTCTAGCGTAAGAATCAATCTTCTCTACTGTTAAAATATCGGATTTTTCCCAAATTTTTTCGAATTCTTTTTTAGTAGCTTGGATTAACTCCCCGTTGTGAGTTGAAGTTAATTTTATATTCCATTCGTAATTAATCTTCAATGCATTATGAGTTAAATTTGAACTTCCAGAAATAAGAACTTGTTTCCCCTCATGTTCAAAAAGATAAAATTTAGCATGCATCTGTAGATCCTCTGGAGTAAGCCGAACTTCAACATTTTTTAACTTGAGTAATTCTTGCATGGCAACTGGATCATTAAAATCAAGATAAGGAGATATAAGAATTTTACCTTTTATTCCTTTATCCATTAAATCGGATAATTGGGATTTTATCAGAGCAATCCCTGATTGGGTAATAAATGCTACAGAAATATAAAAGGCCTGGCATTTAGATAATTCTTCTTGAATATCCTTTAATACATAGCGCTTTGATTCTGGATCATTGATTAATATTTGAGGAGAGTATCCTCCTTCTTGAAATTTAACATTATCAATAAAACCAAACTTTAAAGATTTGATCAAGGTATCTTGAAATAATGCAACACCTTCTGGCATAGACCTTCTCTTTTCTACTGTTTTAATATTTCCATTATACCAAAAAAACACGGCAAGTCGCCGTGTTTCTGTGTTTATTTCACTAACTTCTTCATCTCATCAATGCGTGCTACGGTCGCGTCATACTTGGCTTGGTAGTCGGCTTGTTTGTCGCGTTCTTTTTGGACGACTTCTGGTTTGGCATTGGCTACAAAGCGTTCGTTAGAGAGCTTCTTACCAACCATATCCAGTTCTTTTTGCCATTTAGCCAGTTCCTTGTCGAGACGAGCTAGTTCTTCTTCGACATTAAGGAGGTCAGCGAGTGGCAAGTAGATTTCTGCTCCTGTGATGACGCTTGACATCGCGAGTTCAGGTGCAGGGATGTTTGATGCGATTTCCAAGTGTTCTGGATTTGTGAAGCGTTTGATGTAGTTGACATTGCTGTTAAAGAAGGCTTCCAAGTCGCTATCGCTTGTCTTAACAAGGATGGTGATTGGCTTGCTTGGAGCAACGTTTACTTCCGCACGCGCATTCCGCACGGCACGGATCAAGTCTTTGAGGCTTTCTACACCAGTGTGGGCCGCAAGGTCTTTAAAGGCTGGGTTGACAGTTGGGTATTCTGCTGTAACGATAGAACCTTCTGAGATTTGTCCAAAGATTTCCTCTGTCACGAATGGCATGATTGGGTGGAGGAGACGAAGGATCTTGTCCAAAGTGTAAAGGAGAACAGAACGTGTAACAACTTTCTCTTCTTCGTTATCGCTATAAAGGACTTCCTTGGTCAACTCTACGTACCAGTCCGCAAACTCGTCCCAGATGAAGTTGTAGAGGATGTGGCCAGCGACACCAAACTCAAATTTATCAAAGTTTTCAGTGACTTTTCCGATTGTTTCGTTGAGGTTGTGGAGGATCCAGCGGTCTGTGACATTTCCAGCTTCCTTGTTGACAACTTTTTCGACATTGGCCGTTGCTTGCTCAAGGGTCAAGCCTTCATTGTTCATGAGGATGTAGCGAGAGATGTTCCAAATCTTGTTAATGAAGTTCCATGAAGCATCCATTTTCTCGTAAGAGAAGCGCACATCTTGCCCTGGTGCAGAACCGTTTGAAAGGAACCAACGAAGGGCATCGGCACCGTATTTCTCGATGACATCCATTGGGTCAATCCCGTTACCTAGAGACTTAGACATCTTGCGTCCCTGCTCGTCACGAATAAGACCGTGGATCAGAACGTTTTGGAATGGTTGACGGCCAGTGAATTCCAAAGATTGGAAGATCATACGAGACACCCAGAAGAAGATGATATCGTAACCTGTTACCAAGGTTGAAGTTGGGAAGTAACGTTTGAAGTCTTCTGAGTCCACATCAGGCCAGCCCATAGTTGAGAATGGCCAGAGGGCAGAACTGAACCAAGTGTCTAAGACATCTTCGTCCTGAGTCCATCCGTCACCTTCTGGAGCTTCTTCTCCGACGTACATTTCACCCTCGGCATTGTACCAAGCAGGGATTTGGTGACCCCACCAGAGCTGACGAGAGATTACCCAGTCGTGGACATTTTCCATCCATTGGAGGAAGGTATCGTTGAAACGAGGTGGGTAGAATTCTACCTTGTCCTCTGTGTCTTGGTTGGCAATGGCATTCTTAGCCAACTGGTCCATTTTGACGAACCATTGCGTTGACAAGCGTGGCTCAACCATAACTCCAGTACGCTCTGAGTGACCAACACTGTGGACACGTTTTTCGATTTTAACAAGGGCACCGATTTCTTCCAACTTAGCAACGACTGCCTTACGAGCTTCAAAACGGTCCATGCCTGCAAATTCAAAGGCAAGCTCATTCATAGTTCCGTCGTCGTTCATGACGTTGACTTGTGGCAAGTTGTGGCGTTGACCAACCAAGAAGTCGTTTGGATCGTGGGCAGGTGTGATTTTCACGACACCAGTACCAAACTCAGGATCTGCATGCTCATCCCCAACGATTGGGATCAATTTATTAGCGATTGGAAGGATGACGTTTTTACCAATCAAGTCCTTGTAGCGTGGGTCTTCTGGATTAACTGCAACGGCTACGTCTCCGAACATAGTCTCAGGACGAGTGGTCGCAACTTCAAGGGCGCGTGAACCGTCTTCCAGCATATAGTTCATGTGGTAGAAGGCACCTTCGACATCCTTGTGAATCACCTCGATATCAGAAAGGGCTGTGCGAGCTGCTGGGTCCCAGTTGATGATAAACTCACCACGGTAAATCCAGCCTTTCTTGTAGAGGTCCACGAAGACCTTACGAACCGCTTTTGACAAGCCTTCGTCAAGAGTGAAACGCTCGCGAGAGTAGTCTACAGAGAGACCCATCTTGCCCCATTGTTCCTTGATAGTAGTGGCATATTCGTCTTTCCATTCCCAGACTTTCTCAAGGAATTTTTCACGACCAAGGTCATAACGCGTAATGCCCTCACCACGCAAGCGCTCCTCAACCTTAGCTTGAGTGGCAATCCCCGCGTGGTCCATACCAGGAAGCCAAAGGGTATCGAAACCTTGCATGCGTTTTTGACGGATGATGATATCTTGCAAAGTTGTATCCCAAGCGTGGCCAAGGTGAAGTTTCCCAGTCACGTTTGGTGGTGGAATCACGATTGAATAAGGCTTAGCCTTTTGATCGCCTGAAGGCTTGAAAACATCTTCGTCAAGCCATTTTTGGTAACGACCAGCCTCAACCTCGGCTGGATTGTATTTAGGTGAAAGTTCTTTAGACATGTGTGTTCTCCTTAATTTAAATTGTTTTTAATATAATCAATGAGGTTCATATAATTTTCTTCCTCACCATTAGTGTTTATAAAAATTTTGAATTCTATACTCATTATTAATACTGATATCAAAAGTGTGACAAGAAAACTATTTAAATCCATTTTTTCTTGAGGGATTACCCAATATAATAGCCCTTCTATACTATAATACATAGATAGAGAAAGTAGCATAATATAAATAGTATTACGTATAAGCTTTTTTTTAAAGTTCCTAGTAACTTTTTCAAGATAGAATATACCAGCCACCATAATATAAGAGGATATCGCAAGAACTATACTTTGACTTAAATCGTTTATTTTAAAGAGTAGTAAGAGAGAATTGGATAAAGAGCCGATAATAAGAATAAAGTATATAAAACTATTAAAAACATCGACTTTTATTTCACGTTTTGATCTTTCCCAATCATATTTTAAAAGTATTTCTAGATATTTAGTTAATAATTTTACACTTTGATTTGAATAATCAAAATTATCAACCAACTCCCAAATATGGCCATCGTTCATGTAAAAGTTATATCTATCTTCTTTAGAGATATATCTCCCATAAGGATTTAACTGTGTTTCAAGCCTTTTTATTGCAGAAGATCGATTATTTCCACCTAATAAATCAACTATAATTGACTTAATTTCTCTCCTCCACTCTGAACGCTCTTTAGTTATAAAATCAAGTTTATTCTTTTTGCTACTATTTATGAAGGTTAAAAATGCACTTAGGACAGCTCCTATACCAGCTCCACTGATCAGAGTAATAATCTGGCTTGTTTCCAATTTTTCACCTCGCTTTCGAAATTCTTTAATAAGTCCCAACTGTTCGAAATTATCGAACAGTTCAACTAACAGTTATTACCGTCCTCCCACTCACTCCTCAGCAAGCCATATTTCAAATCATCACAACGATTGCCTTGGGCATCTTTTCGATCCCTTATGCGAGCTTCAAGGGTAAAGCCAAGCTTCTCTGCAACTCGTTGACTTTGGTCATTGGAGCCAAAGCAAGATAATTCTATCTTGTGAAGACCCAATTCTTTAAATCCTAGGTCAATCAAGGCACTCGCTGCTTCTGGAACATATCCTCGACCCCAATAGTCAGGGTGCAAGGTATAGCCAATCTCCAGCACATCGTCTTCGTGACGATGATTGAAGTCAACAGAACCGATAACATTATTAGTCCCTTTGGGCACAATTCCATAACCTGCTGGGAGATTGTCCTTTTGATTGCGTTCAGGAAGGATATGCTCTAGATAATAAATCTCATCTTCCAAGGTCTTAACGGGTGGAAAGCCCGCTGGATAAGAGACCTCTGGGAGACTAGCATAGTCAAAGATATCCTCGGCATCCGCCACGGTACGGACGCGCAAGACGAGTCGCTCAGTCTCTATTCGTTCTGGCAGTTCAGCTCTTGTCATCCTTCTTCCTCGCTTTCTACAAAAAATCGCCCTGCCATCTACATGACAGGGACGAATGTGTTTAATCCGCGGTACCACCCAATTTCGGGCAGAGCCCGCAACTTTGTTTATTTCATTTTCATCCATTAGCAACTAGTTTTGACACATTTGTGGACTTCTCAGCTCCGCCACTTCCTGTAAAATGTGGGACTCAAAACACCTCTAATGGCTTTATTTTAACAAGTTTTTTACGGAAAAGCAAGGAACAAGAAAGATTACTTGAACTTGATGCCGTTTTCTTTTAATTTCTTGATTGTAGCTGGACCGATTCCTTTCAAGGAAAGGAGTTCTTTTTCTGTCCAGTTTTTGAAGTCAGCAGCAGACTTGATGCCTTCATCGTAGAAAGTTTTGGCACGGTCTACTGAAAGTCCGCCTAGATTCGCTGCGAAATCCTCTACAGAAGTCGTAACCTTTTGAGCTTGCTCTTTAGTTGCTTCTACAGCTTTTTCTACTTGCTTAGAGACTGCTTTTCCTGCATCATTTGCAGCTTTTTCAGCATGCTTCACAACTTTTTTTGTTTCTTCGACAACCTTGTTCACAGCATTTGAAAATGCACCTGAACGACGAAGGCTGTTTCTTAATTGTTTTTTACGTTGTAGTTTTTTTGACATGATAAGATCCTTTCAATAAAAAAAACCTGTGATTGAACAAGGATAAATCTTTATGTTTAATTGTATCAACTTTCTTTGGGAAATGCAAGGCTTGTTCGTTTGGAAAGATAGGAGTTCTATAGGGGATTCCGCCTTAGAATAAGAGAAGATGATAGAAGAAAAGCGAAAAATATGGTATAATGAAGCGATAGATTTTTGAATAGGAATACAATCATGTTTGGATTTTTAAAAAAAGATAAAGTAACAGAAACACCAGCAGTGGTGCCAGCGCATATCGGAGTTATCATGGATGGCAATGGTCGTTGGGCTAAAAAACGGATGCAGCCACGTGTCTTTGGTCATAAGGCTGGGATGGATGCTTTGAGAACGGTAGCGATTGCTGCTAGCGATATGGGTGTCAAGGCGATGACTGTTTATGCCTTCTCGACTGAAAACTGGACACGGCCAGACCAGGAAGTCAAGTTTATCATGAACCTGCCTGTTGAATTTTATGATAAATATGTCCCTGAATTGCACCAAAAGAATATGAAGATCCAAATGATTGGGGAAACTGATCGCTTGCCAAAACAAACGTTTGAAGCTTTGAAAAAGGCAGAGGAGTTGACCAAGTTAAATACAGGTTTGATTCTTAACTTTGCCCTCAATTATGGTGGACGAGCTGAGATTACACAAGCGGTCAAGTTGATTGCGCAAGATGTTTTGGATGCTAAGGTGAGTCCAGACGATATTACAGAAGAGTTGATCGGGGAGTACCTCTTTACAGGTCATTTGCCTAAGGTCTTGCGGGATCCGGACTTAATCATTCGGACAAGTGGGGAGCTTCGCTTGAGCAATTTCTTGCCTTGGCAAGCTGCTTATAGTGAACTTTATTTCACAGATGTTTTGTGGCCTGACTTTGATGAGGAAGCTTTGAAAGAGGCTATTGCAGAGTATAATCGCCGCAATCGTCGATTTGGAGGAGTTTAGGAAAAAGTTATGAAAAAGGATTTATTAAAGAGAACGATATTTGCCGTTTTGGCCTTGGCAATCTTTATCCCACTCTTGATGATTGGGGGGCTTTGGTTACAGATTGCCATGGGACTTCTAGCTATGCTAGGGGTGCATGAGTTGCTTCAGATGAAAGGGTTAAACACCATGACCCCTGAGGGGTTGCTGACCTTATTAGCGACTTTTGCACTGACAATCCCCCTAGAAAACTACTTGACATTTTTGCCTGTAGATGGGAATGTTGTCGCATATGGTGTTGTGATTTTTATCATGTTAGGTTGCACTGTTTTTAGCAAGAATTACACCATTGAAGATGCTGTATACCCGATTGCCATGAGTTTCTATGTTGGTTTTGGATTCAATGCTTTAGTGGATGCTCGAATCGCAGGTTTGGATAAAGCCCTCTTGGCCCTCTGTATCGTATGGGCCACTGATAGTGGTGCTTATCTCATAGGAATGAATTTCGGTAAGAGAAGATTGGCTCCGAGAGTCTCTCCGAACAAATCCATCGAGGGAGCCTTTGGTGGAATTTTAGCTGCCATGCTTGTCACTCTTATCTTTATGTTAGTGGATAGTACGGTTGCTCTTCCTTATGGCATTTACAAAATGATGCTCTTTGCTATTTTCTTTAGTATTGCAGGTCAATTGGGTGACTTGATTGAGAGTGCCATAAAACGCCATTTTGGAGTCAAGGACTCAGGGTTCTTTATCCCAGGACATGGTGGAGTGATGGATCGCTTTGACTCTATGTTAGCCGTTTTCCCTATTATGCACCTCTTTGGCTTATTTTAAGGAAAGGTGAACAGATATTAAATGTTAGGATTATTAACCTTTATCCTTGTCTTTGGAATTATCGTGGTGGTCCACGAGTTCGGCCATTTCTACTTTGCTAAGAAGTCTGGAATTCTGGTTCGTGAATTTGCCATTGGTATGGGACCAAAGATTTTTGCCCATATCGGAAAAGATGGTACTGCTTACACGATTCGCCTCCTACCGCTTGGTGGCTATGTCCGCATGGCAGGTTGGAGCGAGGATGCTACAGAGATTAAGACAGGAACTCCTGTAAGTTTGACGTTGGCTGAAGATGGCAAGGTTAAGCGCATCAATCTTTCTGGTAAGAAGGTCGACCAAACGGCTCTTCCTATGCAGGTAACCCAGTTTGATTTTGAGGATAAACTCTTTATCACAGGTCTGGTTTTGGAAGAGGAAAAAACTTTTTCGGTAGACCATGATGCGACTATTGTAGAAGCTGATGGGACGGAAGTTCGTATCGCTCCGCTAGATGTTCAGTATCAAAATGCGACTGTCTGGGGCAAGCTTATTACTAACTTTGCAGGCCCTATGAACAACTTCATCTTAGGCGTTATCGTCTTCTGGATTTTGATTTTCATGCAAGGTGGCGTTCGTGATACGCAAACGAATAACTTCAGTATTCTTCCCGACAGTGCACTAACCAAGGTCGGTATTGACAATACGGCCCAAATCACTAAAGTCGGTTCACACGAAATTAGTAACTGGCAAGATTTGATTCAGGCAGTTGAAGTAGAGACCAAGGACAAAACAGCACCTGTATTGGATGTAACAGTTTCTGAAAATGGAACTGAAAAACAAGTCAGTGTGTCACCTGTTGAGAACCAAGGAAGTTATATTCTAGGGGTTCAACCGAGACTCAAATCAGATATCTGGTCTATGTTTGTAGGTGGATTTACCAGTGCAGCTGACTCAGCCTTGCGCATTCTCAATGCCTTGAAAAGCTTGATCTTCCAACCTGATTTGAATAAATTAGGTGGTCCCGTTGCTATCTTTAAGGCAAGTAGTGATGCTGCTAAAAATGGTCTTGAGAATGTCTTGTTCTTCTTGGCTATGATTTCCATCAATATCGGGATTTTCAACTTGATTCCGATCCCGGCACTAGATGGTGGGAAAATTGTGCTCAACATTATTGAAGCCATTCGTCGTAAACCACTAAAACAAGAAATTGAAACCTATGTTACTCTAGTTGGAGTTGTCATTATGGTCGTTTTGATGCTCGCTGTAACATGGAACGACATCATGCGAACCTTCTTTTAGAATTTGAGGAAAAATATGAAACAAAGTAAAATGCTTATTCCAACGCTTCGCGAAATGCCAAGCGATGCTCAAGTTATCAGCCATGCCCTTATGTTGCGTGCTGGTTATGTTCGTCAAGTATCAGCAGGTGTTTATTCATATCTGCCACTTGCTAACCGTGTTATCGAAAAAGCCAAGAACATCATGCGTCAAGAATTTGACAAGATTGGTGCCGTTGAGATGCTAGCTCCAGCCCTTCTCAGTGCTGACCTTTGGCGTGAATCAGGACGTTATGAGACCTACGGTGAAGATTTGTACAAATTGAAGAATCGTGAAAAATCTGACTTTATCTTGGGTCCAACTCACGAAGAAACTTTCACAGCAATTGTCCGTGATTCTGTCAAGTCATACAAGCAGTTACCACTGAACTTGTATCAAATCCAACCTAAGTATCGTGATGAAAAACGCCCACGTAATGGACTTCTTCGGACCCGTGAGTTCATCATGAAAGACGGCTATAGCTTCCACGCTAACTACGATAGTTTGGATGTAACCTATGATGAGTACAAAGCAGCCTATGAGCGTATCTTCACTCGTAGTGGTTTGGACTTCAAAGCCATCATCGGTGACGGTGGAGCCATGGGTGGTAAGGATAGCCAAGAGTTTATGGCCATCACACCTGCTCGTACAGATCTTGATCGTTGGGTAGTGTTAGACAAGTCTGTCGCATCATTTGACGAGATTCCTACAGAAGTGCAAGAAGAAATTAAGGCTGAATTGCTCAAATGGATGGTTTCTGGTGAAGATACCATTGCCTACTCAAGTGAGTCAAGCTATGCAGCTAACTTGGAAATGGCAACTAATGCCTACAAACCAAGCAACCGTGTTGTGACTGAAGATCAAGTGGCTCGCGTGGAAACACCAGGTGTTAAATCGATTGATGAAGTCGCAGCCTTCCTAAATGTTTCAGAAGAAGCAACAATCAAGACCTTGGTTTATATCGCAGACGAGGAGCCAGTTGTTGCCCTACTCGTTGGCAATGACCAACTCAATGAAGTCAAGTTGAAAAACCACCTTGGAGCAGACTTCTTGGAACCTGCAACTGAGGCAGAAGTAAAAGAATTATTGGGAGCGGACTTTGGTTCACTTGGCCCAGTCAATCTTCCAGAAACTGTGAAAATTATCGCAGACCGCAAGGTGCAAGATAGCCGCAATGCTGTCGTTGGTGCTAACGAAGATGGTTACCACTTGACGGGTGTGAATCCAGGTCGTGATTTCACTGCCGAGTATGTCGATATCCGTGAAGTGCGTGAAGGCGAAATTTCACCAGATGGAAAAGGTGTTCTCAACTTTGCCCGTGGTATCGAGATTGGTCACATCTTCAAACTTGGAACTCGCTACTCAGCAAGTATGGGAGCAGATGTCTTGGATGAAAATGGTCGTGCTGTGCCAATCATCATGGGATGCTATGGTATCGGTGTAAGTCGTCTCCTTTCAGCCGTTATGGAGCAACACGCTCGCCTCTTTGTGAACAAAACTCCAAAAGGTGAATACCGTTACGCTTGGGGAATCAACTTTCCTAAAGAATTGGCGCCATTTGATGTGCACTTGATTCCAGTAAATGTCAAGGATGAAGCCAGTCTTGCATTGACCAATCGTATCGAAGAAGCCTTGGTCAATAAAGGCTACGAAGTCTTGACAGATGACCGTAACGAACGTGTCGGTGTTAAATTCAGTGATAGTGACTTGATTGGTCTTCCAATCCGTATCACTGTAGGGAAGAAAGCAGCTGATGGTATCGTAGAAGTTAAGATTAAGGCGACAGGAGATACCATCGAAGTTCACGCTGATAACTTGCTTGAAACCCTTGAAATCCTAACAACTAAATAAAATCTATAATCAGAAGAAAAACAAGACAAAAATGTAACTAGTTTTTGCCTTGTTTTTTCCTTATAATGAAATAAAATAAACATAAAAAGAGTAAATAAAGAGGTAGAGCTATGCTAAAATTTCCAAAGGATTTTGTCTGGGGTTCCTCAACTTCTGGGCCACAGACAGAAGGGCGAGTGCCTGGTGACGGAAAGGGAGATAATCTCTGGGATTATTGGTACCAAGTAGAGCCAAATCGCTACTACAATGGCATTGGACCAGACAAAACATCGACCTTTTATGAAAATTGGGAAAAAGATATCGAACTATTGTTAGAAACAGGTCATACAGCCTTTCGGACTTCAATCCAGTGGTCTCGTATTTTCCCACAGGGTCGTGGAGAAGTCAACCCTCAAGGTGTGGCTTTCTACCGTCAGGTCTTTGAAGCCATTAAGGCCAAGGGCATTCGTCTCTTAGTCAATCTCTACCATTTTGACCTGCCTTTTGCACTTCAAGAAGATGGGGATGGTTGGGAAAATAAAGCAACTATCAAGGCCTACGAAGACTATGCTCGTTTCTGTTTTGAGACCTATGGAGACTTGGTGGATCAGTGGATTACCTTCAATGAACCTATCGTTCCTGTAGAGTTTGGCTATTTTTATGATGCCCATTACCCTCATAAGGTGGATGCCAACGCTGCCGTTAAGGTTGCCTATCATACCCAGCTAGCAAGCACTCTTGCGGTGAAGGCCTGCCATGAGATTTTGCCTGATTCTAAGATTGGAATTGTCCTCAACTTGACACCAGCTTACCCACGTAGTCAACATCCTGCGGATGTAAGAGCTGCTCGCATAGCCGATCTCTTTCAGGCCCAATCTTTCCTAGACCCATCTGTTTTGGGAACTTATCCAGAAGAATTAGTAGAAATTTTAGCTGAGCATGATTTGCTGCCGGATTCTACAGCAGAAGAATTGGAACTCATTCGCCAACATACAGTAGACTTTCTTGGAGTCAACTACTATCAACCTTTGCGTGTGATGGCGCCGCGTTTTGCTAAGCACCCGGATAGTCCACTCTTGCCAGAGCATTTCTATGAGCCTTATGTCATGCCAGGTCGTAAGATCAATCCACACCGCGGTTGGGAAATCTATGAGCAAGGGATTTATCATATCGCTCAAAACATCAAAGAAAATTATGGCAATATTGAGTGGATGCTGACCGAGAATGGTATGGGCGTTGAAGGCGAGGATAAATTCCGTGAAAATGGTATGATTCAAGACGACTATCGTATCGATTTTGTCAAAGGGCACCTTCGTGAACTTCATCGTGCCATTGAAGATGGTGCCAACTGTAAAGGCTACTTGATCTGGACCTTTATCGACTGCTGGTCATGGCTCAATAGCTATAAAAACCGTTATGGTTTAGTTGAGCTTGACCTAGAAACGCAAGAACGCCGCCTGAAAAAATCAGGCCACTGGTTCAAAGAACTCAGTGACAATAATGGATTTTAAGCTACTTTTCAAATAGATTCAAAAAACCATTGGAAATAAAGCTCTCTGAGAGAGTTTCCAATGGTTTTTCTTGTTCTTAGAATAGTCCGATAAAAAGTAGTAGAGCTGATAAAGCAATAAAGGCTAGGGTTGCTAGACCACGTTGGCCTGGGCTGTAAATCTTTCGTTCTCCTCGAACTGGGAAGACGATAGCCAGTAATGCACCCCCGACAGCACCCCCGACATGCCCAGCAAGGCTAATACCAGGCATTAAAACACTACCCACTAGGTTGATGACTAAGAGGGAGAGGTAGGATTGACCAAGTTGTTGGAGATAGGGATTGCGTGAAGCATATCGGAGAACAACAATTGAGGCAAACATACCGTAGAGGGCAGTTGAAGCACCTGCAGTAATAGCATTGGGACTAAAGACCAAAACAAAGAGATTCCCCATCATCCCTGATAAAAGATAGATAAAGAAAAATTGTTTGGAACCAAAGATGTCCTCCATCTGACGACCCAAAAAGTAAAGGGACAGCATGTTGACTAAAAAGTGCTGTAAGCCAATGTGGACAAAGATTGCTGAAAACAAGCGCCAGACTTGCTCAGGCATGGCCTTGATGGCAGGAGGATATACAGCTCCGAATTGATACAAGGTGGCTGCACTTGTGTAGTTGAAACCACTGGTTAGAAACATGATGACAAAAACCAGGGTTGTCACGAGAAGAAAGAAGCTCGTGACGGGATAACGACGATCAAAAATCTCTTTCATAGATAATTACCTCCTTAACGGGAATATCGTGTGGATCAGGATGGAAGTTCTGAATCTGACAAGGATAAAGCGTACTGATGGTGTTACCAGAATAATGGCTCAAATATCTGTCATAGTAGCCACCACCATACCCAATCCGATAGCCAGAAGAATTGAAGGCTAAACCAGGAACATGAATCAGGTCAATCTGAGAGGGCTCAAGGATTGTGAACTCTCCCTGAGGTTCAAGGAGGCCAAAAGAATTTCTTTCGAGTTTCTCTGGTTCATATAGAACAAAGTCCATTTTCCCATGTGGATAGGTTTTGGGGATGAGGATCGTTTTCCCATCTTTTTGAGCCTGTTCAATGAGTCTAGCTGTCTGAAATTCATGGGGAAAAGACAGATAAGTGGCGATTGTCTTTGCTTCCTTATAGAAGGGATGCTGAAGGATCTGATTGGTGAGCCAATCGTTCATGTTTTGCTTTTCTTCTGCAGATAGGGATTTGAGTTCTTGCAAGACCTGCTTGCGTAGGATTTTTTTCATAGTTTACTCCGCAGCTTTCTTGGCTAAGAAGCTTGATACGGCATCGACACCGATAGCCAGAGCTTCTTCCTTAGGACTCATCTTTGGATGATGAAGGGCATAGGGACTATCAATACCTAGCCAGAACATGACGCCAGGAACCTTAGAGAGAAGATAACCAAAGTCCTCCCCTGTCATGGCGGGTTCGATATCGATGAGTTCAATTCCCTCTTTTTCATCAAAGAAGTCCATCAATTCACGGGCTAATTCAGGGTTGTTTTCGACTGGCAAATAACCTCCCTGCTTGAGTTCGATTTCTACATCCATATCAAAAGCAGCAGCCACGCCCTCAGCGATGGCTTTGACACGTTTTTGAACCAAGAGACTCATGCTATGTGTAAGAGCTCGGATGGTTCCATGCAAGAAGGCTGTATCAGCGATGACATTGTTGGTTGTTCCAGCTTGAAAGACACCGAAAGTGACGACAGCTCCCTCGATAGGATCGACATTGCGGCTGACGACCGACTGAACTTGTGTTACAAAATAGCTAGCTGCAACCAGAGCGTCGTTGGCTTGGTGTGGAAAGGCAGCATGGCCGCCTTTCCCCTTAAAGCGAATCTTAACTTCACATGTCCCAGCAAAGAGTGTATGGGTATTGGTAGCAATCTGTCCAACTTTTAAGTCCGGACGAACATGAAGTCCATAGAATTGGTCAGGCAACCAGTCGCCAAAAGCATCATCTTCATACATGAGCATACCCCCTGCTTCGTTTTCTTCCGCAGGTTGGAAGAGAAAGAGGAGATTGTTTTTGGGTTGTTTTTCTAGAGCACGTTCGAGACTTCCAAGGGCAATAGTCATATGAAAATCGTGCCCACAAGCATGCATGCGGTCTGGGTGCTGAGAGGCAAAGGGAAGGCCTGTTTGTTCAAGGATTGGGAGTCCATCGATATCTGTCCGCCAACCAATGGTACGTTCGGGTTGACTACCTTGCAAGTAAACTAAAATACCTGTTCGCCAAGTACGAATCTGAACAAAATCCTTACCAGCTGTTAATTTCTCAATGACATTGAGCAAATAAGCGTGAGTCTTGAATTCTTCTAAACCGATCTCAGGAATTTGGTGAAGGTCGCGTCGAGTTTGAATCAAATCTAACATATCTAATTTCCTTCTATTGATACGATAAAGAGGCTGGAAAGGTTTCCGCCTCTGTTACTCATTACAAGGTGCGAAGCGCATCTTCGAGTGCTGTTTTTTGTTGGGTTTGGCTATCGATTTCTTTGATAACACGAGCTGGAACACCAGCTACCACAACGTTTTCTGGGACATCTTGAGTGACGATGGCACCTGCCGCAACAACAGACCCGCTACCGATTTGAACACCCTCGATGACCACAGCATTAGCACCAATGAGTACATTGTCACCCACACGGACAGGCTCTGCACTAGCTGGCTCGATCACACCTGCAAGAACAGCACCGGCACCGACGTGACTGTTTTTACCGACGATAGCGCGTCCCCCAAGGATAGCTCCCATATCAATCATAGTTCCAGCACCGATTTCAGCACCGATGTTGATAACCGCTCCCATCATGATCACAGCATTGTCACCAATTTCAACTTGGTCACGGATGATAGCACCTGGTTCGATACGAGCATTGATATGGCGCTTATCAAGGAGAGGTACAGCAGAATTGCGAGCGTCTTGTTCAACAACATAGTCTTTGTTTTCTGTTAAATTTTCGAGGAGGGGAGCGATGTCTTTCCAGTCTCCGAAGAGGACATTTCCAAGCTTGGTAACAGAAGTAGGGATAGTTCCAGCAAGTTGTCCTTCAAAGGTTACTTTTACACTGGTCTTTTTCTCAGCATTGGCGATAAATTGGATAATTTCTTGAGCATTCATTTTTGTAGCAGTCATGGGTGTCTCCTCACTCTTTGTAATGCTTACTATTCTACCAAAAAAGGCTCCAAAATTGAAGCCTTAAGTATGAAAAGAAGTTTCTTTCATTTTATCCTTTGATTCTTCGATGGATAAGAAGACCATTGGAATAATAATCAAAATCATAGCTAATAGCAGATAGCCATCCAATACTAATCCTAGAAACAGAACGCTTAGAATAGCTGATGATAAAGGTTCGCTTGCACTGACCACAGACACCACCAATGGGGAAACGAGTGAGACAGCCTTCATGGATAGGAAGAAGGCAAAGGCTGTACCAAAAAAGGCAATGGTCAAACAAATCAAGATGCTCACCCAATCAAGCTGAAAGCTTATTCTATAAACAGGGTAGAGAAAATTACTAAAGAGTCCAGCTAGCATCATTCCCCAACCAACAGTAGGAACAAAACCATATTTTCGAGCAAATGGCTGGGGCAAGATGACATTAAACATGACGCCCAGCGCACTGAGAAGTCCAGTTAGTAAGGCAATAGGAGTGATGGATAACTTAGACAAATCGCCTTTGGTAGCCATCAAAAAGACCCCAAGCATAGCAGTTAAAACATAGAAAATCGCTTTTTTAGAAGCGTTTTTCTTGTAGATGATACGGTTGTATATGAGAATGAAGACAGGACTGATAAATTGTAGGATGGTTGCCGTTGTTGCATTAGAGTATTCTACACAGAGATAAAAGAAATACTGGACGGAGAAGATTCCTAAGATAGCATATGCCAGAAAAGGCAGATAGTTGTTACGATTTCTCCAAAGGTCGAATAACTGTGAGCGGAACTTAAAGCTAGAAAGGATAAGTACGAAAACACCTGCAATAGTTAATCGCATGGAAGTAATCCAACCAGAGGAGACTTGATAATGGGTAAAGAAGAATTCTCCTAAAATACCACAAATACCCCATATTAATCCAGATAGGAGGGAGTAGATGGTCCCCTTAAAAATGTTCTTTTGATAGTGATTCATGAAACTATTGTACCATGAATGAGAAAAAGAAAAAAGAGAGCGAGAATCATCATTTCTCGCTCTCCTATCGGTAAGAAACTTATCGTTATTGGTTAGTGCTATTATTATTACTGTTATTATTGTTACTATTACCGTTATTATTGTTGTTGCTACTATTTCGATTATTGTTTCGATTATTGTTGTTATTGCTATTGTTGTTTGAGTTATTATTGTTGGAATTAGATGATTTTGGTAGACTTCCCAAAATAGTATTCCAAGCATTTTGGTAGTCAGCATCGCTTCCACCAATAGCAAATCTGTAGGTAGTAGTCGGAGCACCAGTTTGGTTTGCCCAGTAGCTTGTTACCATTTCTCCAGTCACATTAATCTCTTTACCGTTGATAGTAACCTTACCTGGCTTCTGACCAGTCGATCTAAGAACTTGAGAAGAAGTAACGCTTGGGTCAAGGCGGAATCGTTCAGAACCCCAAGCAGAAGGGGAAGCTTGCTGGATAGCATTTGCCAGATAAGCCATATATTTAGCATTGCGGTAGTGACCAGCTCCCTTACCAAGAGATCGGTTGTCATCGTGACCAAGCCAACCCCCAAGTGTCAATCGTGGAGTTGAAAGCATCAGCCACATATCGCCATCATCATTGGTTGTACCAGTTTTACCAATCCAATCAGCACCTGCTAAACTTGGATTGATAGCAGCAAGGTCGCTCTGGAAGCTTGAGGTGATTCGTGACGAAATAACATCTCGCAATAAGCTCTGCATAATGGTTGCAGTCGCTTTAGAGTATACCTGAACAGGTTCATCTTTATGTTCATAGATAACCTCACCATTCGTTTTTTCGATTTTCGAAATCATGAATTTTTTATGATAAACACCGTTGTTGGCTAAGGTTTGGTATCCGTTTGTATGTTGAGCTACAGTAACCTCAATTCCTCCTCCCATAGGAAGACTTTCAATACCGTATTCTGGGATTTCATAGCCCATTTTTTCCATGTAAGAGCGAACATCGACTCCTTTTTCACGGAGGGTACGATAAGTCCAGTAGGCTGGGATATTCCATGAATAATTGAGAGCTTCTTTAAGACTCATCATGGCAGTACCAGAGCTATTGACATACATAATAGGATTTCCGTTTGAGAAGTTGGTTGGATAGTTGGATAGGACACTTGCACTTCCCATCAAACCTTGGTCAATGGCAACACTGTAGGCTAGGATAGGTTTTGTAGTAGAAGCAGGAGAGCGTTTAGTATCAAAAGCGTGGTTGTTTTGGTTGCTTTGGTAATCGCGACCACCCACAAATCCTAAGATAGCTCCCGTTTGATTATCCATCAAGACATTTCCCACTTCTGGCTGACCGGTATCATCATCAACTAGATAGCCATAGTTTGCCACCGCCTCTTGCATAGCAGTATGGATCGCTTTGTCGATTGTAGTTGTGATACGGTAACCACCATTTTGAATTTCTTTTTCGGCTAATTCACGATAGGATTTCTGGATAGATTCGTTCTTGAGTTCTTGAGCAGAAACGTTATCTTTTTTCACCAAGTAATCATACATGAGGTTAGTTGCTTCATCAAGTGCAGTAAAGTAGAGATAACCTCTAGAAGATACGTTTACACTTTCTGCTGGCAAGAAATCTTGTTTGATGTCGTATGCTTTATAGGTTTCGTAGTCTTCTTGACTAAGGACTCCAGTTCTGTACATATTGTAAAGAACATCTTGAGAGCGTTTGATACCAAGTGCCATATCTTCTTCACTCTTCATTTCTCCCGTAGATTCATAAGGTGAGTAAGAGATGGGACTTTGTGGCAAGCCTGCTATGAAGGCTGCTTGAGGTATCGTTAGCTGATAGGCGTCAACACCGAAAATACCCTTGGCTGCTTGTTGAGCTCCTGCGATATTTTGCCCTTTATTGTTACGACCAAATGGAGCGACGTTGAGATAGGTGGTCAAGATTTCGTCCTTACTCATTGCTCTCTCTAAGGCTAGGGCGTCCACGATTTCAGTTGCTTTACGAACTAGTGTAGGAGCATCACCAACCACTTGTTGCTTGATGAGCTGCTGTGTTAGTGTAGAACCTCCACTAGAAGAACCAAGTCCGATAAAGTTTCCAAGACTGGCACGAATAACCGCTTTAGGAACGACTCCATTATGTTCGGCGAAATGTTCATCCTCGGTCGCAACGATAGCTTGTTTGAGATTTTCTGAGATAGCATCTGATGCAACAGATGTCCGAAGGAGGTCACTTTCGATAGCACCAATCATGGAACCGTCAGCATAGTGAATCTCAGAGATGGATGAAATATCGTTCACTTGTTTGACTAAATCTTCTGTTTGAGGAACGGTCACTTTGTCAAATAGAGATACAGCATAACCGAAAACAACCCCAGTGCCTAAAAGTCCACCAAGGAAGGCAATGATGAATAGGGTGTTAAAGGTTGCCTTGATTCCTAGTAAGACATTAGCAAAGATAGTCCAAATATTCGTTTTGGTTTGCTTTTTCTTTTTAGACTTTTTAGGGCCACCTTTACCTAAATGTATATTTTTTAGTTTTGATGTTAGAGACTGCAGTAAGGCCAGTCCTTTTTCTTTCATGGATAATAATGTATTCTTCATTTCTTTCCTCACTCCTTATTATTATACCATAAAAGCAATGATTGCAAGAAATTAGTCTTAGAGTAGCTTTAGAGCTGTTTAGGAAACAAAAAAACCAGGTATATTCAACCTGGTTTTAAGGGTTTATTTTTCTCCTGAAAGTTCTTTTCCAAGATTAATCAGATAGTCTTTCAAGTCATCTTTGACTTGAGGATGTCTGAGAGCGTAGTCAATTGAAGTCTTCATAAATCCAAACTTGTCTCCCACATCGTAACGAGAACCTTTAAATTCGCGAGCAAATACTCGTTGAGTTTTGTTGAGTGTGTCGATAGCGTCTGTCAGCTGGATTTCATTTCCGGCACCAGGTTTTTGATTTTCAAGGATACCGAAAATCTCAGGTGTAAGTAGGTAACGGCCGATGATGGCTAAATCACTAGGTGCGTCCTCAGGTGCTGGTTTTTCAACGAAGGTTTCAACACTGTAAAGTCCGTCTTTTCCTTCTCCTTGAGGCGCGATGACACCATAGGCAGAAACTTCTTCGTGAGGTACAGGCATGACTGCGATGGTAGAAGCGTGAGTCTCTTCGTAATCATTCATGAGCTGTTTGGTCAATGGGACAGCATTGTCATCAGTGATATCCATGAGGTCATCTCCGAGCATCACCACAAAGGGTTCGTTCCCGACAAATGCTTTAGCTTGTAAAACGGCATCTCCGAGTCCACGTGGATGTGTTTGACGAATAAAGTGAAGACGCATGCCAGTCGTTTCATCCACTAATCGTAAGAGATCCGTTTTCCCCTTTTCCTTGAGGTTGTGTTCTAGTTCAAAGTTTGAGTCAAAGTGGTCTTCGATCGAACGTTTTGACTTTCCTGTTACGACAAGAATGTCCTCAATTCCAGACTTCAGAGCTTCTTCAACGATGAATTGAATAGTTGGTTTATCCACGATTGGCAACATTTCTTTGGCCAAGGCTTTGGTAGCAGGTAGGAAACGAGTTCCAAGCCCCGCGGCAGGGATAACAGCTTTTCTAACTTTTTGCTTCATGAGCTTCCTTTCTAACGGTGATTATGACCACTCGTTTTCTGCCTTGAACTCGTTACTCATGAGTTCAGAAACAGCATCTTTAATATTAACATTTTCATAAATAACTTGGTAGATAGCCTGGGTAATAGGCATATAGACTCCAAGCTCTTGCGCCAATTCGTAAGCTGCTTTGGTTGTTGAAATTCCTTCGATGACCATGCCCATATTGGCTTCGATATCAGCTAAGGCTTCGCCACGTCCAAGAGCATCACCTGCTCGCCAGTTACGTGAGTGGACAGAGGTTCCGGTAACGATTAAGTCTCCAACCCCTGAAAGTCCGCTATAAGTCAGTGGATTTGCTCCAAGCTTGACACCTAGGCGAGTGATTTCTGCAAGCCCACGCGTGATAATAGCAGCTTTGGCGTTATCTCCAAATCCAAGCCCATGAAGAGCACCTGCACCAACAGCAATGATATTTTTAAGAGCACCAGCTGTTTCTACTCCGATCACATCTGTATTGGTATAAAGACGGAAGTAGTGGTTGCTAAAGAGTGTCTGAACATACTGTGCAGTTTGTAAATCCTTGGATGCGGCAGTGATCAAGGTGATGTCGCGGACGATCGTTTCTTCCGCATGACTAGGACCAGATACAACCACAATTTCACTTCGGAACTCTTCAGGAATTTCTTCTTCAAGAATGGTTGAAAGACGTTTGTGACTATTTGGTTCAAGCCCTTTCGAAGCGTGCATGATAACGACTTTATGGTCAAGAACAGCAGCCACCTGTTGAGCTACCAATCTAGTCACCTTGGTTGGAACTACGAACAAAACAGCGTCAACACCCTTCAAGACTTCGGTCAAATCATGGTAGGCTATAATTTTTTCGTCTAATACAGTATCCTTAAAATAGCGTTTGTTGGTATGTTGTGTATTGATTTCGTCAATTTGGTCAGGAATATTTCCCCAGATACGAACTTCGTGTCCATTGTCATTTAAAACTTGTGACAGAGCAGTACCCCAAGAACCAGGCCCTAAAACAGCGATGGTTTGTTTGTTCATTTTCCCCTCCTTCTGAGAAAGCACTTTCCTATATTCTACCATAAAAAACCCTATCTTGCATCTATATTATTTATGAAGGATAAATTGAATGGTAAATGATAGATATTGGAGGATGTTTAGAAATTATTTTGTAGAATAGCCTAGTATTCAAAGTGCGAAACGATAAAAAACACGAAAAGGAGAACAATATTTCCCCTAAAAATGGTATAATAGGACCATCACGAAAATTGGAGAGACACTATGAGTTTTTACAATCATAAAGAAATCGAGCCTAAGTGGCAAAAATACTGGGCTGACCATCACACATTTAAGACAGGAACAGATGCTTCAAAACCGAAGTTTTATGCGCTTGACATGTTTCCTTACCCATCTGGAGCGGGTCTTCACGTAGGACACCCAGAAGGTTATACTGCGACAGATATCCTTAGCCGTTTCAAACGTGCCCAAGGCTACAACGTTCTTCACCCAATGGGTTGGGATGCTTTTGGTTTGCCTGCAGAGCAATACGCTATGGATACGGGGAATGATCCAGCAGAATTCACAGCAGAAAACATTGCCAACTTCAAACGCCAAATCAATGCGCTTGGATTCTCTTACGACTGGGACCGTGAAGTCAATACGACAGATCCGAACTACTACAAGTGGACGCAATGGATCTTCACTAAGCTTTACGAAAAAGGTTTGGCTTATGAAGCTGAAGTGCCAGTAAACTGGGTGGAAGAATTGGGAACAGCTATCGCCAACGAAGAAGTTCTTCCAGATGGAACCTCTGAGCGTGGTGGCTATCCGGTTGTCCGCAAACCAATGCGCCAATGGATGCTCAAAATCACGGCCTATGCGGAGCGCTTGCTCAATGACTTGGATGACCTTGACTGGCCAGAGTCTATCAAGGACATGCAACGCAACTGGATTGGGAAATCAACTGGTGCCAATGTCACTTTCAAAGTGAAAGGGACAGATAAGGAATTCACTGTCTTTACCACTCGTCCTGACACTCTTTTTGGGGCGACCTTCACTGTCTTGGCGCCTGAGCATGAGCTAGTAGATGCCATCACAAGTCCAGAACAAGCAGAGGCTGTTGCTGACTACAAACACCAAGCTAGCTTGAAATCGGACTTGGCTCGTACAGACCTTGCCAAGGAAAAAACAGGGGTTTGGACTGGTGCTTATGCCATCAACCCTGTCAATGGTAAAGAAATCCCAATCTGGATTGCCGACTACGTTTTGTCTAGCTATGGTACAGGTGCTGTTATGGCTGTACCTGCCCACGACCAACGTGACTGGGAATTTGCCAAACAGTTTGGTCTTCCAATCGTAGAAGTGCTTGAAGGTGGAAACGTTGAAGAGACTGCTTACACAGAAGATGGCCTTCACATCAACTCAGACTTCTTGAACGGTCTTAACAAAGAAGAAGCGATTGCCAAGATTGTAGCTTGGTTGGAAGAAAAAGGCTGTGGTCAAGAGAAAGTGACCTACCGTCTCCGCGACTGGCTCTTTAGCCGTCAACGTTACTGGGGTGAACCAATCCCAATCATTCATTGGGAAGATGGAACTTCAACAGCTGTTCCAGAAAGTGAATTGCCACTTGTCTTGCCAGTAACCAAGGACATCCGCCCTTCAGGGACTGGTGAGAGTCCACTAGCTAACTTGACAGACTGGCTGGAAGTGACTCGCGAAGATGGGGTCAAAGGTCGTCGTGAGACCAATACCATGCCACAATGGGCAGGTTCAAGCTGGTACTACCTCCGCTATATCGACCCACACAACACTGAGAAATTGGCCGATGAGGATCTCCTCAAACAATGGTTGCCAGTCGATATCTACGTGGGTGGTGCAGAACACGCCGTCCTTCACTTGCTCTACGCTCGCTTCTGGCATAAATTCCTTTATGATATCGGTGTTGTTCCAACTAAAGAACCATTCCAAAAACTCTTTAACCAAGGAATGATTTTGGGCACAAGTTACCGTGACCACCGTGGTGCTCTTGTGGCAACTGATAAGGTTGAAAAACGAGACGGTTCCTTCTTCCATGTGGAAACAGGAGAAGAATTGGAGCAAGCACCAGCCAAGATGTCTAAATCCCTCAAGAACGTGGTGAACCCAGACGATGTGGTGGAACAATACGGTGCTGATACCCTTCGTGTCTATGAAATGTTCATGGGACCACTCGATGCTTCAATCGCTTGGTCAGAAGAAGGTCTGGAAGGAAGCCGTAAATTCCTTGACCGTGTGTACCGTTTGATTACAAGTAAAGAAATCGTTGCGGAAAACAATGGTGCTCTAGACAAGGTTTACAACGAAACCGTTAAAGCTGTCACAGAGCAAATCGAGTCCATGAAATTCAACACAGCCATTGCCCAACTCATGGTCTTTGTCAACGCTGCTAACAAGGAAGACAAACTCTATGTGGACTACGCCAAAGGCTTTATCCAATTGATCGCTCCATTTGCGCCTCACTTGGCAGAAGAACTCTGGCAAACAGTGGCAGCAACAGGCGAGTCTATCTCTTATGTAGCTTGGCCAACATGGGACGAAAGCAAATTGGTTGAGGACGAAATCGAAATTGTCGTTCAAATCAAAGGAAAAGTCCGTGCTAAACTCATGGTCGCGAAAGACCTATCACGCGAAGAATTGCAAGAAGTGGCTCTGGCTGACGAAAAAGTCAAAGCAGAGATTGATGGCAAGGAAATCGTGAAAGTAATTAGTGTACCAAATAAATTGGTTAACATTGTTGTGAAATAACCAATTTATTTGCTCATTTGCAACCTCAAACAGTTTCCCAAACTGTTTGAGCCAACTAAACTCGTGAATATTGTTGTGAAATAAAGAAGAAGGCCATCAGTTGAAATCTCTTAGAGAATGTTAGAAAGGTTTGCTATGATTAACATTACAAAAGGAACATCTGTTTCAGTTGATGACGTTTTGCATCTCTATCAGGCAGTTGGTTGGACAAATTATACACATCAACCTCAGATGTTGGAGCAGGCCTTGTCTCATTCGCTAACGACTTATCTTGCGCGTGATGGTGAGGAAATCGTTGGTTTAGTGCGTCTGGTTGGAGACGGTTTTTCATCGGTTTTTGTCCAGGATTTGATTGTTTTGCCTAGCTATCAGCGCCAAGGAATTGGTAGTAACTTGATGAAAGAAGCCTTGGCTGACTATAAGGATGCCTACCAAATACAACTAGCGACTGAACAGACAGAAAAAACCTTGGTTTTTTACCGTTCACTGGGTTTTGAAACCTTATCTACTTATGATTGCACAGGAATGATTTGGGTGGATCGAAAAAAATTACAATAATTCTTTTATCTTAAGTTAATTTTAAGTATTCTCCTGTATCATATAGTCATTAAGTAAAGACCTCCTAACTTTATTTAATAAAAATCCTAAACTTTTCTTTTTCATAATAATCTCCCTAAAGAAGCCACCAAATCAGGTGGCTTTTTTTATGTTCAAATGCAGAAGTTTTAAGGTAGAATTGACCACATAATCATCCATTTCGACCACATAGCACCAAACTATATTTTTTCTTTTTTCTTTTTGTTAAACTGAAGGTGTAAAAAGGAGGAAGGAAATATGATTTTACAAGCAAAAGGCCTCACTAAGAACTATGGAGACCATACAGCAGTAAGAGATATAAATTTAGAGTTTAAAAAAGGAAGTTTTAACGCAATCTTAGGACCTAATGGGGCTGGAAAATCGACCACGATTTCAATGTTAATCGGACTTAAACGAGCAACTAATGGTCAAATCATCTATGCGCCCAATACTAGGATTGGAGTTGTTTTTCAAGCAAGTGTATTGGATGAAAAGTTGACGGTCAAAGAAAACCTAGCCATTCGAGCCAAACAATATAAGGGAATTACCTATAATCGTGTCGATGAGTTGATCCATCAACTGGGTTTGACAGCTTTTCAAAAACAACTTTATGGAACTTTATCCGGAGGACAGAAACGTCGAGTTGACATTGCTCGTGCTCTCCTTTCAAAACCGGATATTCTCTTTTTAGATGAACCGACGACAGGACTAGACATTCAGACTCGTAAATCCATTTGGGACTTATTGTACCGTCTACAAAGGGATGAAGAGATGACTATTATCTTAACGACTCATTATCTGGATGAAGCAGATGAGGCAGATCAACTTTATATTATAGATCATGGAAAGGTTATTGCCCAAGGTTCTGCTGCTGAAATTAAAAGTGAGTACGCTTCTAATCTTTTAAAAATTTGTTTTAAGGATAAGCAGGTGGAGAAATTCTTACCTAAAAATATGCCTGTGGAAAAGGAAAATGAGTTTGAGTATAGTCTTTATCCTAAGAGTCAATTGGAAGCTATTGATTATTTGACCCAAGTTCGTGAGAAGATTGCTGGCTTTGAATTTCGTCCAGGAACTATGGATGATGCCTTCATAGCCCTTACAGGAAGAGAGGTGCGCTAATGTTAGCCTTATTAAAACGTGATTTTTTATTGTATTTTCGTAATCGTTCAGGAGTCTTTTTCTCATTACTGGGAGCTTTGATTTCCTTTCTACTCTATATCATTTTTTTGCAGAAGAATTTGACAGATGCCTGGTCCCAACTTCCTGATAATAAGAGCCTTTTAAATAACTGGCTGATGGGTGGAACCTTGGCTGTGACTGGGATTACAACCAGTTTTACAGCTTTAACCCAGATGGTACAAGACCGTGAAAATCAAGTGGATCAGGATCTCTTTTTGACAGACTTAGGGAGCTGGGGCTTGCAACTGTCTTATCTTATTAGTAGCCTAATCATTTCCTTTGTTATGCAAGCCTTTATGCTTATTGTTATGAGCCTTTATTTTCAAGAAATTCCAGCTACGAGTAAGCTATTTGAAATAAGTTTAATCATGCTGCTAAGTAGTCTCCTTTCAACATTGGTAAATGTACTCTTGATTTATCATTTCCAGTCAGTAGATAGTCTGGGTAAACTGGCTACCATTATAGGTACAGCTTCAGGATTTTTAGTAGGAACTTATGTTCCGATGGGAATCCTACCTAATTTTGCTCAACTTCTCATGAAGTGCACACCGGCTACCTATCTTGCTTCTCTCTATAGACAGGTCTTAATGAGGGAGCAATTAGAAACTACATTTATGGGGAATAGTAGCTTATTAGAAGAGTTTCAAGAAAAATTGGGAGTCCAGATTCATTGGCAGGAGCTATTAACAAAGGAAGAAACATACTTAATAGTGGTGAGTATCTGCCTTCTAACTTTTCTGCTTTGGTTGGTGTTGGTTAAGATTTCTAGCAAGAAAAAATATAATCATTTTATCTTAAGCTAACTTTAAGTCTTTTCCTGTATCCTATAATCATTAAGTAAAGACCTCCTAATACTCTTCGAAAATCTTATCACCCTTCGTTAGAGTCGACTTAGCTAACTTTAGTTATGCTTGCGTCACTCTGCCTAACCTGATTTCGATTTTCATTGAGTAATCTTTATTTAATAAAAATCCTAAACTTTTCTTTTTCATAATAATCTCCCTAAAGAAGCCACCAAATCAGGTGGCTTTTTTGTTTGTAGGCTAGATTTTTGCTATAATAGAAGCATGAGTAGAATTTTAGATAATGAAATCATGGGTGATGAGGAGTTGGTAGAACGCACCCTCCGTCCCCAATATTTACGTGAATATATCGGTCAGGACAAGGTAAAGGATCAGCTACAAATCTTTATCGAGGCAGCCAAAATGCGCGATGAGGCGCTGGACCATGTTCTTTTGTTTGGCCCTCCAGGTCTTGGGAAAACAACCATGGCTTTTGTCATTGCCAATGAATTGGGAGTCAATCTCAAGCAAACGTCTGGCCCTGTCATTGAAAAAGCGGGTGATCTGGTAGCGATTTTGAATGACTTGGAGCCTGGAGATGTGCTCTTTATCGACGAGATTCATCGCTTGCCCATGTCGGTAGAAGAGGTGCTTTACAGCGCCATGGAAGACTTCTACATTGACATCATGATTGGTGCAGGAGAAGCTAGCCGTAGTGTTCATCTAGACTTGCCACCTTTTACCTTGATTGGGGCAACGACACGAGCAGGGATGCTGTCCAATCCTCTTCGTGCCCGTTTTGGGATTACAGGCCACATGGAGTATTATGAGCATGCTGACTTGACAGAAATTGTCGAGCGGACGGCAGATATCTTTGAGATGGAAATTACTCACGAGGCAGCTTCCGAGTTGGCTTTACGCAGTCGTGGAACTCCTCGTATTGCCAATCGTCTCCTCAAGCGCGTGCGTGACTTTGCGCAGATTATGGGCGATGGCTTGATTGATGATGTCATTACAGATAAGGCTCTTACCATGCTGGATGTAGATCATGAAGGATTGGACTATGTAGATCAGAAAATCCTTCGCACCATGATTGAGATGTATGGTGGCGGTCCTGTCGGTCTAGGTACTCTTTCGGTTAATATCGCTGAAGAGCGTGAGACGGTAGAAGATATGTATGAACCTTACCTAATCCAGAAAGGCTTTATCATGCGAACTCGTTCAGGACGAGTTGCGACAGCCAAGGCTTATGAGCATTTAGGATATGAATACATTGAAAAATAAGGATGAAATCTTGGACTCTTTCAGAGAAAATCCTGATATGATGGCCATTCTGACTATCATCCGAGACCTGGAGTTGAAAGATTCCTGGTTGGCAGCTGGTTCGGTTCGAAATTTTATCTGGAATCTCTTGTCCGATAAACCAGCCTTTGACCGCCAAACAGATGTGGATGTGATTTTCTTTGACCCAGATGTGAGTTATGAAGAAACGCTGGCTATAGAGAATAAGTTGAGAGAGGACTTTCCCCAGTATCAGTGGGAGCTGAAAAATTAAGTTTATATGCATCAGCATAGTCCCCATACGCCTCCCTATGTGAATTCCTGTGATGCCATGAGTAAATATCCTGAACGTTGTACGGCGATAGGACTTCGCTTGAAGACAGATGCAACTTTAGAGCTCTTTGCGCCTTATGGCTTGGAGGATATTTTGAACTTTCAGGTTCGCCCAACTCCTCATTTTTTAGAAAATCAAGACCGAATGAAGCTTTATCAACAGCGTCTATCCAAGAAAAACTGGCGAGAAAAATGGAAAAATCTCACATTTGAAATCACTTAAGGAAACTTTAAGATAGGAGCTGTATACTTATCTCATAAGTTAAGAAGACCTTAACTTATACTCCTAAAACTTTTTCATAATAATCTCCCTATAAAAAATCAAGTCGCCCAATCAGGCGGCTTTTTTGTTCTAAGGTCAAGAACTTTCATGATATAATAGCCCTATGAGATTAGATAAATTTTTAGTAGCCTGCGCTGTCGGAAGTCGGACTGAGGTCAAAAACTTTCTAAAGTCAGGGCGCGTGACGGTCAATGGTAAGAAAGAAAAATCTGCTAAGTTGCAAATTAATGAAGAGACAGATGAGATTTGCTTTGATGGGCAAATGCTAGAGTATGAGGAGTTTGTTTACTATATGATGAACAAGCCTAAAGGAGTTATCTCAGCAACTGAAGATCCCAAGCACAAGACTGTCTTGGATTTGATGGATGACTATGCACGTGCCAAGGAAGTTTTCCCAGTAGGGCGCTTGGATATCGATACGCATGGACTCTTGCTCTTGACTAATGATGGCAAGCTAGCTCATGCTCTTCTCTCACCTAAACGTCATGTGGATAAGACCTATTTGGCGCAGGTCAAGGGAGTGATGACAGACGCAGATGTTGAGACATTTGCGCAAGGAATTCCTATCAAGGACTTTACCTGTCAGCCTGCCAAGCTAGAGCTTGTGTCTATTGATAGGGAAAAGGATGAAAGCTTGGTCCGAGTAACTATTGCAGAAGGGAAATTCCACCAGGTCAAGCGTATGGTGGCTTACTGTGGCAAGGAAGTTGTGGACTTGCAACGTCTGACCATGGGAACGTTGACCTTGGATGAGGATTTGAAACGTGGAGAATGGCGTCGTTTAACTAAGGAAGAACTGGAAGGCTTGCTTGAAAGTGTCAGCTAGTGACAGCTGAATCATGAAATATTAGGAAAATGTGAGGAAAATATCCTTGCCTTTTTCAGTTTTCGGTTGCTTCCTTTGTGAAAAGCGTTATAATAGACTGTAGAATAAAAGGAGGATTTTATGAACGCGATTCAAGAATCATTTACAGATCAATTATTTGCCAACTATGAAGCAAATGTAAAATATCAAGCTATTGAAAATGCTGCCAGCCACAATGGAATTTTTGCGGCCCTAGAGCGTCGCCAAAGTCATGTAGACAATACACCTGTTTTCTCACTTGATTTGACTAAGGACAAGGTCACTAACCAGAAGGCTTCTGGTCGTTGCTGGATGTTTGCGGCCCTCAATACTTTCCGCCACAAACTCATCTCTCAATACAAACTTGAAAACTTTGAATTGTCACAAGCCCACACCTTCTTCTGGGACAAGTATGAAAAGTCTAACTGGTTCTTGGAGCAAGTGATTGCGACTGCAGACCAAGAATTAACAAGTCGTAAGGTTAGCTTCCTGCTCCAAACTCCTCAACAAGACGGTGGTCAGTGGGATATGGTTGTGGCTCTCTTTGAGAAATACGGTGTCGTGCCTAAGTCTGTTTATCCAGAGTCTGTTTCATCTAGCAATAGCCGTGAGCTCAATGCCATTCTTAATAAATTACTTCGTCAAGATGCACAAATCTTGCGCGACTTATTAGCTTCTGGTGCAGACCAAGCAAGTGTTCAAGCTAAGAAAGAAGACCTCTTGCAAGAAATCTTTAACTTCCTTGCCATGTCATTAGGGCTTCCACCACGTCAGTTTGACTTTGCTTATCGTGATAAAGATAATAACTACCAAAGCGAAAAAGGCATCACTCCACAAGAGTTTTACAAGAAATATGTAGATCTTCCACTAGAAGACTATGTTTCTGTTATCAATGCTCCAACTGCTGATAAACCTTACGGTAAATCATACACAGTTGAGATGTTGGGAAATGTCGTTGGTAGCCGTGAGGTTCGCTACATTAACGTACCTATGGAACGCTTGAAAGAATTGGCGATTGCTCAAATGCAAACAGGAGAAACTGTTTGGTTTGGTTCAGATGTCGGCCAACTCAGCAACCGTAAAGCAGGAATCCTTGCGACAGATGTTTATGACTTTGAATCAAGCATGGACATTAAACTGACTCAAGACAAGGCTGGACGTTTGGACTACAGCGAAAGTCTGATGACCCACGCCATGGTCTTGACAGGTGTTGATTTGGATGAAAATGGTAAATCAATCAAGTGGAAAGTCGAAAACTCATGGGGAGACAAGGTCGGTACAGATGGTTACTTTGTTGCCTCAGATGCTTGGATGGACGAATACACTTACCAAATCGTTGTTCGTAAGGAATTATTAACAGCAGAAGAACGAGCTGCTTATGAAGCAGAACCAATCGTCCTTGCACCATGGGATCCAATGGGTGCCTTGGCAGAATAAATGAGATATAAAAAAGAGAGTGGGACAGAAATCGGTAATTCGTTAGAATTCGATTTCGTCGTCCCACCTCCGCACAGTTGAGTAGGGTTATAAAAGCTGATGAAATCAGCGTAGTAGAGCCCACTCAACCACTGCGTCTTGCTCGACAATCCAAAGACAATTGAGAGGCTAGGACTTTTGTCCCAGCCTCTTTTTTGTTTATATATTCTCACCGAGATTACATGATACCGAAGAAACGAGCTGCGATACCAACTGCAAATAGAGCAAGGATGATTGTGATTGGAGATACTTTTTTCTTAAGCAACCACATGCAAAGGAAAGTAAGGAGAAGTCCCATCAATCCTGGAATCAATGAGTTCAACTGACCTTGAAGAGTTTGAGGTTGAACGCTATCTAGGCTCAATCCACCAAGTGCTTGACCAAGGATACCCTTCAATTCAGCACCTGTTACAGGACCTTCTGGGAAGTTGATGTAAGCACCTTCTGCCAATTGTTTACCTGGGAGATCAACAGTGAAGTTGATAGATACCCAACGTTGTACAAGTACGGCAAGGATGAACATACCAAGGATAGATGCTCCTTTAGTGATGTCTTTTAAGATACCACCAGACATGTCTTTAGTGATTTCAGATCCAGCCTTGTAACCAAACTCTTGTGTGTACCAAAGGAAAGACATACGGATAGCATTCCATCCAAAGAAGAAGAGAAGTGGGCCAACGATGTTACCAGTTGCAGCAAGTGATGCACCAAGGGCACCAAGGATAGGACGAACTGTAAACCAGAAGACTGGGTCACCGATACCAGCAAGAGGTCCCATCATACCGATCTTAACCCCTTGAACAGCAGCGTCTTCAATTTCAGCACCGTTAGCACGTTCTTCTTCAAGAGCAAGTGTAACCCCGATAATTGGAGCAGCTACGTATGGGTGAGTGTTGAAGAACTCAAGGTGACGCTCAAGAGCAGCAACTTGATCTTCTTTTTTAGTGTAAAGTTTCTTGATAGCTGGGATCAATGAGTAAGCCCAACCCAAGTTTTGCATACGTTCATAGTTCCAAGAACCTTGAAGGAATTGAGAACGGAACCAAACTTTTTGGCGATCTGATTTTGTTAATTGAATTTTTTCAGCCATGATTGTACCCCTTTCTAGTAGTCTTCTAGGATATCACCGATTGGATCGTTAGAAGTTGCAGCTCCTCCTCCACCGTTTCCACCTTGTTTAGAAAGATTGAGGTAGATGAAGGCAAGGGCAACACCGATTACACCAAGGGCAATCAAAGTCAATTGAGAGATTGCTGCAAGAGCAAAACCGATAGCAAAGAATGGCCAAACTTCACGAGTTGCCATCATGTTGATAACCAAAGCGTAACCAACGGCAACGACCATGGCACCACCAACAGCCATACCACCATTCAACCAGTCTGGCATAAGACCAAGAGCGTCTTGAACAGCAGAAGCTGGGATAGCAATCAAGAAAGCAGCTGGGATGGCGATACGAAGACCTTGAAGGACAAGGGCAAAGTAGTGAGCGCGCTCAACAGCAGCAAAGTTACCATCTTTAGCAGCAGCATCAGCAGTGTGAACCAAGGCAACAGAGATTGTACGAACAATCATTGTCAAGAAAAGTCCAGCTACGGCAAGCGGGATTGCTGTTGCTGTAGCAACTGCGATACCTTCTTGAGTGAAGTTACCACCTTTAATCATGATGATTGCTGCGGCAACAGAGGCAAGGGCAGCGTCAGGAGCAACGGCAGCACCGATGTTTGCCCAACCAAGGGCAATCATTTGAAGAGATCCACCAAGCATAACCCCTGCTTCGAGGTTACCAGTTACAAGACCGATGAGGGTACATGCTACGATTGGTTGGTGGAATTGGAATTGGTCGAGGATACCTTCAAGACCTGCGAAGAAGGCAACAACTACAACCAAGATAGCAGAAATGATTGAAATATCTGACATGGTTTTATTCCTTTTCTATTTAATGTTAATTATTGAACGTTAGCTTTGCTAATCAAGTCAAACAAATCTTTTTTAGTGTCGTTTGGAACTTTACGTACGTCAAATTCAACACCGAGATCACGCATTTTTTCAAATGTAGCAACGTCGTCTTTGTCCATTGACAATACGTTGTTGACCATTGTTTTACCAGTTGAGTGAGCCATTGATCCAACGTTAAGAGTCTTGATTGGCACACCGCCTTCGATAGCACGAAGGGCATCTTGAGGTGTTTCAAACAAGATAAGGGCATGTGTATCACCAAAACGAGGGTCTTTTGCAACCTCAATCAATTTTTGGATTGGAACAACGTTAGCCTTCACTCCGTTTGGAGCCGCTTGTTTGATCAATTCTTTACGAAGATCGTCCTTCGCTACGTTATCTGAAGCAACAATGATACGGTCTGCTTTTGAATCTGGTGTCCAAGCAGTAGCGACTTGTCCGTGAAGAAGACGTGTGTCAAGACGTGCAAGGTTGATTTTCAATTTACCGTCTCCGATAACAGTTCCTTCTGGGATAGCAGCTTGGGCTACAGGAGCAGCTGCAGTAGTTGCAACTTCCTCGGCTGGATTAAGCTCTTCTGGAAGAGCCTTGATGCCATCTTTGGCTTCTTTAATGATGTTTGCAGCGACTTTGGCCACTCCGGCATTAGCGTCCATTAGGCGCTCAGTGTAGGCTTGGATTAACATCGGCAAGTTAAGTCCAGTGATGATGGCAAATTTACGCTCAGGATTTTCTCCCATTACGCGGCTAGCTTGGTTAAATGGAGACCCACTCCAAAGGTCAGCCAAGACTAGAACCTCATCTTCTGCGTCAAATGCAGCCACAGCATTGTTGAACTTGGCGTATAAATCATCTGGACCTTCGTTTGGCATAAAGGTTACAACTTGAACCTTTTCTTGTTCACCAAAGATCATAGATCCTGACTGATGAATACCCGCGGCAAATTCACCGTGGCTCGCAATAATGATTCCGATACTCATTATTGTCATTCCTCCTTATAAAATGATTGACTTGTAGTTTAAGATAACTTTAAGACTCTTTAAGTATAAACCGTTTTCATCAAAAAATCAACTACTTATGATAAATCCTAAAAAGTAGAGGGAGAAGACTGTTTTTTGGAATATTGACATATCAACATTCTGTGGCTCTATCTGGAGAATCGTAAAAAAATTTAATATAAAAAAGTCCTAGTACAGAAATAGACGAACTAAATTTAGGTATCCTAGTTCCAGCCCCCTATATTTCAACCAACCATTGGATGCTTAAAGAATGTGGATAGAAAATGACGTTTTTCATCAATAGTGTTCTTGAGCGTTAAAAAAAGAACTTTAAGCTCAATAAATTGCTATGTCAAAATTTTATTGCACAAAAAAATCGAGGCGGGGTCTTTTGTCCCTACCTCGTTTTGCTATTTATGATCTATCTTAATGAGTAAAGTCTAGAACCATGCGACCTTGGATGGTACCAGCAGCCATTTCATCAAAGACAGCAATGGCATCTTCGACAGGCCGTTTTTGAACGACTGGAACAACGAGACCTTCAGCACCAAATTGGAAGGCTTCTTCCAAATCTTTACGTGTACCAACAAGGGAACCGATAACCTGAATACCGTCAAGAACTGTTTTAACGATGCTTAGATCCATCATTTCTGAAGGGAGTCCGACAGCTATTACACGACCGCCTGCACGAACAGAGTCAACTGCTTGGTTGAAGGCAACTTTTGATACAGCCGTTACGACAGCTGAGTGAGCACCACCGTTTGTTTTTTCTTTGATAAGGCCGGGAACATCTTCGACTTCAAGACCATTAATCACGATATCAGCACCAACTTCTTTAGCTAGAGCAAGTTTATCGTTGTTAATATCTACTGCGATAACGTGAGCGTTGAATACTTTTTTAGCGTATTGAACAGCTAAGTTACCAAGTCCTCCAGCACCATAGAGTACAACCCATTGGCCTGGCTCAACTTTTGCTTCTTTGATAGCCTTGTAGGTGGTAACACCGGCGCAAGTGATTGAAGAAGCTTGGGCTGGATCGAGACCTTCTGGAACCTTAACGGCATAATCTGCAGTTACGATACATTGTTCTGCCATACCACCATCAACTGAGTAGCCAGCATTTTTTACTGTACGGCAAAGGGTTTCGCGTCCGGTTGTACAATATTCACACATACCACAGCCTTCAAAGAACCAAGCAACACTGACACGGTCGCCAACTTTTAGGCTCTTAACATCAGGAGCGACTTCTTTTACGATACCGATCCCTTCGTGACCGAGAACACGTCCTGGAACTTTTCCAAAGTCACCATGGGCAACGTGGAGGTCAGTGTGGCAAACACCACAGTACTCAACTTCAACAAGTGCTTCCCCAGTTTCGAGCGGGCGGAGCACTTTTTCTTCAATAGCAACACCAGTGCTTTCTGGATTTACAACAACAGCTTTCATAGCTATCCTCCTTGGTTAGTAGTTGAGGTGCAGAGGAAAAGGGGCTTGCCTTAAATCGTGATTTAAGTGAAGTCGAATTTGAACTGCCCTCTTTTTTGTTTATATGTGAATTATATCACAATATTTAATATAGTGCAAGGAGATTTATGCAAAAATATATGAAATCGCTTAACTGGTTGATAAGTATGTGAAATTTGAACAATGATATCTAACGTAGTTAAATAAAATTTCATATAAATAGGAACTTGTTTGGTCTCAAATCTAGGGAGCGAGGTTGCAAACAGGTTTTCTAAGATTGATCTCTAGGAGTTTTTGGTATAATAGAGAGTAATTTATTTCTAGTATGAGAAGTTAGAGTGAGAGGTATGTATGTCCCCTTCAATTCAGTTATTAAAAGACCGCTATTTAAAAAATATCAAAGAAAATCCAGATCTCCACATCGGTATTGAGTTGGAGTTTCCTATCGTTCATACCAAAGGTCAGCCTACAGATATTGAAGTCAGTAAGGATCTGATGCGTTTTTTGGTTGATGCTCTCAGTCTGGAAATCGAAAAGGCAGACCAGGAGGGCAATCCGATTCAACTTGTAGAACCGACGAGTCAAGATCGAATTCTGTTTGAGGTTTCCTACACGACCTTGGAATTTGCCTTTGGTAGGGCTCAGAATATCCAAGAGGTCGAAGGACGCTTTGAGGCCTATATGAAGGTAATTCAAGAAAAATTAGGAGAAAAGGCTCATGCTATCCAGGGATGGGGGATCCATCCGCATTGGGATACTAATGACAATCGACCTGTGGCTTATCCACGCTACCAGATGCTAATGGATTACCTGCATATGGGAAGTCGTCAAGAAAGAGCTGATTTGCATGATTTTCCTGAATATGGTGCTTTTATCTGCGGGAGTCAAGTTCAGCTGGATGTTTCAAAATCTAACTACCTGCGTGTTATCAATGCTTTCACCCAGATAGAGGCAGCCAAAGCTTACCTGTTTGCCAATTCTGAGTTTTCTGGAGCAGGCTGGGACACCAAGATTTCACGAGATATTTTTTGGGAAGAATCCTTGCATGGGATTTATCCAGAAAATGTTGGTGTTAATGCCAAACTCTTTAAAGATGAGGATGATTTCTTTAATTATCTAGACCGCTCTGCGATTTTTACAGCAGAACGTGAGGGGGAAACCTACTATTTTTCTCCGATTCGGGCTAGAGATTATTTAGATACTGATGACATTTCTGCCTATACTCTGAATGGGAAAGAAACTCTTCTTGTTCCTCAAGAGAAGGATTTTCAAACACACCGTAGCTATCAATTTCAGGACTTAACAACACGAGGGACTGTTGAATTTCGTAGTGTTTGTACACAGCCACTAGACCGCACCTTTGCTTCGGCGGCCTTTCATCTAGGTTTGTTGGTCAATCTAGACAAGTTTGAAACTTACCTAGAAACAGCTCCTTTCTTTGAGAAATTTGGTCGTGACTACAAGTCTTTGAGAAGACTGTTTTCTAAGAAAAAACTTACAGATGAGGAAACAGCTGGGATTGTCCAGTTCTCCAAAGACTTACTCGCTATAGCAGAGCAAGGACTTGAGGTGAGAGGTCAGAGTGAAATGGCTTATTTAGAGCCTTTGAAAGAAGAATTGGACCTATATTTTTCTTATAGGGAAGAATTTTCTGAAAAATCATGTTATAATGAATAAGACTATAGATAAAGGATAGAGATTTATGACATTAGTTTATCAATCAACGCGTGATGCGAACAATACAGTAACAGCCAGCCAAGCGATTTTGCAAGGCTTGGCAACAGATGGAGGTTTGTTTACTCCAGTGAGCTATCCAAAGGTGGATTTGGATTTTGACACATTGAAAGACGCTTCTTATCAAGAAGTTGCGAAACTGGTCTTGTCAGCCTTCTTGGATGATTTTACAGCTGAAGAGTTGGACTACTGTATCACCAATGCCTATGACAGCAAGTTTGATACACCAGCTATTGCCCCTCTTGTCAAACTCGATGGCCAATACAACTTGGAATTGTTCCACGGTTCAACCATCGCCTTTAAAGACATGGCCTTGTCTATCTTGCCATACTTTATGACGACAGCTGCCAAGAAACACGGCTTGGAAAACAAGATCGTCATCTTAACAGCGACATCTGGAGATACTGGGAAAGCTGCTATGGCAGGTTTTGCAGATGTTCCAGGTACTGAAATTATCGTCTTTTATCCAAAAGACGGTGTCAGCAAGGTACAAGAGTTGCAAATGACGACTCAAACTGGGAACAATACCCATGTAATCGCTATTGATGGAAACTTTGACGATGCCCAGACTAATGTGAAACAGATGTTCAACGATGTGGCTCTTCGTGAAAAATTGGCAGCCAACAAGTTGCAATTTTCATCAGCTAACTCTATGAATATTGGTCGTTTAGTGCCACAGATTGTCTATTATGTTTATGCCTACGCTCAGCTTGTTAAAACTGGTGAGATTAAGGCTGGTGACAAGGTTAACTTCACAGTACCGACAGGAAACTTTGGGAATATCTTGGCCGCTTTTTACGCTAAACAAATCGGCCTACCAGTTGGTAAGTTGATCTGTGCTTCAAATGACAACAATGTCTTGACAGACTTCTTCAAGACACGTGTCTATGACAAGAAGCGTGAGTTTAAGGTAACTACTAGCCCATCTATGGATATCTTGGTCTCTTCAAACTTGGAGCGCTTGATTTTCCATCTTTTGGGAAATGATGCGGTTAAGACAGCTGAACTCATGAATGCTTTGAATACCCAAGGTCAGTACGAGTTGACTGATTTTGATGCAGAGATTCTTGACCTTTTTGCAGCTGAGTATGCGACGGAAGCAGAAACAGCAGCAGAAATCAAGCGTGTTTACGAGTCAGATTCTTATATTGAGGATCCTCATACAGCAGTTGCTTCGGCCGTATATAAAAAATACCAAGCAGCGACAGGCGATGCGACTAAGACCGTGATTGCTTCAACAGCTAGTCCATACAAGTTCCCAGTGGTTGCAGTAGAAGCTGTAACAGGAAAAGCAGGCTTGACAGACTTTGAAGCCTTGGCTCGGTTACATGAGATTTCAGGTGTTGCCTTGCCACCAGCAGTGGATGGCCTTGAAACAGCTCCAGTTCGTCACAAGACAACGGTTGCCGCAGCAGATATGCAGACTGCAGTAGAAACTTATCTAGGACTTTAAAAGAGAGGAAGTAAACTCGGTTGGGAAACTAACTGAGTTTCTTTTCATCAGGAGGAAGGATTGTTTAAGAAAAATAAGGATATTCTCAACATTGCTCTGCCAGCCATGGGTGAAAATTTCTTGCAGATGCTCATGGGAATGGTAGATAGCTACTTGGTGGCACACTTGGGTTTGATCGCCATTTCGGGTGTGTCTGTAGCTGGAAACATTATCACCATTTATCAGGCTATTTTTATTGCCTTGGGAGCAGCCATTTCCAGTGTCATTTCCAAAAGTTTGGGACAGAAGGACCAGTCTAGACTAGCCTACCATGTGACAGAAGCACTTAAGGTCACCCTACTACTGAGTTTATTTTTAGGGGGCTTATCCATCTTTGCAGGCCGAGAGATGATTGGTCTGTTGGGGACAGAAGCGTCTGTAGCTGAGAGCGGTGGACTTTACCTATCATTGGTGGGTGGCTCAATTGTTCTCTTGGGCTTGATGACTAGTTTGGGGGCTTTGATTCGTGCTACCCACAATCCTCGACTGCCGCTTTATGTTAGTTTGTTATCCAATGCTTTAAATATCCTTTTTTCAAGTGTCGCCATTTTTATCCTTGATATGGGGATAGCTGGTGTGGCTTGGGGGACTATTTTGTCTCGTTTGGTCGGGGTTGTGATTTTGTGGTCACAATTAAAACTTCCATATACGAGACCAAGTTTGGGACTGGATAAAGATCTGCTGACCTTGGCTTTACCTGCAGCGGGAGAACGTCTCATGATGAGGGCTGGTGATGTCGTCATTATTGCCTTGGTTGTTTCCTTCGGAACTGAGGCAGTCGCGGGAAATGCTATCGGTGAAGTTTTGACACAGTTCAACTACATGCCTGCTTTTGGTGTCGCTACGGCAACAGTGATGCAGGTGGCTCGAGCAGTTGGAGAGAATGATTGGGCAAGGGTGGACAAGCTAAGTAAGCAAACGTTTTGGTTGTCTTTCTTTCTCATGTTGCCCTTAACGCTTAGTATCTATGCTCTCGGAACACCACTAAGCTATCTCTACACCAGCGATCCTGTGGCTATCAAAGCCAGTGTTTTGGTGACTTTTTTCTCTCTATTAGGAACTCCTATGACGACGGGGACAGTCATTTATACAGCTATCTGGCAAGGTTTGGGAAATGCCCGGCTACCCTTTTATGCAACAAGTATCGGAATGTGGTGTATCCGTATCGGAACAGGCTATCTGATGGGAATTGTTCTTGGTTGGGGCTTGCCAGGTATTTGGGCTGGAACCTTATTGGACAATGGTTTTCGATGGTTTTTCCTACGCTATCGTTACAAATCTTATATGGCATTGAAAGGATAAGAAATGCAAGGAACAGCTTTTATTTGGGATTTAGACGGAACCTTATTGGACTCCTATGAAGCTATTTTGTCAGGGATCGAGGAGACCTATGCACAGTTTTCCATTCCTTTTGACAAAGAAAAAGTTCGAGCTTTTATCTTGAAATACTCTGTCCAGGATTTACTAGTGCAAGTGGCAGAAGAGCGAGGGCTAGATTTAGGGATTCTCAATCAAGTTCGTGCTCAGAGCTTGGCTGAAAAGAATGCCCAGGTCATTTTGATGCCAGGGGCGCGCGAGGTTTTAGCCTGGGCAAATCAGCAAGGAATTCAGCAATTTGTCTACACCCACAAAGGCGATAATGCCTTGACTATTTTACGAGATTTGGGATTGGATGTTTATTTCACAGAAATTTTGACAAGCCAGAGCGGTTTTGCTCGGAAACCAAATCCAGAAGCAGCTACCTATCTTATCAATAAGTATCATTTAAAACTAGATCGCACCTATTATATAGGGGACCGCACCTTGGATATCGAATTCGCTCAAAACAGTGGCATCCAGAGTATCAATTTTCTTGGAAGTCCGGTGGATTGCAATCATCAGATTGCTGCTTTAGAGGATATTCCTTCTCTCTCTTTTTGAAAACTTCGTGAAAGAGAATGTGTCAGCTTTATGACAAAAATCATACAAACTATTTCAATGAATGTGGATTGTTACAGAGTTTAAACAGTTTTATTAAATAGCCCCCAAAGGGCTTTTTTTCTTTTTTCTTTGTGTTATGATAGAAAGGTACTACATTTGAAAAGGAGTTTGAATAGTATGAAGAAACGAATTATTTTAGCATCAACAGTAGCTCTATCCCTTGCCCCTACCTTGGCAACTCAAGCAGAGGAAATTGTATGGTCACCACGTACAGTTGAGCAAATTCAAAACGATGTTGCTAAAAGCGAAAATAAAACAAGTTATACCATTAAGTATGGAGATACCCTAAGCACGATTGCAGAGGCTTTGGGAGTAGACATAAATGTCCTTGCAAACTTGAACAAAATCACGAATATTGACTTGATTTTCCCAGACACTGTATTGACTACAATTGTTAACGAAAATGAAGAAGTAACAGAGGTTGAGGTTTATACACCTCAAGAAGTTGGTTCTGATGTAGCAAGTGCAACAGCAGATTTAACAACAAATCAAGTAACAGTAGATGAGCAAACTGTTCAAGTCGAAGATTTGACACAACCAGTTGAAGAAACAGAAGTTGTAACGGAAACAACAGAAGCCATTACTGAAGCAACAACTGAAGCTGTAGCAGAAACTACAGTATCGTCAGAAGAAACAACGACAACAACTGCTGAAACAACAGAAGCCACTACAGAAGCAACAACTGAAGTTGTAACAGAGGCTCCTGTAGTTAAAGAAACAACGACAACAACTGCTGAAACAACAGAAGCCACTACAGAAGCTACAACTGAAGTTGTAACAGAGGCTCCTGTAGTTAAAAAAACAACGACTACAACTACTGAAACAACAGAAGCCACTACTGAAGCTACAACCGAGGCTGTAACAGCAGCGCCTGTAGTTGAAGAAACAACGACTACAACCACTGAAACAACAGAAGCCACTACAGAAGCAACAACTGAAGCTGTAACAGCAGCGCCTGTAGTTGAAGAAACAACGACTACAACTACTGAAACAACAGAAGCCACTACTGAAGCTACAACCGAGGCTGTAACAGCAGCTCAGTCAGCACCAGAAACTTACCAAGCTGAACCAAGCCAAGGCGCAGCAACTTATGCAGCACCAGCGGCTCCTGATTATGCAACGATTGCAGCTACAAAGTCTGAAAATGCAGGTCTACAACCACAAACAGCTGCATTTAAAGAAGAAGTAGCTAACTTGTTTGGTATCACATCATTTAGTGGATACCGTCCTGGAGATAGTGGCGATCACGGAAAAGGTCTTGCTATTGACTTCATGGTTCCAGTAAGTTCAGCTCTCGGTGATCAAATTGCAGATTATGCCATCCAAAATATGGCTAGCCGTGGCATCAACTACATTATCTGGAAACAACGTTTCTACGCACCATATGATAGCAAGTACGGACCAGCCTACACTTGGAATCCAATGCCAGATCGTGGTAGCGTCACAGAAAACCACTACGACCACGTTCACGTATCTATGAACTAATCATGAATGAGAAGTTGAGGCTGGGATAAAAGTCCTAGCCTCTCAATTGTCTTTGGATTGTCGAGCAAGACGCAGTGGTTGAGTGGGCTCTACTACGCTGATTTCATCAGCTTTTACAGCCCTACTCAACTGTGCGGAGGTGGGACGACGAAATCGAATTCTAACGAATTACCGATTTCTGTCCCACTCTCGCTTCTTTTTTTGTAATGATACGATTTATAAGTGAAATAAAATCTAAAACATGATAAAATGTAAGCGTCTACACATATAGGTTGCTGTTAAAATTATTGGGAGAAAGGATGAAGTGAATGACAAAACGATTAAAAACTCCATTTGAGAAAACAAGAGATGATTTTGAACAGGAATTTTGCGGAGAAATTGTTGAGCTCTTGATTTTTACCTTTCAAAATGTAAGTGGAGCAATCTCCTTAAAAGATGGATGCAAGGTACCGTCAGTAAATTTTAAAGCTAGTGTCAATGTCGAAACTCAGGAGTTCTCTGAACTTGAAGGACGTTTGGAATGGCTCCTGACTCCAGAAGAATTTGAAGAAAAGCGATGGGGCTTTAGTTTTGAACCCTACAAAATTCATCGTGTCAAATGCCAAAAACGCCCCTTCATGGAGCTAGAGCCATATATGTCAGAAGTAGCTAATAACTGCTACCATTTGCTGGAATATTTAGATGACCAATCCACGGATGCTAGATTAGAGACCTTGATTGAAGCCTACCAAAAACCAGTCATCATTCAAGACGATATTGGTGAATTCACCTTAAACAGAGCCTATTCCTGGTTTGAAGGCTTCATTACTTATGAGGGCGGTAAGATTCATGCTATCTTTGCTGCGGGTGCAGATGAAAGTCTTCCTCCAAGTTCTTTCGATGATTTAAAGAAATTTATAGGAAATTTCCAAGTCCAAGATGCTCGGATTAAAGACTATATTGTTAAAGAACTGTGGGAAACAGCCCAAGACTGGATAGATTCAGATGAAAATGATGTGGAGTTAACAGAAGAGTATTTTACCAACTCTCTTTCCTTGAGTGAACTCTCGATCAACGAAGACGGGGAATTGACCCTCTACTATGATGATAGAGAGGAAATTTTTGCAGGCCATGCCATCGAAGTTGTCATTGATAAAGAGGGGGAAATCCTTAGAGCAGACTTGGTAGGTTAATGGCTGGATTTTTATTTAGAATATAGAAGTAATAGTCTTTTGGAATTGAATCCAAGAGGCTATTTTTAAGGAGTGAGCAAAAGACTTGCATTATGAATTCACTTGTAGTATACTTGATAAGTCAATAGTTGACAAATCAAATATTAACAAAGGAATAGAAATGTCAGAAATCAATGAATTACTGTACCAGCTCCATTTAGTAGATCAGACCATGACACAACTTTTTGAGAAAAAATTGGGAATTAGTTTGACCCGCTATCAAATTCTGCAGTTTTTATTGCAAAAGTCACCGTGTAACCAAACTGCCGTTCAAGAGAAGTTACAGATTGACCAGGCAGCTTTGACCCGTCATTTTAAGGTTTTAGAGTCAGAGGGCTATGTCAGTCGCAAGCGAAATCCAGTCAATCAGCGAGAAGTTTTGGTTGAATTGACCCAAGAAGCCAAGGACCAACTCTTGGTCAGTCCACCTAAACATCACTTGAAAGTGAAGAAACAGATGGAAAACATCTTATCTGCTGGTGAGCAGAAAGAGCTGACAACTTTACTGACCAAACTAGTATCAGGTCTAGAAAAAATAGAATTTTAAGGAGAAAACGATGTCAATCATTACCACAATTTTAGCAACTCTTGTTGCCCTCGAACATTTTTATATCTTTTATTTGGAGAGTGTGGCAACCCAATCAGGTGCAACCAGCCGAGTCTTTCATATGGATAAGGAAGAGTTGACTCGGCCATCCGTTACCTCGTTGTTTAAAAACCAAGGGATTTATAATGCCTTGATTGGGGTATTTCTGATTTATGGGATTTATTTTTCGCATAGTTTAGAAATCGTAACAATCTTTGTTTTATTTGTCATAGGAGCAGCGACGTATGGTTCCTTAACAGCAGATAAAAAAATCATTCTAAAGCAAGGTGGGCCAGCAATCTTAACCTTGCTAAGTATTCTTTTCTTGAAATAAAAATAACCAGCACTTTCTATGAAGGTGCTGGTTTTTAATAACTGACATTACACTTTCCTACGTTTAATTTCAAGTAGTCTTTGATAGAAGAAGATTTGGCTACTATAGATATAAGGGAAGATAGAGATACTTGCGATTCCAAAGCTAATCCAGATAAGGATATACCAAGGAAGTAGCTGTAAATCAAGGACAAAGCGTTGGAACTTATAGCCTTTCATGAGAAAGCGGCTGGTATGCATCACGCGGCTCGGTTTGGCAATTCCGATTGCAAGGGTGTCACATAAAAGTAGTTCAACTTGGGAATAGGCATAATATTGTGGCAGATAGATAATGGTTCCCAAAATCATTACTAGGACGCTACCAAAGAAATAGAGAGCAAAAGTAAGTAGAAAGTGTTCGATATCTGGATTTGTCACGTCTACAGATGGAAATTCGGGATGAAGTTCTACAAATTTACGAGCCATGGCACTGCTATAAAAGAGCAAGTAAACTCCAAAAAGATTAGGGATGCTCCATAAAAAGAGATAGAAACGCTTGAGTAAGAGAGTTAGAAAAGTCTGGGTAAAGAAGCGATTATCAAGTAAGGACAGACTATCTTTAAAGGAAAGCTCTATCTCAGAAATTCTGTAAAGATTAATCGTGGTAAAGAGAGCACCAGCTAGGATGATGGAACTTGTAAATCCAACGGCTATCGGAAAGAGAGCAGACTGAATCGTGATCCCTAGAAAACTCAAGAAGGACTGTTCGAGAATGCCTTCATCAAGTAGGGATAAAGGTCTGATAAAGCTAGAAAGAATCAAGAGGATACTTGGCAATAAAAAGACAAGCAACAAGCGAGGGTGCTCAGCTTGAAATTGTCTAGCCTGCTGGCGAACTTCTTTTAAATTAATTTTTGGGTACTTCATTCTTTCATTATACCATATCAAGTTCCATAATGAGTTTTCAAGCACATCATGCCCTGCACGTTCCCTTGAATTGCACGGCGGATATAATGACAGCTTGCGTGACTATGTGATTGCTAAAATCAAGCATTATCAATCCATTGGCTCGACTGTCCAAGAAATGCTTGATAATGAGGACAATCAGGAAGGCTGGAAGAGAAATTCAACTGGCTGGTGGTATGTCAACGCAGATGGAAGCTACCCAACGAATAAATGGCAGAAGATCAATAATGTCTGGAATTACTTTGATAGCAATGGCTATATGAAGGCTAATTCATGGCACAAACATTCAGACGGGTACTGGTATTACTTGCTTCCTAATGGCGCGATGGCTACTGGTTGGGCACTTATTGCTAACAAGTGGTACTACTTCAAAGAAGATGGCACAATGACCACTGGTTGGGTGAAATACAAGGAACATTGGTATTTCTTCGATGCCAAAGATGGCGATATGAAATCCAAACAGTTTGTCAAATCAGCAGATGGCTCTGGCTGGTACTACCTAAAACCAGACGGCAGCATGGCAGACAAGCCAGAATTTACAGTTGAGCCTAACGGCTTGATTACGACAAAATAAAATAGAAAGATTCAAAATTTAATTACACTTGACCGCTGGCATTTGCTGGCGGTTTTTTTGTTTGTTCAAAATAAAAAAAGCAGTGATGGTACTCACTGTTTTTCTTGTAGTGTATGGGCGTAAGAAGTCATGCTGATAGCGTGTTTTAAACGCATGTTCATAATATCTGATACACCGTTTTTATACTTATCTACTGCCTGAATAGATACGCCACAGTTTTTGCTGATAGCATAGGCTGTGGCGTTGTCTAAAAGCCAGCGGATAGCTTTAATATCTACTGACATATATTACCTCGTAAAATACCAAATAGCAAATAGGAATAGAAGAAGTCCAATTAAAAATTCAACTTTTTCACGTTTAGTGGTTTTTCTAATTTTTAGATTTACTTTCATTGTTTTTCCTGTTATAATTTAAGTACACCCCCGAAGGGGTGGATAGTGATTTCTCACTATCCAAATTCGATGTGCCATTCAAAGCTGATTATAAATAAGTTGATTTTGACTACTAGCTTATTTGTTTTTACTTTGAGTGGCTTCTTTTTGAACTTAAACATTTTGTTTTCCTTTCTACTAGTTTCCTTGTCTAAGGTTTCCTCCTTAACCTTATGTATCTATTATACAACTAAAGTTGTATAATGTCAATAGTTTTGATGAAGTTTTTTAAAATTTTTTCAAAAAAAAATAGACCTTGTCCAGAGGTCGGGGAGTTGGATGGGACATCCTCCAATGTAAACTATTAGAACAAAATTGCAGCCTTCTCAACTATACGGGCAAAGGTGAGTATGAAAATGAATACGAAGATGAATACGATTTAAAAAAATGACGAAAATCAACCGAAATGATTTTAAATAAAAATAAGCAAAAACTTAACTATTGATAAGTAACAGAAAGCATTGGAAAACATTTTTCACTTATACCATAGTTCGTGACAGTTCCTGTTTTTTTTGATAGAATCATACAGTATGCCCCTGGGCGCAAAGTAAGAACTGGGACTGTCTTTCCCAGCTTCGGAGGTAAAAAATGTCAGATTCGCCAATCAAATATCGATTGATTAAAAAAGAAAAACACACTGGAGCTCGTTTGGGTGAGATTATCACACCCCATGGCACCTTCCCGACGCCTATGTTTATGCCAGTAGGGACTCAGGCAACGGTCAAGACTCAGTCGCCAGAAGAATTGAAAGAGATGGGTTCAGGGATTATCCTATCCAATACCTATCACTTGTGGCTTCGCCCTGGGGACGAACTCATTGCCCGTGCTGGAGGTCTTCACAAGTTCATGAATTGGGACCAACCAATCTTAACGGATAGCGGTGGATTCCAAGTGTATTCCCTAGCAGACAGCCGTAATATTACAGAAGAAGGGGTAACCTTCAAGAACCACCTCAACGGTTCTAAGATGTTTCTTTCACCTGAAAAGGCCATTTCTATTCAGAACAATCTAGGCTCAGACATCATGATGTCCTTTGACGAATGTCCCCAATTTTATCAACCTTATGATTATGTGAAAAAATCGATCGAACGTACCAGCCGTTGGGCTGAGCGTGGGTTAAATGCTCACCGTCGTCCGCACGACCAAGGTTTATTTGGGATTGTACAGGGAGCAGGATTTGAAGATCTTCGCCGTCAATCAGCTCAAGACCTTGTAAGTATGGACTTCCCAGGCTACTCTATCGGAGGACTAGCAGTTGGAGAAACCCACGAAGAGATGAATGCAGTTTTGGACTTTACGACCCAACTGCTTCCTGAGAACAAACCTCGTTACTTGATGGGAGTAGGAGCGCCAGATAGCTTGATTGATGGTGTCATCCGTGGTGTCGATATGTTTGACTGTGTTTTGCCGACTCGTATCGCCCGTAATGGGACTTGTATGACCAGTCAAGGTCGCTTGGTTGTCAAGAACGCTCAGTTTGCGGAGGACTTTACACCACTTGATCCAGAGTGTGATTGCTACACATGTAAGAATTATACCCGTGCTTATCTGCGCCACTTGCTTAAGGCCGATGAAACCTTTGGTATCCGCTTGACAAGTTACCATAATCTCTACTTCTTGCTCAATCTGATGAAGCAGGTTCGCCAGGCTATCATGGATGATAATCTCCTGGAATTTCGTGAATATTTTATTGAAAAATATGGTTATAACAAGTCAGGGCGCAATTTCTAAATGTAGCTTGATATCCACTAAAAATCCTAAGTTTTATCTTAGGATTTTTCTGTATTTTTTGATAAAATAAAGGTACTATGAATGAAAGTTAGATGGCTTTTTTGCCAATCTAATGAATGGAGAATTAACTCGTATGCGTATTAAATGGTTTTCCTTGATTAGGATTACAGGTTTGCTTTTGGTACTCTTGTATCATTTCTTTCAGACGGCTTTCCCAGGAGGTTTCTTCGGGGTTGATGTCTTCTTTACCTTCTCAGGTTTTCTAATCACTTCACTTTTATTAGAAGAATTTGGTCAAAAAGGGAAGATTGATATTTTAGGATTTTATAGAAGACGTTTCTATCGGATTTTTCCACCGGTTGTTTTAATGATTCTTGTCATCATGCCCTTCACCTTCTTGGTTCGCCAAGATTATGTGGCAGGAATTGGTGGGCAGATTGCCGGTGTTTTAGGATTTATGACGAACTTCTATGAAATGTTGACAGGAGGAAGTTACGAATCTCAGTTTATCCCTCATCTCTTTGTTCACAACTGGAGCTTAGCTGTTGAAGTTCATTATTATATCTTGTGGGGTTTGGCAGTCTGGTTCCTATCTAAGCGAGCGAAGTCAGGCGGACAACTACGAGGAACGATCTTTCTACTTTCATCAGCTGCCTTTATCATCAGTTTCCTTTCTATGTTTATCGGTAGCTTTATAGTAAGTTCCTACTCAACAGTATACTTTTCAAGTTTGACTCATGTTTATCCATTCTTCTTAGGTAGTGTGCTTGCTACTGTGATAGGAGTTCGGCATACAACACCACTTCTTAAACGTTTGAATCGAACCTTGGATTTGAGGAAGACCTTGCTAGTCTTTGGAGCTGGCCTTGGAGTCTTGCTCTTACTGACCTTCTTTGTGAAATTTACCTATCTCTTTGCCTATTTATTCGGCTTCTTGTTGGCAAGCTTAGCTGCGCTTCTGATGATTGTTGCAGCACGCATTTTGCATGATAAAACACCGACAATCGAAGAACCAAAGGTGATTAGCTTCTTAGCAGATACTAGCTATGCTGTTTATCTATTCCACTGGCCGTTTTATATTATCTTCTCTCAGCTGATGAGCAATCTACCGGCAGTGATTTTAACGACTATCTTTTCTTATCTTTTCGCAACCCTTTCTTTCTATGTGATCGAACCGTTGATCGTAGGAAAATCTACTGAACTCTTGCAAAAGGCAAAAGAAATTCCGCACATTAAACCAATCTTTGCTGGTAGTGCTGGAGTACTTGGTCTGATTACCCTTGTCGTGATAGTGATAGCTCCTCAAGTAGGCGCATTTGAAATGGATTTGATGGTTAATGGTCTCAATCAGGCTCAAACCAATATCATTCGAACAAAAACGATGGCAGATCAAGCAGAAGCTAGTCGCTACAACATAGCTGATGGCGTGTCCATCATTGGAGATTCTGTCACCTTGCGTGCCTCTGAAGGACTAAAAGAAATCTTACCAGATGCTCAGATTGATGGTCAGGTCAGTCGAAATACCAAACAGGCAAATGAACTGATGCTGAATTACAGTCAGAATAAAGCCTTGCCTAAAATTGTAGTCATTGCGACAGGTGTTAATAATCCTGAGAATTATAAGGCTGATTTGGATCTACTGATAACAAATCTACCGAAGGGGCATCAACTGGTCTTAGTAACTCCATATGAGGGGGATACAACTCAGGAAACGCAACCTTATGTAGAGCAGTACGCAAGCTATGCGCGTGAATTAGCACAAAAATATCCATATATTGCACTTGCAGATTGGAACCAGGTAGCCAAAGATCATCCAGATATTTGGAAGGGAACAGACCAGGTTCACTTCGGTAGTGATACTACCAAGCAGGATGAAGGAGCAAAACTTTACGCAGAAACCATTAATGCTGCCGTTAAAGCTCTTGCAGATAAACCTGTCAAATCAAAATAAACACTAAAAAGTAGAGATTGTATCTCTACTTTTTTGCTTTAAAGAGAATTGGGAAAAACTTGCCAAATTGTCAGAATTATGAGAAAATAGGTGCAGTCTAAAAATGGAGGGAATGCAATGAGAGAAGACATCAAGATCAATAACCGTGCTCTAGTATTGGAAGATCAAATCATTGAAGTACTCGAAAAAGTTTATGATACAGATGTAGAGTTAGATGTATACAATCTTGGATTGATTTATGAGATTCATTTAGATGAGGCTGGGCTTTGTACAGTTGTTATGACCTTCACGGATACTGCCTGTGACTGTGCAGAAAGTCTGCCAATTGAGATTGTGGCAGGCTTGAAACAAATTGATGGAATTGAGGATGTCAAGGTAGAGGTTACCTGGTCTCCAGCATGGAAGATTACACGCATTAGTCGTTATGGGCGTATAGCCTTAGGGTTACCTCCACGATAATTATTTATTTTGAAAATATAAAAAAGCAAGCCAGTTGAGGCTTGCTTTTGATTTGCTTATTTTTTACCAGATTGTTCCATATTCCAGAAATCTGTAACGGCACCACGTGAAGCAGAAGATACGGTATGAGCATACTTACCGAGGACACCACGGCTATAGAGTGGTGGCAAGGTTGTTTCTGCCTTACGTTTTTCAAGCTCTTCATCGGATACGGCCATGGAAATTTCTTTCGTATCTTGGTCAACCGTAACGATATCACCTGTACGAAGGTAGGCGATTGGTCCACCATCCTGAGCTTCAGGAGCGATATGTCCAACAACCAGTCCATAAGTACCACCAGAGAAACGTCCGTCTGTCAAGAGGGCAACCTTGTCTCCTTGACCTTTACCAACAATCATTGATGAAAGTGATAGCATTTCAGGCATACCAGGACCACCCTTAGGTCCAACGAAACGAACAACGACAACATCACCATCTACGATTTCATCTGACAGGACAGCTTGGATAGCATCTTCTTCTGAGTCAAAGACTTTAGCAGGTCCAACGTGACGACGAACCTTCACACCTGATACTTTGGCAACTGCACCGTCGGGAGCAAGATTACCGTTCAAGATGATTAATGGACCATCCGCACGTTTTGGATTTTCAAGTGGCATGATGACTTTTTGACCTGGCGTGAGGTCTGCAAAGTCAGCTAAGTTTTCAGCGACAGTCTTACCAGTACATGTGATGCGGTCTCCATGAAGGAATCCATTTGCCAGCAAGTACTTCATAACCGCAGGCACACCACCAACTTCGTAGAGGTCTTGGAAGACATACTGACCAGATGGTTTCAAGTCAGCCAAGTGAGGCACACGCTCTTGGATCGTATTAAAGTCCTCAAGTGACAAGTCAACATTAGCTGCGTGGGCAATAGCAAGCAAGTGAAGAGTGGCGTTAGTAGAACCACCGAGAGCCATTGTCACTGTAATAGCATCTTCAAAAGCTTCACGAGTCAAGATATCTGAAGGCTTGATACCAAGTTCAAGCATTTTGACAACTGCACGACCGGCTGCTTCGATGTCTTCTTTCTTGTCAGCAGATTCAGCTGGGTGAGAAGAAGAACCTGGCAAACTCATCCCCAAAACTTCAATAGCAGTAGCCATGGTATTAGCTGTATACATACCACCACAACCACCAGGTCCAGGACAGGCATTACACTCGAGACGTTTTACGTCCTCAGCAGTCATATCGCCGTGGTTCCATTTTCCGATTCCCTCAAATACAGAAACCAAGTCAATATCTTTGCCATCAAGATTACCCGGTGCAATGGTTCCCCCATAGGCGAAAATGGCTGGAATATCCATATTGGCAATGGCAATCATAGAACCAGGCATGTTCTTGTCACAGCCACCGATAGCGACAAAGGCATCCACGTTGTGACCGCCCATAGCTGCCTCGATAGAGTCTGCGATGATATCACGAGATGTTAGGGAGAAACGCATACCTGGTGTTCCCATGGCAATCCCGTCCGCTACAGTAATGGTTCCAAATTGAACCGGCCAAGCACCAGCAGATTTGATACCTTCTTTCGCCAATTTCCCGAAATCATGCAAGTGAATGTTACAAGGGGTATTTTCCGCCCAAGTCGAAATAACTCCGACAATCGGTGTTTCAAAGTCCTTATCTGTCATTCCAGTCGCACGGAGCATAGCGCGGTTTGGTGATTTGACCATGCTGTCATAAATGCTACTGCGGTGACGTTTATCTAATTCTGTCATTTAAGTCCCTCTCATTTCAGTTTTTACCATTATAGCACAAATTTTACCTGAATAACAGAAGAAAATTCTTGAATTTTCAGACAATTTAGCAAGGAATTTTAAAAAATTTTTATCTTTTTTTGTCAAGTAACTTTACTTTACAAAAAAAATGTGTTATTCTAGTATGGTTGATGAAAATCACAAGATTGAATCGAATATACATACTAAAAGGAGAAATCAAAATGGCAGTACCTGCACGTCGCACGTCAAAAGCGAAGAAAAACAAACGTCGTACACACTACAAAGTAACAGCTCCATCTGTAAACTTTGACGAAACTACTGGAGATTACTCACGTTCTCACCGTGTATCACTTCAAGGATACTACAAAGGACGTAAGATCGCTAAAGCTGCATCAGCTGAATAATAGAAGGGAGATACCATGCGCGTAAATATTACACTCGAACACAAAGAATCTGGTGAACGCTTGTACCTTACTTCTAAAAATAAACGTAACACTCCAGACCGTCTTCAATTGAAGAAATACTCACCAAAACTTCGCAAACACGTTGTGTTTACAGAAGTTAAGTAAGACAATATACCAAAAGCCTATGAAATCAACGTTTCTAGGTTTTTTTGTTTTTATAATGTGGTTTTGTCTGATTTTTGTCTGATTAGAAGCAATTGACGTATTTTAACTGAAATTTA